>NZ_JAWOSZ010000003.1:0-545665 GCF_033338615.1 Vibrio sp. Vb1980
CAACACCCAAGGGGTTTTGATGGACTCAATGAAAGAACATTGAATGTGTAAGAACGAGAATTAAAAAACAGCTTTCCAGATTAAAGAATTTGCTTGGCGACCATAGCGTTTTGGACCCACCTGATTTCCATGCCGAACTCAGAAGTGAAACGAAATAGCGCCGATGGTAGTGTGGGGCTTCCCCATGTGAGAGTAGGACATCGCCAGGCTTTAAATGTAAGAAGCCCGCTCGAAAGAGCGGGCTTTTTTGCATCTATAGAGTTTTAAAATTAGCTCACTTTATACCTAAAAAGTGTTCATCTAAGGTGCGATATACTTGCTCTCTGCAACCTTCCAAAAGGCTTTAACAAGCGGATTCTCCAGCTGAGTTTTGTTGCAGCAAACACCAAGTTTAAAAGGTTTAATTGGTAAGACTTTTAAACGATTTATCTTTTCTCTTACCGGACTGTTGTTGATTACAACATCAGGTGCGATACCTACTCCACACCCC
This sequence comes from Vibrio sp. Vb1980, assembly GCF_033338615.1. Classification (NCBI taxonomy): domain Bacteria; kingdom Pseudomonadati; phylum Pseudomonadota; class Gammaproteobacteria; order Vibrionales; family Vibrionaceae; genus Vibrio; species Vibrio sp. Vb1980. The sequence goes on from NZ_JAWOSZ010000003.1 coordinate 491, forward strand.
AATGCAACCATACTTACGATGGCTTCATGTCCGGAGGTTTGTGCGTAGATCTTTGGCTTTATTTTCATTTGTTTGAGCCAAGTATTGGCCCTGTCCCTTGCCGTTCCTGCTTCTGGGAGTATGAATGGAATGACCGACCAGTCTGGTTTTTCTTTTTGTAGCTCTTCAGCAAACGCACTAACCCCAACAGGTACGATGACAGAAAGTGGGATTTCACTGATCGTTTCAAATGCGATTTTATTTGGCATCTGTTCTGACTTGGCTGATATGGCAATATCGGCTTCATCTGCTAGTATTTTGTCGATCGCTTGAGCTGGATCGCCGGTTGATAGTTTGAATTCAATGAAAGGGTTCTGAATACGAAAGTCAGATATTAGCTCCGGAAGATGGCTGTAGCTTGCAGTAACAGAACAAAAGAGACGGATTTCTCCTTTCAATTCATCCTCGGTTCCCTTCAGATGACTCTGATACTGCTGCCATTCGCCAAGAATCTTTAAGGCGACTGGGACTAGCTTTTTACCTTGGATAGTTAAATCAACGCTACGGTTGTCGCGTAAAAACAATTGTTGGCTGGTTTCCTCCTCTAATTTTTGTATCTGTCGGCTTAAGGCTGAAGGGCTAATATGCATTGCCGCTGCGGTCTTGGCGAAACTTTTACTCTCACAGAGATGAATGAAAAGTTGCAGGCTTTTGATATTCATTAAATTTTCATTTCCACGTTGCATAAATTGCAATAACTAATTGTGAATATATCACTTTAAGCAATCTCATGTCTGTTTTAGTATAAAGTTATTCGGTAAGGCAATTACTGACCTCAATGGAAGAATCTCAAAGGAGCACCCAGATGGCTAATTATTTCAATACCCTAAACTTGCGCGAGCAGTTGGACCAATTAGGTCGTTGTCGTTTTATGGACCGCAGTGAGTTCGCTTCAGAAGCGGATTATCTGAAAGGTAAGAAAGTAGTCATTGTAGGTTGTGGTGCTCAAGGTCTTAACCAAGGTCTGAACATGCGCGACTCTGGTCTAGACGTTGCTTATGCGCTTCGCCAAGCCGCGATTGATGAGCAACGCCAGTCATTCAAAAACGCAAAAGACAACGGTTTTGAGGTAGGTAGCTACGAAACGCTAATTCCACAAGCTGATCTAGTAGTAAACCTTACTCCAGATAAGCAGCACACAAACGTTGTTGAGACGGTAATGCCGTTAATGAAAGAAGGCGCAGCACTAGGTTACTCTCACGGTTTCAACGTTGTTGAAGAAGGCATGCAAATCCGTAAAGACCTAACGGTAGTAATGGTTGCACCTAAATGTCCAGGTACGGAAGTTCGTGAAGAATATAAGCGCGGTTTCGGTGTACCGACTCTTATCGCTGTTCACCCAGAGAACGACCCAAAAGGTGAAGGTTGGGATATCGCGAAAGCTTGGGCTGCAGCAACAGGTGGTCACCGTGCAGGCTGTCTAGAGTCTTCTTTTGTTGCTGAGGTGAAATCTGACCTAATGGGTGAGCAAACTATCCTTTGTGGCATGCTACAGGCTGGCTCTATCGTATGTTACGAGAAGATGATTGCTGATGGTATCGATCCTGGCTACGCTGGTAAGCTTCTTCAATACGGTTGGGAAACCATCACTGAAGCACTGAAGTTTGGTGGTATCACTCACATGATGGATCGCCTAACTAACCCTGCAAAAGTGAAAGCATTTGAGCTTTCTGAAGAGCTAAAAGAACTGATGCGTCCGCTATACAACAAGCACATGGATGACATCATCACCGGTCACTTCTCTAGCACTATGATGGCTGACTGGGCAAACGACGATGCAAATCTACTAGGCTGGCGTGCAGAAACAGGTGAAACTGCTTTCGAAAACTACCCAGAAACTGACGTAGAAATCTCTGAGCAAGAGTACTTCGATAACGGTATCTTGATGGTTGCTATGGTTCGTGCGGGTGTTGAGCTAGCATTCGAAGCGATGACGGCATCTGGCATCATCGATGAGTCTGCTTACTATGAGTCTCTACACGAGCTGCCACTTATCGCAAACACTATCGCACGTAAGCGTTTATACGAGATGAACGTGGTTATCTCAGACACTGCGGAATACGGTAACTACCTGTTCGCTAACGTAGCAACGCCGCTTCTACGTGAGAAGTTTATGCCAGCCGTAAATACTGACGTAATTGGTAAAGGTTTAGGTGAAACGTCTAACCAAGTGGATAACGCGACTCTTATCGCTGTGAATGAAACAATCCGTAACCACCCTGTAGAGTACATCGGTGAAGAGCTACGTGGTTACATGACTGATATGAAGCGTATCGCAGTGGGCGGCTAAATGACTGGCCTTAAGGCTCCATTTCGGTGTCGAAGGTGCTCGTTTACTATCGTAAAGTTCGCGCCTTCTCCTAGAAATGAAACCTTAATACAGCGTAATTTACTTAGTCTCAAGTAACGCAGTAGATAAACTCCAGGCAGACTGGAGTGATAAATACAAAATAAAACACAACATCTAATCAAAAGGCTTGGTCGCCGTTGACCAAGCCTTTTTGTTTTTAGCCGATTTATCTGCGCGCCGATAAGAAAAACGCTCCTTTGTGAGGAGCGCTTTGATACTTATTTTTCAGCAAGCTTTTCTTCAAGTTGCGCCAACTTCTGTTCCATTTCTGTTAGCTTTTGACGTGTACGTAGTAAAACTTGAGTTTGAACATCAAACTCTTCGCGACTTACAACATCTAGCTTGTTTAGCTGGCCTTGGATTACTTGACGAACTTTCTGATCGACATCAGAGCCCAACTCTTTTACAGGTTGAGGCATTGAGTCGTGAATCTGTTTAGCAATTTGCTCTAATTTCTTTGGGTCAAACATAGTGGCTAAAACTCCTTTTGATTTGTCCTCATTTTAAGTAAATGATACGTGAAAGTCGCCATTTAGATGGCAAAAAAGAGAGCGGCAATAAAAAAGGCCACCGAAGTGACCTTTTTGAATGCCTTAATAACTTATCTGTTATCCGCTAATTCACGATGAGCTGCTTTCGCTTCGTCAACTCGCGCTAACTTCTCCAAGTCTTTGTCTTCAACAAATACTGGCAGAGGTTTGTGTTTTTCAGCTAGGTAGCTGTAAATCACAGGTAGCACGAATAGTGTGAACAGTGTACCGATTGCAAGGCCAGCAACGATGACGATACCGATACTGAAACGTTGCGCGGCACCTGCACCTGTTGCGTACATCAGTGGGATCAGACCTGCGATCATCGCTGCAGTGGTCATTAGGATAGGGCGAAGACGCACTTTCGCAGCTTCCATCACCGCATCAATACGAGACAGTTTATTATGTAACTGCTCTTCCTTGGCGACTTCACAGATCAAGATACCGTGCTTGGTTATTAGGCCGACCAGCGTGATCAAACCAACCTGCGAGTATATGTTCATCGAGGCCGTACCCCAGGCCAATGCGATCAAGGCACCACATATTGCCAGAGGTACAGATACCATGATGACAATAGGATCGCGGAGTGATTCAAATTGAATCGCCAGAACGAGGAAGATGATCGCAAGTGCAAGACCGAAGGTTGCATACAAGGCACTACCTTCCGTTACAAACTGACGAGATTCGCCCATGTAATCATGGTTATACCCTGCAGGCAGTTTGGTTTGTGCAATATTTTCAAACCAATTAACTGCATCCCCCATCGAAACACCAGGGCCTGTAACAGCACCCACAGTTGCTGAGTTTAGCTGGTTGAAGTGTGGCAAAGAGCGAGGCTCAGCCACCACATCAATGGTAATCAGACTACCTAATGGAACCGCTTTACCATCCACAGAGCGTACATAGTAGTTCTTCATCGATTCTGGGTTTAGACGCCATTTACGCTCAACCTGAGGAATTACCTCATAAGAGCGGCCATTTAGGTCGATACGGTTTACATAACCATCTGCCATCATGGTGCTGAGGGTGATACCAATGTCTTGCATAGTCACACCGTAGGCACCTGCTTTGTCTTTATCGATCTTGATCCTCATCGTTGCAGAATCATATTTCAGATCCAGATCGGAATAGACAAACATTGGACTGCTTGCTACTTCCGACAGAATGTCATTTGCAACGGTAAACAAACTTTCAAAGTTGTTTGGCGTTGTAATTACGAACTGTACAGGAAGGCCTGAACCAGCACCTGGTAGCTCCGGCATTTCGTAGGCAGCAATAGACATTCCCGGAATGCTCGAAACAAGCCCACCAACACGCTGTTTGATTTCTGCTTGGCTCGCTTCTCGTTCGCCCCATGGTTTGAGTGTAGCTAAACCAAACGCTTGGTTAGAATCCGGTACACCGTTAAATACCTGAGCGTATTCCACTTCTGGTTGATCAGAGAGAATCTTATTCACATCATCCATGGTGTTTTGGATGTAGTCCAAATTCGAATTTGATGGTGCGGTCCCTATGAGTACTACAACACCTTTATCTTCAGATGGAGCTAGCTCGCTAGGAATAAACTTGAATAGGACTGGTAAACTTGCGAATACAATTATCGCAAACACGATCACCACTGGTCGGCTAGCCATTATTGCTTTTAACATGCTTGCGTAGCGATTAGTCATGCCATCAAGTACATGGTGAACTTTTTGCTCAAACTTGCTTGGCTTCTCGTTCGCCTTCAGCATCTTCGAACACATCATTGGTGATAGTGTCAAAGCGATGATGCCGGATACGAATACTGAACCTGCCAGTGTCAAAGCAAACTCTTTGAACAATGAACCGGTGATACCACCCATCAATGCGATCGGCGCGTACACTGCACCTAGCGTCAATGTCATCGCGATAACTGGAACCGCAATTTCACGCGTACCAATAATTGCAGCTCGGAATGGCGATTCCCCTTCTTTGATGTGACGGTCAACGTTTTCTAGTACAACGATCGCGTCATCCACCACCAGACCGATGGCAAGCACCATCGCCAGTAGCGTCATCAAGTTCCAAGAGAAACCCATTGCCTGCATCACCATTGCCACACCAATCAATGAAAGTGGAATGGTCACGATAGGAATGATTACCGCGCGGAATGAACCCAGGAACAGTGTGATAACCACAAGTACGATGACCGCTGCTTCAAGAATCGTTTTCACTACTTCGTGAATCGATTCGTTGATGGCGATAGTTGAGTCGTACATCACGTTCATTTTGATGTTACTTGGTAGGTTGCGCTCAAGCTGAGGCAACAGTTCAAGTACGTCTGCTGCAATGTTGATTGGGTTAGCGCTTGGTGCTGCGTTGATCGCCGCAACCACGGCTTCTTGACCGTTTGCACTTGCGCGATAAACGTCGTGACTCTTCTCCAGCGTTACTTTAGCGATATCACCTAGGCGGATGACATCCCCTTCACCAGTTTTCACGACCAATGCTTCAAGTTCAGCAACGTTTGATACCTGAGTATCTGCGCTACCGTTATAAAGTACGAACTCACCCGTCGCTTGACCGGTTGCAGATTGGTAGTTGTTGGCGTTAAGAACGCTCATCACATCCGTAGCGGTCAACTTCAAAGCGCCCATTTTGGCAGGATCTAGCCATACGCGCAGTGCGTACTTCATACCACCATACAGGTCAACTTTGGATACACCGTTTACAGTGAACAACTGCGGGTTGATTACACGCTCAAGGTAGTCAGTGATCTGGCTTGAAGATAACTCGTCACTCGTAAAGCCGATGTACAGTACCGCCGTTGTCGAACCTGTCGACATGGTTACGGTTGGATCTTCGGCTTCTTTTGGAAGCTGAGAACGTACTGAGTTCGTTTTCGCTAAGATATCAGCCAATGCTGCATTCGGGTCAGTATTCAACTTCATGTTGACAGTAATGGTTGATTTACCTAGTACCGATTGCGAAGTCATGTAATCAATATTATCGGCTTGCGCCACCGCTTGCTCCAATGGCTGAGTAATAAAGCCTTGGATCAAGTTGGCACTTGCACCGTAGTAACTGGTGGTCACGGTGACCACCGTATTCGTCATTTCAGGGTACTCACGAACTTGCATTTTGAACACCGCTTGCAAACCAAGCAATGCAATCAAAAAGCTGATCGATACCGCTAAAACTGGACGTTTTATAAAAACATCTGTAAAGCGCATGATGCCTCCAACTTAAAGCATTGGTGTTTCAGCAGGTGGGGTAGTTGCATCGCTTTCGACAATGCTTACTTTCGCATGGTTACTCAAACGGACTTGACCCGATGTCACTACCACATCACCTGGCTTCACGCCTTCTAGAATGTGTGCGATATCTTTAGAGCGTTCGCCAACTTTTACCACATGCTGCTTAACGCGTTTTTCGCCATCTTCTTCTGTTACGATGTAAACATTGTCGCCATATAGCGTAAATGTGATCGCGGTTTGAGGTAGAGTGACCTGATTTTCTAACTTAGGCAGAATGATGTTTGCACGCGCGAACATACCACTACGCAGTTTGCCGTCACTGTTAGGGATATCCGCTTGAACTTGAATCAAACCACTTTGTACGTTAACCGCAGGCTCAATCGCAGAAATTGAACCTTTGAAAGGCTGTTCTGGGTAGGCATCCACGAAGATATCCACTTCTTGGTCGATATTGATACGTGAAATATCGGTTTGCGGCACGGTAAAGCGTAAACGCATCACGCTGGTGTCTTCCAGGCGAACAATATCGGTACCCGCTTGTAGGTACTGACCGAGGTACACGTTACGAATACCTACTACACCATCAAATGGCGCTTTGATTTCGCGTCGGTCGATGGTCGCTTTCAAGCTTTCAATGTCCGCTTTTAAGGAGAAGTAGTTCGCTTCTGCTTCGTCATACGCTTCTTTAGAAATAGAGCCTTTTTTAAATAGCCCTTGGTAGCGTTTGTATTTCGCTTCTGCTGCTGGCAACTTGGCTTGCGAGCTCTTTAAATTCGCTTTCTCAACGTCAGAGTCAAGCAGTACTAGTGGCTGACCTGCTTTGACTTGAGTACCGGAATCAAATGCGATTTTATCGATAACACCGCTCGTTTCGTTCGCTACCGTCACGCCTTGATTTGGCTCGATAAAACCAATTGCCTCGATGACTGGTACCCAATCCACCGCTTGCACTTCAGTTACGGTTACTGGGAATGCTGGTTCAGGGCGATTGGCAAACTGCTCCATTTTGTCTTTGATATCAATTAGTCTGTATGTAACAACGCTACCAAAAAGTAATAAAACAATTGATAGCATCAAAATCCACTTTTTCATTCTATTAAGAACTCCAAGTTAGTGTTTAATAATTGCATCCCAACTGGCTTCAATAGCGGCCTCTAATGCCGTCTTATCCAGTTGATAAAATCCCAAAGCGTGTTTCCGAGCAAGTGCAACACTTGCCTCAAAACTTAATCCAGAAAGTACTTCGTTATCGAGAAGCTTGAATACTCCCTCGTCTTTACCCTGATTAAAAAGAAGATCTACTTGGGCAAACATTTGTCTCTCAAGTTCCCGAGCTTTGCTACTATTTGAACAGGGTAAAGACTCATATTGGACTCGGTTGCTGATCGCACTTAAGTTCGAGCTCGCTAGATTCCAAATATTGAGCCACATGGTTCGATAACGCTGTTTTAAAGGCATCTCTTCACTAACACCTAGTTGCACCGCAGTAGCAACACGCTTAGCAACGTTAAGGCGTAGTTCCTCTAAAAGATGTTCTTTATCTGAGAAATAACGGTAAATCGTCCCTGCTGCGACACCTGCCTCATTGGCGAGCTTTTGCATGGAAAGCCCTTGAAAACCAGATTCAGCAATGAGTTGTTCAGCAGCGACTAAGATTTGTTCTCGTTTATCTACAGCAGGGTTATCCTTCATAATGTCACCCTTTAGTGAATGAACGTTCATTCATTATAGCTTAAATACCAGCCATTTATGCAACAGAATATTGCACTTAATTGGTGTGAAAATTACAAGAAATCAGCATAGCTTTCACGAGGCCACCCCTTTATCATAGGCGCCACATTCATCACCCGCAGAGAATTTCTATGAAGCTGAACCCTAGTCAAGATGAAGCCGTGAAATACGTGTCTGGTCCATGCCTAGTGCTAGCTGGTGCTGGCTCGGGCAAAACTCGTGTTATTACCAATAAAATCGCTTATCTGGTTCAGCAATGTGGTTACAAAGCGCGTAACATTGCGGCGGTGACGTTTACCAACAAAGCAGCACGTGAAATGAAGGAGCGTGTAGGTCAAACGTTAGGGAAAGGTGAGTCTAAAGGTTTGATGGTATCAACATTCCACACTTTAGGATTGAACATCATCAAGCGTGAGTACAAGCATTTAGGGTTGAAAGCGGGCTTCTCACTGTTTGATGACCAAGACCAGCTAGCGCTGCTCAAAGAACTTACCGAAAAGCAGCTTGATGGTGATAAAGATCTGCTACGTCAGCTTCTGAGTTGTATTTCCAACTGGAAAAACGACATGTTGACGCCAGAGCAAGCCAAAGCGCGTGCGCAAGGTGAACAGCAACAATTGTTTGCGTTCTGTTTTGATATGTACCAAAAACAAATGAAAGCCTATAACGCGCTTGATTTTGATGACCTAATTTTGATGCCCGTTTTACTCTTACGTAATCATGAAGACGTTCGTCAGCGTTGGCAGAATCGTATCCGTTACCTACTGGTTGACGAGTATCAAGATACCAACACGAGTCAGTATGAGCTGGTCAAATTAATCGTCGGAGAACGTGGGCGATTGACGGTTGTAGGGGATGACGATCAGTCTATTTATTCATGGCGTGGTGCGAAACCTCAGAACCTCGTGTTGCTGGGTGAAGATTATCCGAATTTGCGTTTGATTAAGCTAGAGCAAAACTACCGTTCAACGAGTCGAATCTTGCGTGCGGCCAACATTTTGATAGCTAACAACCCTCACGTCTATGAGAAGTCCTTGTTCTCTGAAATTCCTGACGGTGAAAAACTCAAAGTGTTGTTGGCTAAAAATGAAGAGCACGAAGCAGAGCGCGTAACGGGTGAACTAATTGCGCATAAGTTCCTAAACCGTACCGAATATAAAGATTATGCGATTCTATATCGTGGTAACCACCAATCACGTTTGATTGAAAAGTCTCTGATGCAAAACCGTGTACCGTATAAAATTTCTGGCGGCACCTCGTTTTTTGCGCGCGCAGAGATTAAAGACATCATGGCGTATTTGCGCGTTTTGGTTAATCCGGATGACGACAATGCATTTTTGCGCATTGTGAACACTCCGCGACGTGAAATTGGCCCAGTAACGTTAGAGAAATTAGGCAGTTATGCCAATATGCGAGGCAAGAGCCTGTTTGAATCGAGCTTTGAAATGGGGCTCGAACAGCACCTAACGGGACGTGGCCTAGAAAACTTGCGTCGTTTCACCCAATGGCTAGTGGCGATTGCTGATCAAGCTGAGCGTGGTGATACCGTCGAAGCGGTTCGTTCGCTAGTTCGTGATATCCATTATGAAGATTGGCTATACGAAACTTCAGCAAGTCCGAAAGCCGCTGAAATGAGAATGAAGAACGTTTCTGACCTTTATTCATGGATAGTGGCGGACCTAGAGGGTGACAACTACGATCAAGAAGAGAAAACGTTAAAAGAAGTCGTTCAACGTTTGACCTTGCGTGACATGATGGAGCGCGGTGAAGAAGATGAAGACAGTGATGCAGTACAACTGATGACCTTGCACGCATCAAAAGGCCTTGAGTTCCCATATGTATACTTAATTGGGTCCGAAGAAGGTATTTTACCGCACCAAACCAGTATTGATGAAGATAACGTGGAAGAAGAGCGTCGCCTGATGTACGTTGGTATTACTCGAGCGCAACGTGAACTGACTTTCACTATGTGCAAAGAGCGTCGGCAGTTCGGCGAGTTGATAAAACCGACTCAAAGCCGCTTTTTGGATGAGTTGCCATTTGATGACGTTGAATGGGAAGTAAACAAAAAGCCAGTATCAGCAGAAGAGCGTATGGCGAAAGGTCAAGCACACATTGCCAATATTCGAGCAATGTTCAAGAAGTAAAGTAACCTTGTTCTCACTGACTAAAAACAAAAAGGCTTGCCAACTGGCAAGCCTTTTTCGTTGATGTCTTTACTTATAGACCTTCAATCATGTGGTCAATTGCTGCGATGATTTCATCGTCAGAACAGTCCATACAGGTTCCTTTGGCTGGCATCGCATTGAAGCCTTCTAATGCGTGCTTCACTAACGTATCTTTGCCTTGTGCAATACGTGGTGCCCAATCATCGGCATTACCTGTTTTAGGTGCGCCGTTTACACCAGATGCGTGACAAGCAATACAAAAAGTACCATAAACTGTGGCGCCATCACGTGGACCGGTTGGTTCTTCTTTCACTGGCTCAGAACCCGCTAGATAAACATCACCGACAGGTTGGATGCGTTCTGCGATCGCATCGTATTCAGTTTGGCTGATGTCAGAAGCTAAAGCTGCCGTAGAAAACGTTAAGGCAGCGAACAAAACGCTAATCATTTGTCGAGACATATCCATTAAACCCACTTCACATTCCCGAGGTAAGTGACTTACCTATTTATATAGTTAGAGTATTAATGCCGAGCAGAGAAATCATTAAATTCCACTGAATGGCATAGAATGATTAGACAACTTGGTTGCAGCTGTTAAATCAATGTAAATAATGGGTGATTATATCCCGATAACTTGTTGCAATAAACAACAAGTTATCCATGACAGGGCGTGAATCACATCAAAAATCCACTTTAACGGAAGATAACTGTCGAAAAAGAGACCAAACGATAAAAAAAGTAAAAAAAGTACTAGACGGCATAGTGTGATATCCGTATTATTCCACTCCGCCGATAGGGCATGCGCCCGTAGCTCAGTTGGATAGAGCGTTGGCCTCCGGAGCCAAAGGTCGAAGGTTCGAATCCTTTCGGGCGTACCATTGCCTCGGAGGATACATCGGTAAAAATCAGTGGTGGCTATAGCTCAGTTGGTAGAGCCCCGGATTGTGATTCCGGTTGTCGCGAGTTCAAGTCTCGTTAGCCACCCCATTCTTTCTTTTTTAGATTGAATGCGGTAGCATTGCTCCCAATCTTGATTCAATCAAGATAAAACATCGTCGGTGAATAGCGCAGCTTGGTAGCGCATCTGGTTTGGGACCAGAGGGTCGGGGGTTCGAATCCCTCTTCACCGACCACTATTTAGTTTATGGCTATATAGAGCGGTAAACAGCAAAAATTGATGGTGGCTATAGCTCAGTTGGTAGAGCCCTGGATTGTGATTCCGGTGGTCGCGAGTTCGAATCTCGTTAGCCACCCCATTAATTAAGGTGACTTCTTAGTTGAAGTGTCCTGTCTGATTTGAGAAAATCAGTAAATACAGTTCGGTGAATAGCGCAGCTTGGTAGCGCATCTGGTTTGGGACCAGAGGGTCGGGGGTTCGAATCCCTCTTCACCGACCACTATTAGAAAGCCTGCTTTTTAGCAGGCTTTCGTCGTTTTAGAGTTTATGATCTCGCTTGGACTGTATTAGTCGGTAATGTATCAATGGATTTGAACCCAAGTGGGGGTTCGCCTGAAGTTAGAATTCGGCTCTTCACCGACCGCTATTTAGAGCCTCAGTCGAAAGACTGGGGCTTTTTTGCATCTCTCCTGAAAAGAATCGGCATTCCATTTCAATTTTCCCCAAAAGTGTACAGCTCTAGGGGCTTTTGACCACCTATGATCCAAATGCTTTTCGAGCTGACAAAATAAACCCCAGAGCAGTGTCTGGGGGTTTGTAGTTTTCTAATCCGCTGCTTTTATTGGGCGAGTGTTTTAAGGATTTCTTTTACTTCTACCGTTTTTTGGATTTCAAAACTTGGCGTTATATCCGTTGAGTTACTTGCGCCTGTCGCATTCACCCACACACTCAAAATGCCCATATTGTTAGCGCCAGCAATGTCAGCAGGTAAAGAGTCGCCCACGTGTAGAGCCTCTTCTGGTTTTACTTCGACCAAGTCGAGCGCTTTTTGGAAAATACTTGTAGCAGGTTTCTCTTCTGGCTCTTCTCCTCCCACAATAATATGGTCCACCCAGTTGCTCATTTGTGTCGCGTTTAATTTAGGGTGTTGAGAAAAAATCGGGCCGTTAGTGATCACGACGAGTTTGTAATGTTGACGAAGGTCGCTGAGCATTTCTTTTACACCAGGGAAGAAAGTGAACGCGCCCATACGTGCAGAGTCAAAGTAGTCTTGAGCTTGTTGAGCCTCTTTTGCAGTAATGTTGACGCCGTGCTCCGCCAAGATGTTTTGGATCAGGCCACAACGGAAGGCATTTTCATCGGGTAGCAGAGCCACAAGGTGAGGGAACTCAGCATTCAGCTTTTTGTATACACCCTGTAAGTAGCGCTGCAAAAACGCTTTTGGCTCAGTCACTTGTGGGTAGGTTTTATGAATCCAAGTTGTAAACGCTTGTCCTGCAACTTTATCGGCTTGTGACGTTGCACATAAAGTCTCGTCCATATCAAAAAAAATCGCTTTAAGCACAGGAGCTCCTTTTATTTACGGCTTGGCTTTGACACTGTTCATCTATTATCCCACTCTCAATTGTGTCGTAAAGGGTTAAAATCGGCGAGTTTTCTTATGACGTACGAATGAGGATAGCGGTACTTTCCTTTGCTTAGTCAATAAACCGCTTAAGTGGCGCATAATCTGCGTTGGAGCTGGATTTGTGTGGTTTTGCTGTTTTGTTCACGTTTTGACCGATCCTTTCTCTTCCTAAGTTTGGCTTTTTGTATTTGCCGACTATTTTATTAATAGTTTTTTATGTTGAAAAAACACTTTTTGCATATGATATTGTTTGTTAAATGTTAATAAATGCACATGAATAATATGGTTAATGATCTTGTTTAGCTCATGTTTACTTTTAGAGCATTTTTCTAGTTTTATTGGTGCATGACGCACAAAAATAGTGTGATATGAAAATGGTTAAATACTTGTTAATGCATTTTTATTCGCTAATTGTGCGTTTATTTAATGTTTTTTCGGCGGAATATACTTTAATTGTTGCTTTTTTGTGTGATTTTTGCCAAATTATTTCCGCATTAAGATTTCAGAGTATTATTCTGAATTTGAACGGATTCATTCAGGTGATGAATGGTGCCTTTGGCGCGATTCGATACCACAGACAAGGCAGTAGAGGTCTGAAATGTCACTATTAGAAGTGAAAAACCTTCGTATTGAATACCCATCCCGACACGGCGTTCACGCTGCCGTGAAGTCACTTTCTTTTCATATTGAACGTGGTGAAATCGTGGGTGTTGTTGGCGAATCAGGTGCGGGTAAATCCACCGTTGGTAACGCCGTTATTGATTTGCTTAGCCCTCCAGGTCGCGTTGCTAGCGGTGATGTATTCTTGGATGGAGAAAAAATTTCTGGTTTATCACCAGAAGCGATGCGTAAGGTTCGCGGATCGAAAATTGGTTTTATTTTCCAAGATCCAATGACCTCACTTAACCCACTTTTTACGGTTGAGCAGCAGCTGAAAGAGACGATCCACGCCAACATGAAAGTCTCTGATGAAGAGGCGTATCAGCGTGCACTTTCTCTGATGCAGCAAGTTGGCATCCCGCAGCCAGAAAACCGCTTAAAACAGTACCCGCACCAATTCTCTGGTGGTATGCGTCAGCGTGTCGTCATTGCGATTGCTTTGGCTGGTGAGCCAGATCTGATCATTGCGGACGAACCAACTACGGCGTTAGACGTTTCTATCCAAGACCAAATCCTCAACTTGATCCGCGAGCTGTGTATCAAGAACAATGTCGGCTGTATGTTGGTTACTCACGATATGGGTGTCGTCTCCAACGTCACCGATCGCGTGGCGGTAATGTATCGTGGTGACTTAGTGGAGTTTGGACCAACAGCCAAAGTATTGGGCGATCCTGATCACTCTTATACTCGCAGTCTAATTTCAGCGGTACCACGTTCAGACAGAAAGCTAGATCGTTTCCCGTTAGTAAGCTATATCGAAGAAGCGGCGGAAATGGAGCCACTCGATATCAAGAACCACTGGTTAGGACAAAGCCAAGATGAGCGTGAGTACACTGGCCCGCTTTTGGACGTGAAGAACGTCAATCTTCGCTTTGTGACCAAAGACTCTTTGTTCGAGAGCCGCCGAGAATACGTGCAAGCATCTAATAATGTGAGCTTTGAAGTGCACGAAGGCGAAACCTTTGGTTTGGTGGGCGAGTCTGGTTCAGGTAAATCGACCATTGCACGTGTGATTGCTGGTTTATACCAACCTAACTCTGGTCAGGTGAAATTCGAGGGCATTGACCTGACCGCTTTAACCTCTGAGAAAGAGCGCCGCCCGATGCGTCGTCAAATGCAGATGGTGTTCCAAAACCCATATACTTCAATGAACCCTCGTATGAAGGTATTCGATATTATTGCTGAGCCAATCCGTTTCCATAAATTGACGAAAAACGAGTCGGAAACTCGCCAAATCGTGAATGACCTATTGGATCATGTTGGTTTGGGTCGAATGGCTGGGCTTAAGTACCCTCATGAATTCTCCGGTGGTCAGCGTCAGCGTATTTCTATTGCGCGTGCGTTGGCGACTCGTCCTCGACTTTTGATTTGTGATGAACCGACCTCAGCTCTGGACGTATCGGTACAGGCACAAATTCTAAACTTGCTGAAAGATCTGCAAAGTGAGCTGAACTTGACTATGTTGTTTATCAGCCACGATTTACCTGTTATTCGCCAGATGTGTGACCGAGTAGGTGTGATGCAAATGGGTACACTTTTAGAAGTGGCACCAACAGAACAGTTATTCACGGCACCTCAACACGAATACAGCAAAAAATTGATTTCTCTGATGCCGGAGTTTACTGGCTTGCGAGAAGAGATCGAAACGGCATAAACCAAGCAATTCGCTTGGCTAACCTTTAGTCATAACAAAGACGCAAACACAACAACAAGGGATCCGTATCCCCGCATGAAGGAGTTATGCAAATGAAAACCATGAAAAGCAAATTAGCAGTGGCGCTAATGGCTGCGGGCCTAAGCTTTAATGCAATGGCAGCAGATATCAAAGTTGGCTATGCAGCTGACCCAGTATCGCTTGACCCACATGAGCAGCTATCAGGTGGCACACTGCAAATGTCACACATGGTATTTGATCCGTTGGTTCGCTTTACTCAAAAAATGGATTTCGAGCCTCGCCTAGCAGAAAGCTGGGAACGCATAAACGATACGACTGTTCGTTTCAAACTGCGTGAAGGTGTGAAATTCCATTCTGGCAATACTCTAACGGCTGACGACGTCGTGTGGACGTTCCAGCGTTTACAAAGCTCTCCTGACTTTAAAAACATCTTCGACCCGTACGAAAAAATCGTCAAAGTGGACGACAACACGTTCGATCTTGTAACCAAAGGTCCTTACCCACTAGTGCTGCAAACCGCAACGTACATTTTCCCAATGGACAGCAAGTTCTACACGGGCAAAACTGCGGACGGCAAAGACAAGTCTGAGTTAGTGAAGCACGGTAACTCATTTGCATCGACTAACGTATCTGGCACGGGTCCATTCATTGTGACTTCACGTGAGCAGGGCGTAAAAGTGGAATTTGAACGCTTTAAAGATTACTGGGACAAAGAGTCGAAAGGTAATGTTGATAAGCTAACGCTTGTGCCAATTAAAGAAGACGCAACTCGTGTAGCAGCGCTGCTTTCTGGCGGTGTTGACATGATTCACCCTGTAGCGCCAAACGACCACAAACGCGTTGAAGATGCTGACGGCATCGACCTAGTTACGCTACCTGGTACTCGTATCATCACGTTCCAACTAAACCAAAACAGCAACGAAGCATTGAAAGACGTTCGCGTTCGCCAAGCGATTGTTCACGCAATCAATAACGAAGGTATTGTGAAGAAAATCATGAAAGGCTTCGCAACGGCCGCTGGTCAGCAAAGCCCGGCAGGTTACGTAGGTCACGATGACAAACTGGTTCCTCGCTACGATTTGAAGAAAGCGAAAGAACTGATGAAAGAAGCGGGTTACGAAAACGGCCTGACGCTAACGATGATCGCACCAAACAACCGTTACGTGAATGATGCGAAAGTAGCACAAGCGGCAGCGGCAATGTTGTCTAAGATCGGTATCAAGGTTGATCTGAAGACCATGCCAAAAGCGCAGTACTGGCCTGAGTTCGACAAGTGTGCGGCAGACATGCTGATGATCGGTTGGCACTCAGATACAGAAGACTCAGCGAACTTCAACGAGTTCCTAACTATGACTCGTAACGAAGAAACCGGTCGTGGTCAGTACAACTGTGGTTACTACTCAAACCCAGAAATGGACAAAGTGGTTGAAGCTGCGAACGTAGAAACGGATCCTGCGAAACGTGCAGAAATGCTGAAAGGTGTAGAAGCAACACTATACAACGACGCAGCATTCGTACCGCTACACTGGCAAAGTGAAGCGTGGGGTGCGAAGTCTAACGTGAAAGCGGCAGACATCGTTAACCCAATGGTAATGCCTTACTTCGGTGACCTAGTGGTTGAATAATCACGGTTAGTCGACTTTGAGGAGGGATGGATTTCCCTCCTCAACTTAAAGCACTCGACTCAGTTTTGTTTCAGTCGGATTGAGTTGGTTATTTAGACTGAATTTTCTCTCTAATTTAGAGATCTATGGATAGTTAAGGGGCAAGGAATGTTTTCGTTTCTGGTCAAGCGCCTGTTTCAGGCACTGATAGTGATGTTTGTGATCAGTTTGGTGGCGTTTGCCATTCAGGACAACCTGGGTGATCCGCTGCGTGAGCTTGTAGGTCAGTCGGTTTCGGAATCGGAGCGTCAAGCGCTACGCGATGACTTGGGCCTGAACGATCCCTTTATCACAAAGTACACGCGCTTTGTGGGTAATGCACTGCAAGGTGATTTGGGTACCTCATATTTTTTCAAGCGACCTGCGGTTGAGGTGATTCTCGACAAGCTGGTGGCTACATTAGAGCTCGTGTTTGGCGCGACGCTTATCATCATTGTTTTCTCTATTCCGCTTGGGGTGTACTCTGCGATTCATCCTAAGAGTGTTTTTACCAAATTTGTCATGGCGATGAGCAGTGTCGGTATCTCGATTCCGGTGTTCTTAACCGCAATCATGCTGATGTATGTCTTCTCCATAGAACTTGGTTGGTTGCCTTCCTATGGGCGGGGCGAGACCGCTAACGTACTCGGTTGGGAATCTGGCTTCTTTACCATTGATGGTATCAAGCACCTCATCCTACCTTGTATTGCGCTAGCGTCTATCATGTTGCCGTTGTTCATCCGCTTGGTGCGTTCAGAAATGCTGGAAGTTCTGAGTTCGGAATACATTAAGTTCGCCAAAGCAAAAGGTTTGAACTTACAAAAGATTTATTACCAACATGCACTTAAGAACACCATGCTACCAGTATTGACGGTAGGTGGCGTGCAGATTGGTACCATGGTGGCCTACACCATTCTTACTGAAACCGTGTTCCAATGGCCGGGCACTGGCTTCCTTTTCCTAGAGGCAATCAACCGTGTAGATACACCGCTGATCACTGCCTACGTTATCTTTGTTGGTCTGATCTTCGTGGTAACCAATACCATCGTTGACTTGCTGTACGGCATCATCAACCCAACTGTGAACCTAACTGGAAAAGGAGCTTAATCATGAGCCAATCAAATTTAACACCAGCTCCTGCTCCATCAGCGTGGCAGCGTTTCAAAGAGTCAGATTTTCTGTATTACTTCAAACGCGACAAAGTGGCGATGGCGAGTTTTACCGTCTTTATGATGTTCTTAGTATTGGCATTGGCTGCACCGATTCTTGCGCCAACAGACCCGTACGATCTGACGTCTATCGACATCATGGATTCTGAGTTGCCACCTTCGTGGATGGAAGATGGCGATGAGCGCTTTGTGTTGGGTACTGACGAGCAAGGTCGCGATATTTTATCGACCATTCTTTACGGTTCTCGTTTGTCTTTGACGATCGGCTTTTTAGCCGTCGGTCTTCAGTTGATTCTGGGTATCATCATTGGTTTGTCGGCGGGTTACTTCGGTGGTCGTATCGATAGCTTCTTGATGCGCTTTGCGGATGTTCAACTATCGTTCTCGACCATGATGGTCGCGATCATCGTCTCTGCAATCTTTAAAGCCAGCTTTGGCAGTGATTTTTACAGCCAATATGCGGTGGTCATGCTGGTGGTGATCATCGGTGTGGCAGAATGGCCGCAATACGCACGGACTATTCGTGCCTCGGTATTGGCAGAGAAGAAGAAAGAATACGTCGAAGCGGCGCGTGTGATGGGCTTTAAAGCGCCTCGAATCATGTTCCGTCACATTCTGCCAAACTGTCTATCGCCAATCTTGGTTATCTCGACGGTACAGGTAGCGAACGCGATCATGTCGGAAGCGGCACTGTCATTCCTAGGTTTGGGTCTTCCTGTTGATCAGCCGTCACTAGGTGCGCTGATCAGCATCGGCTTTAACTACATCTTCTCAGGTGCGTGGTGGATTACTGCCTTCCCAGGCATCGTGTTGGTTACACTGGTTCTGGTTATCAACTTATTGGGTGACTGGTTACGAGATGTATTCAACCCGAAACTGTACAAAGGTTAAGAATTTTCCCGCCAAGCGTTGTAAATTCGCTTAATTCCTTCCTAAACTGAGAGCCGGATGCAAATTCCGGCTCTTTTTTTGCTAGTTATTCTTTGTTCACATTTTTTTGGCGCTTTGCCGCCATAATGACCTTACCCACTAATTTAGAGTGAAGTGTATGGAAATGAAGAAGGCCCAACGCCCATCTAACGTCTTCCAAGCAAGCCTAGCTTTCGGCTTGTTGCTGGTATGCGCCCAGTTTTCTAGCCCAGTATCGGCGGAGGAGTTCCTTTGCCAAGCCACTCAAGCCAGCGAGAAAGAATTACCGATGCTTGAGAAAACGTGCCCAATTGGTAACGGAGTATGGGGAAAGAAAGTGCCGCAGGGGGGCAACTACCTTTACTGGATTCAATGCGGATTGCTACCCAAGCCTATGTCTCTCGCGAAAGCTAAGCCTCTCTATAGTAAAATCACGACTGACGTATGGATGAAGCCTGAATCCAAAGGCTATCGCTGTTTGATTGGACCTTACAAGGCATTGTCTGATGCGAGGGATGACTTACGAGGAGTCAAAACCTTGTCGAATTACAAAGAGGCGTTCATCCGAGTGGTTGGGAAAGGGACGAAACAACCAGTAACACCACCTACACCTAAATCTACTGTATCGTCGAAATCAGCCGCATCTTCGGTTAAGCCAACACCGACGGTGACCCCGAAACCCGCGCCAGTTCCTGCTGTGCGAGCTGATACCGACGCCTTTAAAGCGCGGGCAGAGAAGCCAGATACCAAGGCAAAAAGTTCACGTGATAGCTCTTCGTCTACGCCTGTTGCTAAGACCAAAGCGAAGCCAATTGTCACTGGAAATGATGACATTGAAGTTCGGTTGAGAACTTCAGTGCAGGGCAAAACGTACGTGGTCCCATATTTACTCGATCACCATAATCAGTTTTACATGGAACATGGTAAGCCGTGGAACCGCCTCAACTACGAAAACTCGCACAAAGTATGTCAGCAACTGGGTATGAACTTAGCTAACCCTGCAGAGTTTAAAGCGCTGAGGGCGTCTGGGGTGATGGAAAAAAATCAATGGCCACTGCAACTGCCGTATTGGGGCAAAGATAAGAAAGGTTTGTTCGCCGATCGTGAGCCCAATCAGCTCACCGGGACCTCATTATTGAACGTGGTGTGCGTGAAATAACGACTCAGATATTGTGGTCAAAATATAGAAGAAAGCCCCGAGTTCGGGGCTTTTTTGCGGTCTCAAATATTATCGCTATTTGAGTGGCGTTTCTTTGTGACAGTTAGAGCAGATATACACTTCTTTGATGCCGACCAATCGTTCCCAAAGTGTTCTGCGTCTTCTACGCAAATGCACGCTATCACAGCAAGGGTTAACGATGGTTGCTTTAGTCATCATCACCAGGCTCCAAAATCGGTAGTGAACTCGCGATGCTTGTCATGGCTTCTTTGCTGTTAGAGTACAGACCATATTCCGGTGCGGATTCATGACCGTTTTGTTCTTTACTCCAACGAATACCAATATAAAAGTCACCAAAATCGCGGTTGATGTAACGATGACGAGTTTTGTAATCTGACTCTGAGCCTGTTTCTTCTAGAATCAGCAGTTCACGGTCTTCATCATTCTGGATTTCCCAATTACCTGGAGTTTGGAATCCTGTTGGCATGAACGAAGTGTAGTTGTAAGTATCAGTGTCGTATTCGTACGCACCTGACGAGTATTTCAGGACTGTGTCGTCGCCTGTGCCATTACTTTCTACCATCAAGTCATGCTCTACCGTGCCGTGTTTGATGTGTTCTGCAACCGAAAGTGATTCTGCAAATGGGGTATTGCTTGAGTCCATCCAGAACAGCTCATCATCTGATATTTTAACGATCATTTGAGTGCCGTTATGCTCGGTTTTGTGCTGGTACAACATTTCATACTCGTCGCCGTAGCTGTTGTATAGCTTACCGTCTTTCAGCTCAACGTCGTTACAGTCTTTATTGTTGTATTCCGTGTAACCAGTTTGTTGGTCCAGATCGGCAAGAATGGCGTAAGCATCGTGTTCCCATGTGTCTTTTAGGAAGTCACTGATGTTCGCTTTGTACTCTTGATTCATCTCATCGTGGTTTGAACCCCAGCAGAATAGTAGGCCTTCAGAATCTTGCATCAATATGGCGTAGCCAATTTCACCATCTTTCTGTGCAAAGCTACCCATTTTCCATTCTTGACCGTTGAAGTGCTCGTGAGTGAAGCCCAAAGTCGGTACTACTGGTGGTGGCGTGACGCCTTCGATAACCGTTGGCATGCTGAGCGCAATTTGTACCGCGGTATGGCCATCTGTTGCGCTAATCGCAAGTACTGCTCCAGCTTCACCTGCTTTTGTTGGTGTGCCTTTAATGGTGATAATTGCATTACCATCCTCAGATACTGTTAGACCTTCGATGTCTACATAGTCCGCTGAGTAGTCGGTAATTTGACCGTCTTTATCTTGGAACAAACCAGAAATATCGAGTGTTTGTTCAAACACTTCACCTTGTTGTAGGTACCAACCATCAACGATGGACTGCAGACGCGCTTGTTCTGTTTCTACAACCATTGGTGGTAAGTTTGCCGATTCGATTTCGAACTGAAATACGGTGCTTACCGTACCCAAAACCTTACCTGACGAATCAATGTCTTGCGCCGTTAGAACAATCTCAAAATCACCAGCTTTCTCTACGATTGCAGTTGGATGTAGAACAATCAGGTTGCCAGTTTGCACAACTTCAATGCCTGTGCCTGCAAAGTTGTGCGTCAGTTTGGTTGTCACAAGGTTTTGGTCTTTGTCTGCAAATAGACCTTCAATGTCTAGCTCTAAGCCATCAAAGTCCACGCCTTGTACGATTTTTGGTAGTTTTTCTAGCTTATCTTTAGCTGCCTTTTCGACGATTTTGTTTACGGTTAGCTTGTTATTAACTGCCGTTTCAGGTGCTAAGGTATCGCTGTCTGGGGTCGCGTCAGTGATGATTGGACGTAGATTTGGGTCATTGATGTTTTCGCCAGATGCAACAAGACGTTCCACTTCTTGGTTTGCCGCTTGAGCAAACTCCGTGGCTTTTTTCTCGTAGTTCGTTGGGTTTTGTGCTTTCGAGTCGGTCAGAATCTGAGCGGTTTTATGTAGTTCGGCGTTTTTTGTCGCACCTTCAACAAAATCACTGTACAGATCAATTGGTGCTTCTTCTGAGCCTCCTAGCGCTTGGTTTACTTTCGCTTTCGCATCTTCTTCACTAATGGCTGGATCTTTTGCCATTTCAATCGCCACAAGATCCGTGATAGGTGAAATCACGTTTGACGATGTTGGTGCACGGAATACGATTTCGTGCGCCATAGCTTGGCCTGGATGATCCATATCAACCGTGTATTTGCCAGCGTACTCTTTCGCATCCAAGGCGATGAGCTGTTTCTGCTTTGAACCGTTTGGTGTGATGGTCTGTAGCGCTAGAGTGCTTTCTGGTTTTGCATCCAATTTCAGTTGACCTTTCTCATCGGTCAGACCAAGGAATGTTTCTTGAGTGTCCCATTGGCCGTTGTTGTTCGTATCTTCAAAAACAACGGCATGCTTGAAGTAGCCGTCAAAACCTGTGATCACAACGCCGTCGTTAGCACTGTTTGAACCACCATCTGAACCGCCACAGCCTGTAAGAGCGATAGCCACTGACGCTGCTAGTAAACTCACCTTATTCATTATTTATTTGTCCTTGTTTCGTTTCCGAATGAGAAAGTCGCTTTTTTTATTATTTTTTTCTTTATATCTCACTAGTGAGATATAAGAGAGTGGTGTCTTTTTAATGACTATTGAGCTTAGGTTCAAGACACGAAAATCCGCACAAAACCCGTAAAATTTATTTCTATTTTTTGTCTATGATGGAAAATTTATAATTTGATCACGGTTCCAGTTTTATTTTGGGAATGATTGTTTTGTTAATATAACCACCGGTAAAAAAGGTTTATTGGGTGTCGCTAAGGACAGGGGCGTGATAAATCATGTTGATCTTAAATTCCTCAACGCGATCAGCAAATTGAGGGTGAGGTTTAAGCACATAACTGTAGACTTCGCCTGGAATGAATATGTCGTAATCTGTGTATTCAAGGTTGTAAAACATAAATGTTCGTTGCCAGTAATTATCTGGCCATTCAGCACAATGTATTGGATTTACGCCGTCAAAATCCATTGAGCTAGAGATAATATCGGCAAACTCGCCTCGCCCCGCTACGATAGAGCTGTACCAGTAAAATAAATAATCATGACAAAATAGGTCATGTTGATTTGATTTCATATTGAGATCAGAGTCCAGTTTGTGCACTGGTTCGTTACCCTGAACACTTTTATCAAATATGTAGTTGCTAGCAGTCCCGTTTATGTAACCTCCTCCTGAAATTGGGAAGAGGTAGTCAAACGACGTTCCTTGATATTCGTACTCGCCAGTGTGGACATTGATGCGCTTTTCCATGGACTGCTTGTTCTTTTGCATGGTATAGCTTTCGAATTGTTTACCATCAAACACGGTGGTGAAGTAGTTCCGAGTATCTTCATGAACCTGAGATGGGTATTCTTTTTTGATGGTCCAAATTTGGCGTACACCTTGGACATAAACGATCAACGAGTCATCACTGATTTTGTACTTGCCCACTTTTTTCAAGTCTCCCTTTTCAGGACACTGGCGTTTGTTGTGTGAGGCGGCATAACTTACTTCGCCCCCCTCAAACTGAAAGGCCTCGCAATACACCACTTCATACGCGTACGCGATACCGGCAAGATTTTGTGTCGTCTCTAGGCGATAAACTACATCGCCAACTAACGGGTGTTCTGTGTCATTTTGATCGGGTGTGATAACGGGTAACTCAAAGTGCGTTGTGACCCATGCATGATCGCTATTACCGTGATAATCATCGCGCGCGGCTACCGCCAAATATGTGGTGGTTTTTATTTCCTCAGGCGCTCCTTGTACCATCATTTGTCCTTGGTTGAGGACTCTTAACCCATTGGCGTTTTCAAGCCAAATCTGAGTGGTGAGGAGATCGCCATCTGGGTCTTCAAAAAGCTGGTTAAGGTTGAGCGAATAACTCACCGGAGAGTTTTGTTTCAGCTCCCAAGCATAAATAATGGTTTGTAGCTGCTGTTCCACAGTGAGGTTGATGATGGGTTTATTATTCTCTGATGGGTCCTCTTGTGGTCGGCTGTTCTTATCACCCAATGCTGACTCGTAAAACGTGTTGTCTTCTGTGGTATGAAATGGATTCGTAACAGGGCCTGGTTGTCCTAAAAGGGCGGAGTTAAATGCGTCATCTCCCGTTTTTTTAGGAGTGCGATCCAACGCAGAACCTGTCAACGCTTGCTTTACTTCAACTAAAGATGTGCGCTCATATTGACGATGTGCTTGCTGGGTTGACTTGTCGGCGTTGTCTGACGAGTCTTTTACAGATGCCAAATTGTGTTTGTTTGAAATGAAGTAAATACCGAACAAACCGACGCATACTGCGCCGATTATCCAAAGCTTTTTGTTCATGATTACGTGTGCGCCATTCGTGATTGTAGCCAACTGCGAGAGAATTTGAGGTCTTTCTCTATCAGGCTTGCGCTGCACTCGAGTAGCTCACTGATTTCTTGGTTTTTCATGCCCATTAAATACTTGAGTTTGAGTGCGCTCGATTGGCGTGGATAGCGGCTACTGAAACTATCCAGAGCTTTATCCATGATAATCAATTGCTCGAAACGATCTTCTTCATCTCTCATCAATGTAATGTGTTGACGCTTTTGTGCTTGGTGCGAGCGTGCGTTGTCGATCAAGATTTGACGCATCACTTTGGCGGCCATCAAAAAGAAATCGCGCTTTGTTTCAATTTCACTCATGTCGCAGTTGGACATTTTCAGGTAAGCATCATGAATTAATGCCGTGGTGCTGTTGACGCTGTCTGCCAGTACTTTGTTGTCGGTGCCGTACTTTTCTGCATTTCGTTCACGTTCGTGTTGGGCGATCTTACGCAACTGTAAATAAGCAAACTGATAGAGCTCGCTCTCAGCTTGTTTATCACCAGATTGCCATTGTTGAATGATTTGTGTCAGTGCTACTGCTGTTGCCATGGTTATACATCCTCGCTCACTTTGACAAATTCAGAAATGGTGTGGGTTTCAATGCGATCAGAGCCGTCTTGGTTGCGCAGAACATTTTGTTGATAGCGATATAAAATGCCTTGCTCCCAAGTTGCACCAGCTGGCAAGTATTCCCAGGTGGTGTAATTGATTTCGGATGGGGTTGTTGACCAACGTACCATGACGTTCATTTGCGCGAGTTCGGCTTTGGGGGCGCTATTGTTGACCCACCACATGTCGGCAAATTCGCGGGTAACATCTTGGGTGTACAGGCTTGTATCGGTTGGGCAGGTGTCCGTATTTTTCGGCAGTCGCATGACTTGTTGATGGCGCATCAATAGGCACGATTGTGTCATGGACTGTTGGTGGTATTCGGTTTGCTGCCACACGCCGAGGTAGTCAATATCGTGTTCGCTAGTATTGGGATACGTAAACCAGAGCATTTCTGTGCGGTTATTGTGTTGGATGTTTTTTTTACGCCCGAGACCTTGTACTTTTTCCATCAATAACTCGGTGCTCGGATCAAAATTGAGGGCAACGGAGCGGTACTTCCAGTCGCCTTCATCATCGAAGTCTTCGAGAGAAAAGCCATTCAAGTCGTTGCGGGTGCACCCTGTGATTGAACAACCAACGATATTAAACCAATCCGCAAACTTGCTTATCGGTTCGACGACATCTTCCGTGATAGGGCGCTTCATCGAGAGGAAGCAGCCTTGAAAATGGTCGCCAATGCTTGGGTGTTCAATCAATGAGTCTTTGGTGATGGTGAATCGAGTTTCACCAATAGGAGGACGATATTTGGGATGATGCTGATAGCGTAGATCGTAAGCACAAGCGCGGCCTTGCCAATCCTTCTTTTTGATGACGATGTTTTTGAACGTCATGTCGCGAGGTTCAAAAATGATCTCATCAGAGGAAAAGTTTTTTTCAATGTACTGCTGGCTTTCGTTTAGGTGTTCAATCGCCTCATTGACAGATACCCAATCGAGATTGAGGTAGCGTTTAGCGTCATCCAGGTAATTGAGATCAAGGCCTTTGAGCTGGCTTTGAAAGTGAGGATCAGACAGCACACGGTTTGCTAGGACAATTTCCTCACGATTCTCAGGCGTGCTGTCGAGAGAAAGCAGCAGACGCGTCATATTGATGCTGCGGCTAGGTTTGGTTGTCGCCATCGTCGGCGTCAGCACTTCTTGGCTTGATAAGGTCGTCAGCAGATAACCTTTATCATCGTTACCAAGGAAGAAGCTAATTACATCACCGGGTTGGTAATGAAATGCTCCTTGCTGAGTGACGCCAGTGATATTGGAACTGGTTTTGTAATACAGGCCAGTCACTGGGGCGTCGATAAAGTAGCCTTGCTTCAAGGTTGAAGCTGGTGGGTGTGAAGTGGCAGCTGAAACGTCTGCTGCCAACGTGGACGTAGCCGTCAATGCAGACAGCCAAAATACCACTGAACGTGTATACATCTTGTTTTAAGCCTTATTGGTTGGTGCTGTCCTTAGACGCACAATTTGGCTGACAACTCATTGGTGTAGTTAGGTGCTTCTCTGGCACCGGTGTCATCATCGCCAACAACATTTTTTGTTTTATATGTTTGGGGATATCTGGGTTAGAGAGTATCCGCCTTCGTGTTAACTCCATCATGGAGTTCACTGAGAGATGTTCGACATTTTGCCCCTTCGCGTGGAAGATGAGGCGAGTCATTTCGTACATCATATCTTCTGCAATCTTCTTCTCTTGTTGCAGCTGGATATTCTTTTGCATCATGGCGCTGCCAAATAACACACCAGAGAGCACAATGATGCCTGACAATACCGAAGCAAGGGGACGTCGCTGTACCAAGCGAAAGGCGCTATACAATGGCCAGTTTTTTTTCTGCTCGATTGGACGGCGTTCGATAATTCTTTCGATATCAATGCGCAATGCTCTAGCATCGGTATATCGCATTTGAGTGGCAGGACGCGTTGCGCGTCTTATCACCCAGTAAACATCAGACCAAATTGTTGGTGATGGAAACATCAAAGCGAGAATTTTGCCCAAGGAGTACACGTCGCTTTGCTCTGTTAGAACCAGTCCTGCTTGCTGCTCTGGGCTGGCAAAATTTTGGCTAAACGCAATCAGCGCTGAGGGTGAGTCTTCTCGGTTGGAGTGCGCTTTTTGAGTCAAGTTGAAGTCAAGCAGCTTGGGACGCTTGCTACGATCAATCAGTATATTTTCTGGTTTTAGATCGGCATGCAAAACCTGGTGTTGGTGGGCGTGCTCCATCGCCTGGCAGATCTGCTTAAACAACAGCAGCTTCTCCGTTTTTTCTAGCTTATTTTCAGATAGATACTCATCCAAAGTTTGACCAAACACCCGCTCCATCACGATGTAAACCGAATCTTGATGGAGACCGCCGTCAAACACTTTCGCGATGTAAGGATGGTTTAGACGCGCGAGAAGTTGAGCTTCGTCGAAGAGTGCACGTTGCCCTAACACATTGCTCAAATTGCTTTGAATAAACTTGATAGCCAGATCTTGCTCGAACGTTTCATCTGCACGTAGAGCTGCGTATACGACACCCATGCCACCACGCCCCAACTCATGAGTTAGGCGGTACTTACTGATGATTTCTCCGCTTAGATCGACGTCTTGGTTCGTTGCCTGATGAGCACCAAAATAAAGTAACTGCGTTAGTTGTTCTTCCGGTGTCTCGTTGGCTAAAAGAGGAACGAGTTGTCGATACAGCTCAGGTTGACTTCGTTGCAATGCTTGGAGGTATTGCTGCTTTTGGGAGTCGTCCAGATCAAGCAGGTGGTAGTAAATCTGGGTTTCGCTAGAGCCTAACTGCACTGTGACTAATGTCTTATTCTTTTAGGTACGGCATTTTATAAGAACTTTGATATAAATGTCATTTATTTATTCGGTTTTGATTCACAATCCATGAAACGCAATTTGATTGCTAATGGAGTAATAACGTCATGATTTTGCGAATTATTTTCACTGAACTTGTCGGCAGAGAGTCTATTCGTCATAATGTTACTTGTAACATTACTGATAAATCACATATTTATGGCTCAACAGAATAAGAAAACTCGTACGACATTGCAGGATGTCGCAGACCAGGTTGGCGTCACGAAGATGACCGTTTCACGCTATATGCGTAACCCTGAATCGGTGGCAGAAAAGACTCGGGCCAAGATTGCGACTGCGATTGAAGAGATGGGTTACATCGAAAACCGTGCACCGGCGATGTTGTCAAAGTCCTCCAGTAAAGCCATTGGTATTTTACTGCCGTCTTTGTCCAACCAAATTTTTGCTTCCTTTGTTCAGGGCATAGAGATGGTGACCAAAGCCAATGGCTATGAGACGCTTTTAGCGCATTTTAGCTACGATGAGCTTGAAGAAGAGCGCAAGATCGCGTCATTACTCTCTTATCAAGTCGATGGGCTTATTCTAACTGAAAGCCATCACACGCCGCGTACATTACAGATGATCAAAAATGCGGGCATTCCGGTGGTCGAAACCATGGAACTGCCATCGGAGCCGATTGATATGGCGGTTGGACTCGATCATGAAGATGCGTCGTACACCGTGGTTAAGCAGATGCTAGATACGGGGAAGCGTACAATCGTCTATTTTGGCGCGCGTCTGGATACGCGAACCAAGTTGCGGATGCAAGGTTACGATCGCGCGATGACAGAAGCAGGGCTAGAACCCAAACATGTATTAACTGGTGATCATTCTAGTTTTTCTTTAGCGCATGATTTGCTCGAACGCGCACTGGAAACGCACCCAACGCTCGATGGGGTGTTCTGTACCAACGATGACATCGCAATTGGCACCATGCTGAGTGCGCAGCAACGTGGCATTCAAGTTCCACAGCAATTGGCAGTGGCGGGCTATAACGCGCTGGATATCGGTCAAACCATCAGCCCGAAACTGATCAGCGTTGATACGCCGCGTTTCCAAATTGGTGTAAAGAGCGCAGAGCTATTAATTGCGCGCCTGAAAGGCGAAACGCAAGAAGAAAAAGTCTTCGATATGGGGTATCAGATCACGTCGGGAGAGAGTGTTTAACTAATTGTTAACTGCTCTTTGTATTCGCTCATCAATGGTATTGGTAGGTTAGGGTATGGCACATCAGCTGGATGCATTGGATCTCAACTTAATGCGTTTATTAAAAGCCGTGGTGGAAAACCGCAGCATCAAGCTGGCCGCAATGCAGCTTGGCATTTCTCAACCGAGCGCCAGCCGCGGCGTGATGAAGTTGAAGCAAGTGTTTGATGACCCGCTTTTTGTGCGTAAAGCACATGGGGTAGAGCCATCACCCATGGCGATTCGTCTCGCCGCCGAGTTCGACAATATGGTTGCACCACTGGAAAAAGTGGTGCAAGAATTTGAAGTGTTCGACCCACTGCAATACCAAGGGCAGATTGCGATTGTAACTGACCCTTATTTGATGGATGAACAAGGGCAGCGACTGCTCACTGGCTGTCATCGAGCCTTTCCCAAAGCGCACTTTGCCTTTTCCAGCTGGAATACTTACTCGCACGATGAAATGTTAGAAGGCGAGCACGATTACTGCATTCTTGACCAAGAGACCGAGCTGTCGAAAGACATTTACATGCGCCCGTTATTCGTTGAAAAACGAGTGATTTTGGCGCGCAAAAACCACCCAACGTTGTCGAAAGTCAGCAATGATTGGGACACGGTGTCCAAACTACCACTCGTCTCTTTGCCTGCGCCTGCATCATATAAACCGCTTTGTACCGTGGAGTCCGAGTATCGACGTATGGGTTATGAGCCAGTAGTGTTACTGAAGTCCTATAATTTGCGTTTGGCTTGCCAAATGTTGCAAGAAACCGACGCGATTATGTATGCCAGTCAAAGCTCGGCATTGTTGATGCCAGAACTCGCCTCTTACGCAATGCCACCCGTTAATCGTGAGTTCAGTCAGTTTGTGGTCTCTGGCGGTTTCCTTCAAACCAACCGCAACCATCCTTTGCACAGACACCTACATAAAGTGGTGCGACAAACCCTCAATACGCCGCTGATTTTTACGCAGTGACGTCACCTGATGGCATCAGCTGAATGAGAGAGCAGATGCTTTAACCTTATCAATGTTGTGTGATTACATAGACAACTTATTTCTTAAGATATTCAAAAATGAATATCTCAATTACCTGTCTCTTTTTCCTACCCAGCGCTAACCTTATCTCAAATAGTCAGGAGAAGTGGCTTATTTTTATCTTTTTAACTTTTTGAATGTCGATACAGGTACGCGGCATTCACCATTCTCCGTTATGCATTTTTTTAATTTCTGATGGAGGATTAATCATGCTAGTTGCACGTCTATTTTTATTGCTCGCCATCGTTGCCGAAGTGGCTGGCACCAGCACTATGTCTCTTATCGGACAAGGGCACGGGTGGTGGGGCTACATCGTAATGTATGTACTGATCGCAATCTCTTACTACTTTCTCGCGTTTGCCGCGAAGAAAATATCTATCGGTGTGGCATACGCTGTCTGGGAAGGGTTGGGTATCTCGTTGATCACCGTGGTGTCGATCATCGCCTTTGATGCCAACTTAAACCATCAAGAGTTGTTTGGTTTGATGTTAGCCGTTGTTGGCATTGTGTGTGTGACCTTAGGGGAATCACATGGTCAACCTAACGCCAAGAAAAATGCCGATAAACCGGCAAAAGAACGTTCATTTTCTACTAGTACAAGGTGCGAATCATGAGTCAATTTTTTACGATGTCATTTGGATTTGTCGTGATGGCTGCCTTGGTCGATATCATGGCCAATATGGCGCTGACACGCTCAAAAGGTTTTAAATATAAAGGCTGGGGCATTGCGGCGATTGTGTTGGTACTGACAGCATTCACGCTGTTGGCACAAGCGGTGAAAGAGATCGACTTAGCCATTGCTTATGCCTCTTGGGGTGCGATCGGTATCTTGGGTACCGCAGTGGGTGGAGCCTTGCTGTTTAAGCAGAAACTCAAGCCAATCGGCTGGTTTGGTATCTTTGTGGTGATTGCTGCCGTCGTGGTGATGAAGACCGCTTGATGTAATTTAATGAATGCTAGATATCGTCATTCTGAGTAGCAAGAGACGAGTGTGATTCAGAATCTACCAACAAAAAGTGCTGTGGAAGAGGGGTTTTCTCTGGCTTCACAGCACCTTGATATTAGATTCCTGATCTCGCCTAGGCTCGTCGGAATGACGGACTCATTCATTTTTAAAAAGAACAGAGGCCAATCCTAAAGTTCGTCATTTTGAACAGCAAGAGACGAGCGTGATTCAGAATCTACCAACAAAAAGTGCTGTGGAAGAGGGGTTTTCTCTGGCTTCACAGCATTTTGCTATTAGATTCCTGATCTCGCCTAGGCTCGTCGGAATGACGGATTCATTCGTTTAAAAAGAACCGAGGCCAATCCTAAAGCTTGCCATTCTGAACTGCGAGGGACGGTCGTGATTCAGAATCTACCAACAAAAAAGTGCTGTGGAAGAGGGGTTTTCTCTGGCTTCACAGCACGTTGATAGTAGATTCCTGATCTCGCCTAGGCTCGTCGGAATGACGGATTCATTCGTTTTTTAGAAAGAACAGAGGCCAATCCTAAAGTTCGTCATTCTGAACTGCGAGGGACGGTCGTACCAACAAAAAGTGCTGTGGCAGAGGAGTTTTCTCTGGCTTCACAGCATTTTGCTATTAGATTCCTGATCTCGCCTAGGCTCGTCGGAATGACGGATTCATTCGTTTTTTAGAAAGAGCAGTGGCCAATCCCAAAGCTCGTCATTCTGAACAGTGAGGGACGAGCGTGATTCAGAATCTACCAACAAAAAGTGCTGTGGCAGAGGGGTTTTCTCTGGCTTCACAGCACCTTGATATTAGATTCCTGATCTCGCCTAGGCTCGTCGGAATGACGGACTCATTCATTTTTAAAAAGAACAGAGGCCAATCCTAAAGTTCGTCATTTTGAACAGCAAGAGACGAGCGTGATTCAGAATCTACCAACAAAAAGTGCTGTGGAAGAGGGGTTTTCTCTGGCTTCACAGCATTTTGCTATTAGATTCCTGATCTCGCCTAGGCTCGTCGGAATGACGGATTCATTCGTTTTTTAGAAAGAATAGAGGCCAATCCTAAAGCTCGTCATTCTGAAAAGCGAGGGACGAGTGTGATTCAGAATCTACCAACAAAAAGTGCTGTGGCAGAGGTGTTTTCTCTGACTTCACAGTACGTTGATAGTAGATTCCTGATCTTGCTTAGTCTCGTCGGAATGACGAGGTCTTTCTTCTCGCCTTAAACAATAAAGCTTGCGCCTTCTTCTGCACTCGATACGTTTTGGCGGATCACGCTAAACAAGCCTCGTCCCCATGTTTGTTGGGTCGATTCGGTATCGAAATGAATCAACTCGCGTCCAGTGGTATCGCTTAAGTTGTTCAGTTCGCCCGTTTGGCAATCCAGACGAATCAAATCACCGTTGCGCACTAAACCAATCGCGCCACCACGAATGGCTTCTGGAGAAACGTGAATCGCAGACGGAATTTTACCGGATGCACCAGATAAACGACCGTCCGTCACTAGCGCGACTTTAAAGCCCGCTTTTTGCACGTTCCCTAAAATTGGCATCAGCTTGTGCAGTTCAGGCATGCCGTTTGCCGCTGGGCCGTTGTGTGTGACCACAACGATGCAGTCTTTGTTCAGCTCGCCACGTTTGTAAGCGGCTTCCACTTCGTGTTGGCATTGGAATACGATCGCTGGTGCCACAATCACGCGTTGCTCTTCTTTCACCGCAGACACTTTCACCACGGCTTTGCCTAAGTTGCCAGTCAGTACGCGAGTGCCGCCAGTGTTTTGGAAAGTGGCGTCTGGTTTGGCGATCACGTCACCGTCTTGGCTGCCTTGGCACGGTGTCCAAGTCAGTTGTCCATCGACAAGACTCGGTAGCGTTATCTGGTCTTCAAATTCACCAAACACGGGTTTCACATCGCGATGCAAAAGCTCGGATTCGTTCAAGCGGTGCAATAACGCTGGCACGCCCCCCGCGTCTTGGAACGCGTTCATATCGGCTGGGCCGTTCGGGTAAACGCGCGCTAATAAAGGAACCACATCCGACAGATCGCTGATGTCTTGCCACGTGAGCAAGATGCCAGCAGCACGCGCCACGGCGATCATATGAATGGTGTGATTGGTGCTGCCGCCAGATGCAAGTAGAGCGATGATGCCGTTGACCAAGCTCTTTTCTGTGACCACCTCGGCCAGCGGACGGAAGTGTGCAGAACCCGCCGTCATTGAGGCGATTTTCAGAGCCGCGTGATCGGTTAACGCTTTACGCAGTTGGGTATGGGGATGGATGAATGCCGAACCTGGCAGCATCAAGCCCATGACTTCGAACACCAACTGGTTGGTATTGGCGGTGCCGTAAAATGTACACGTACCCGCAGAGTGGTAAGCGCGACACTCCATATCCAGCAGAGCGTCTTTGCCGACTTCTCCCGCTGCGTATTTTTGGCGCACGTCGACTTTCTCTTCGTTGCTGATGCCTGTTGCCATCAGACCCGCTGGCACAAACGCCGTTGGTAGGTGTGCGTAAGACAGCGCGCCCATCAGTTGCCCCGGTGCGATTTTGTCACAGATGCCAAGCAGTAATGTGGCATCAAAGACATTGTGACTCAAAGACAACGCCGTTGATTGCGCAATTAAGTCACGCGAAAACAGTGACATATCCATGCCTGCTTGACCTTGAGTCACCCCATCGCACATCGCTGGCACACAACCTGCGACTTGCGCTGTATGGCCGTAGTCCGCCAGCACTTTTTTGATTTGTGCTGGGTAGTCTTGGTACGGCTGGTGGGCGCTCAACATGTCGTTGTAGGCGCTGATCAGCGCGACATTGGCATGAGTAAAATCGAGAATATTTTTCTTTTCAGAAGAGCAAGAAGCGGCGACTGCATGGGCTAAGTTACCACAAGATAAACCAACGCGGCCTTTGCCCGCTTCGGCTTGCACTTCGGTGCGAGCAAGAAACGCAGCGCGCGCTTCACGGCTGCGCTCGGTCAAACGCTGTGTGACCTCAAGAACAACAGAGTGAGTCATTACGCCACCTCGATCGCTTGCATTTTGATTAGCTCAGCGGCAGAGCGTTCCACCACGTCGCTGATGTCTCCGTCGATACTGACGATCAGAGTTTGAGGCTCGTTGTCTGGGCGCTCTAGCGTCTCGAATTGGCTCTTCACCATGTTTTCTTTCATGAAGTGGCCTTTGCGCATACGCATGCGATTAAGGATCAACTCCCTATCGCCATCAAGGAACAGGAAGGTCACGTTGTTGTTGCCTTCGCGGATCTGATCGCGGTAAATCTTTTTCAGTGCTGAACAGACAATGATGCCGTGTTCGTTTTTGCTTTCTAGGCTGTACGCCGCATCACGAATGCGTTCTAGCCATGGCTTGCGATCATCATCGTTCAGAGGCTGGCCCGATGCCATTTTCTGAATGTTCGCTCGTGGATGAAGATCATCACCATCAATGAATTTACGCCCTAGCTTTTTCGCTAGATGCTCACCAATTGTGCTTTTACCACTAGCACAAACGCCCATAACGATGATACTACTACCAGCCATAACTTATCCTCATAACCAAATTTGCGCGTGATCTCAATTTTTGAATTCACTTTAAAATATGGGTTTATCTTATTCATGTTATCGGTAACATGTTACCGGTAACTGAAATAAATGTGAACCATAACACAAACAATAATTCTTAAAGGTGAACCTATGGAGCAATTAACCCAAGCCCCAGATCCTACGTTCCTACTGACGATTGCAGGCCTTGCCATTGCAGCGTTACTCGTTCTGATCATTAAACTGAAAGTCCATGCTTTTGCTTCCCTTACTATGGTGAGTTTAGGTACGGCAATCGCCACTGGCGTTCCTTCTGAGAAAGTCGTATCGACCATGATGGGCGGCTTCGGCGGCACACTGGCTTCCGTGGCATTGCTGGTTGGTCTTGGTGCGATGATCGGTAAAATTCTTGAAGTGACTGGCGGTGCGAAAGTGCTGGCAGACACTTTGATTGGTCGCTTTGGTAAAGAGCGCGCACCATTTGCTTTGGGCGTCGCTTCATTACTGTTTGGCTTCCCAATCTTCTTCGATGCTGGCCTTGTAGTGATGATGCCAATCATCCTAAGTGTGGCGGCTCGTTTTGGTGGCTCACCAATTAAATACGCGTTGCCAGCAGCCGGTGCTTTTGCGGTTATGCACGCGTTTGTTCCACCACATCCAGGTCCGGTTGCAGCGGCAGAATTCCTTGGCGCAAACATCGGTCTGTTATTGGTGGTGGGTATTCTGGTGGCTATTCCAACTTGGTACCTTGGCGCTTACCTATTTGGTTTGTACGCGGGCAAAAAATTCGATATCCCACTATCTAAAGCCTTCTTTAATGGCGAAGCGATGGTGGATGAGCGCAACGCACCAAAATTTGACACGGTTATGACCATCCTTGTGCTGCCAGTACTGCTAATCTGTTTGGATACGGTATTGAACACACTGGCGGTTGCGGGTGTGATTGATGGTAAAACGGCACTGGTTGAGTTCCTACGTATGCTAGGTAAAACCCCAGTTGCGTTGCTGATCACTTTGATTGTCTGTCTGGCTGTGTTTGCCAAAGACTACGGCATGGCAAAACTAGAAAAATTATGTGGTGAGTCATTGGCTCCTATCTGTGGTGTTATCCTAGTAACGGGTGCAGGTGGCATGTTTGGCGGCGTACTGCGCTCAAGCGGTATTGGTGATGCACTGGCTGACGTTCTTACAGACACAGGTATGCCTGTGATTGTGGCGGCGTTTGTGATTTCAACTTGTCTGCGTGTTGCTCAAGGCTCGGCAACCGTAGCGCTAACCACTACGGCGGCTCTTATCGCTCCAGTTGTGGCAGCATCAACAGGTTTGAGTGAACTCGACCTTTGCTTTATCGTAATCGCGATTGCGGGTGGTGCAACGGTACTGTCTCACTTCAATGACTCTGGTTTCTGGTTGGTATCTCGTCTGCTTGAGATGGATGAGAAAACCACATTAAAAACTTGGACGGTAATGGAAACGTTACTTGGCAGTATCGCGTTTATTATCGTCGCAACATTAAGCTTTATTCTTTAGAGGTTCCCCATGACAACACTTGAACAACGATTAAGAGAAATCAAAATCGTCCCAGTTATCGCAATCAACGACGTAGCACACGCTCTGCCACTGGCACAAGTGTTGGTAGAAAACGGTTTACCATGTGCGGAAGTGACATTCCGCACCGAAGCTGCGGCGGAGTCGATTCGCATCATGCGTGAAGCGTACCCAGAATTGTTGATTGGCGCGGGCACCGTTCTGACCACAGAACAAGTGGACATCGCGATCGAAGCGGGCGTGGACTTTATCGTTAGCCCAGGCTTCAACCCAACCACAGTGAAATACTGTCAGCAACGTGGCGTGACTATCGTACCGGGTGTAAACAACCCAAGCTTGGTTGAGCAAGCGATGGAAATGGGTCTGCGTACGTTGAAGTTCTTCCCTGCTGAGCCATCAGGCGGCGTAAGCATGCTGAAAGCACTCACGGCGGTTTACCCAGTTGAATTCATGCCAACAGGTGGCGTAAGCCCATCCAACGTGGAAGATTACCTAGCGCTGAAATCGGTTGTAGCTTGTGGCGGTACGTGGATGGTGCCAACCGCAATGATGGACAACGGCGATTGGGAAGGCATTGCTGAATTGGTTCGCGCAGTTAAGTAAAACGCACAAACGGCTCCGAAATGCCCCCGAACGTTGGGAAACGTGATACGAAAAAGGGTCATCAAGTAACTTGATGACCCTTTTTCTTTTTGGGATGAAACGGCTTTAGAAGTGATGCTTCATAAAGCGCTTAATAAAGCGAATGAAATCGGCTTCGGCTAGCTTCGCGCACTTCAATGTTTGGGCGTGAGACAATTCTACATCTCCCAAGCCTTCTGCCATGTTGGTGATCGCACATACTGCCAATACGGGTAAGCCGCAATGCGCCGCAGAAATCACTTCTGGCACGACCGACATGCCCACGACATCACCACCGATGATTTGCATCATGCGGATTTCGGCTGCGGTCTCAAAGTTGGGGCCTGTGTAAGAGACAAACACACCTTCATTCAGGTGAATACCATTGGCTTTGCCGACTTCAAACGCTTCTGCACGTAGGTCTTTGTCGTACGCATTGGCGAGGCTGAAGAACCTCGGGCCGTACTCTTCATCATTCGGACCGATCATTGGCGATTCAGGCATGGTATTGATGTGGTCATGAAATACCACCAGAGAACCGACGTCGATGCGTTCAGGGCGAAGTGAGCCTGCCGCGTTGGTGACGAGCAGAAACTCACAGCCCAGCTTTTTAAAGGTGCGCACGGGCGTGGTCATGACCTTCATTGAGCCGTGTTCGTAGTAGTGACCGCGACCTTTCATGCACACTACGTCTACGCCGCCCATGGTACCAAGCACCAACTCACCAGAGTGGCCTTGCACGGTACTAACCGGAAAGCCTTCGAGCTCTTCGTATGGAATGACCACTTTGTCTTGTAGTTCGTCTGCCAATACGCCTAAGCCAGAGCCTAAAATAAACGCCGCTTTAGGTTGGAAGTTTGGTTTGCGTTCGCGAATGGTTTGTAGCGCGCCGATTACTGGATCGTGATTCATGTTAGTCACCTTCTGGTTGTGTGTTGATTCCATTGTGTGACTTTCTGCGCTGGTTATCTTTGCTTTATTCGCTACTATCATCCTTAAAAAGAGGATGATGAAATTCGCTAGGACTCAATGCATGAAGTCAGAACCATTTGAGCGCGTGACGCTGAAGATGCTGCGTTACTTTTACGAGGTCGCACAAACCAAGCATTTCACTAAGGCGGCTGAGAATCTCAATATCACCAATTCGCCGTTGAGCAATCGCATCAAAGAGTTGGAAGAGGTGCTTAACGTCAAACTGTTTGAGCGCGATTCAAGAAATGTCATGCTGACGGAGGCCGGGCGATTGTTGGAGTCCAAATGCCAACTGATTTTTCAGACCTTGGATGTCTCGCTCAATCAAGTGCAGCAAGTGGGGTTGAACCAGAGAAATATCCTGCGAGTTGGTGTGGTAAGTAGCGCATTTTGGGGCGGATTTGATCGTCTGTTACAGCGCTTCCATGCTGAGCATGACACTTATCACGCCGACATTTTTGACCTTAACCCAGAGACGCAAAAGAAGCATCTGAGCGAGAAGAAAATCGATGTGGGCATTGTGCGTTTTGCTGATGCACTCAACATTTATCCGTATCAGTCGGTATCTTTGGGCAAAGATGTGTTTGTGGTGGCGGTGTCGGAGCAACATGAGTTAGCCAGCAAATCTTTGCTGCGGCTCCAAGATTTAAAGACGTGTGAGTTTGCGTTTATGAGTTTGGCGAATTCTGCCTCGGCAAACTTCATCATCAATGCCTGTCTGCAAGAAGGCTTTTCACCCCATATTGGCAAACAAGTGGTGGAGCCAAGCACCTTGATGGCATATGTAGCAAACAGCAATACCGTGACGTTGGTTCCGTCGACGTTTTCTCAGCATCATTGGCATGGGATTCGTTTTATCAAGCTGAAAGAGTCACTGCGTGCAGACTTGTGTCTGATTCATGATGGTAAGCAAGAGAGTGCTATTAAAGCCGAGTTTATTCGCACATTATTAGAGAATGCGAGTTAAGCATGGGATAACAAAAAAAGGTCATCCTAAGATGACCTTTTCAAATGATTCACTGAAATCAGCAATGCGATTAGAGCGTAATTAACGCATCGTTACGAACTCTTCAGAGCCCGTTGGGTGGATAGCCACAACAGAGTCGAAGTCTGCTTTGGTTGCGCCCATCTTCATTGCTACGCCGAAGCCTTGGATCATTTCATCTACCGTGAAACCGATGCCGTGTAGGCCAACAACCGTTTCTTCTTCGCCCGCACATACAAGCTTCATCTTACATGGTTGACGGTGCTTAGTAACAGCGGTGTACATCGCAGTAAAGCCAGATGTGTAGACTTTGATGTTGTCTTTGCCGTACTTCTCTTCTGCTTCTTGCGTTGTTAGACCGATAGTGCCGATTGGTGGGTGGCTAAATACCACAGTTGGTACCAAATCGTAGTCCATCTTCGCGTTTGGTTTGTTGTTGAAAAGACGCTCAGAAAGTTGACGACCCGCTTTCACTGCTACTGGTGTTAGTTCGATACCGCCTTCCATGATGTCACCCACACAGTAGATGCCTTTCACGTTAGTTTCTTGGTATTCGTCTACCTTGATGTAGCCTTTTTCGTTCGTTGCCACGCCGGTTGACGCTAGGTTGATTGCGTCTGTCGCAGGGTGACGACCGATTGCCCAAATCAGTTGGTCAACGTTTTGGCTTTCACCGTTTTCTAGGTGCAGAGTTAGGCTGCCATCGGCTTCTTTTACCACTTCTTTTGGTACAGAGTGGGTGTGCAGTTTTGGACCTTCTGCGTCCATCACTTCAACCAACGTATCGATGATCATTGGATCGAAGCTACGTAGTGGTGACTCTTTACGTACGAACAGGTGCGTTTCTGTACCTAGCGCGTGCAGTACGCCAGCAATTTCAACTGCGATGTAGCCTGCGCCCACAACCGCAACGCGTTTTGGTTGCTCTGCTAGGTCGAAGAAGCCGTTTGAATCGATGCCGTATTCAGCGCCTGGAATGTTCGGAATAGTAGGACGACCACCAACCGCGATCAGGATGTGATCTGCTGTGTAGTGTTCACCGTTTACTTCGACAGTTTTTTCGTCAACAAACTTAGCAAAGCCTTTAATCACGTTTACTTTGTTGTTGCCAAGAACGCGATCGTAAGATTGGTGAATACGACCAATGTACGCCTGACGGCTCTCAACTAGTTTGCTCCAGTTGAAACCTTTCACGTCGACATCAAAACCGTAATCTTCTGCGTACAGGTTCATTGCTTCTGCGATTTGCGCGCCATGCCACATCACTTTTTTCGGTACACAACCTACGTTGACACAGGTACCGCCAAGGTCTTGAGCTTCGATTAGCGCAACTTTCGCGCCGTACATCGCCGCACGGTTTGCAGATGCGATGCCGCCACTGCCGCCACCGATACAGATATAGTCAAAATGAGTCGCCATTACTTTCTCCAAGAGCTTATAAATTTTATCTGGTACATAGATAGATTGGGATGACCTTGTCCGAACTCAATGCCACCGTTATCCCACTATCATAAATCGAATTCGACTAATTCCTAAATGGGAAAAAGCGACAATACTTATGACAAATAGCGATGAGAGGCACAAAAAGAAGAATAAGCACGATTGGAGGGAGAAGGTGAGAGCATAAAAAAGCGCAACGAGAATATCGTTGCGCTTGAAGATAGCAGTACTGAAGTGCTTACTCTGGCACAATCCAGTCCACTTTCCAGTGGCCAGTTGCTGGTGCGATCGCGTCTTGCAGGAATGGCAGAATCTCTTTCATCTGGCTTTCCAGTTTCCATGGCGGGTTAATCACAATCATGCCGGATGCCGTCATGCCGCGCTCGTTGGTATCTGGTGCAACACCTAACTCGATTTGCAGAATTTTACGAATGCCCAGTGCTTCCAAGCCTTCGATCATATCTTCGATGTCGTGGCGGTTTACCACTGGGTACCAAATCGCGTAGATACCGGTTGCCCAACGTTTATGGCTCTGATGAATCGCTCGCACCACATCGCGGTACTCTTTCGCGAGTTCGTATGGTGGGTCAATCAGCACCAAACCACGACGCTCTTGTGGCGGTAAGCTTGCTTTGAGGCGTTGGAATCCGTCTTCTTTGAAGATGCTCACTTGGCGATCACGATGGAATTCTTGCTCTAACAATGGGTGATCGGCCGGGTGCAACTCGGTCAGCACCATACGATCTTGTGGGCGGATTTGCGCGCGCGCTACACGTGGTGAGCCTGGGTAGTAACGCAGCTTCTCGCCATTGTTGAGCACTTTAATGGCATCGATGTAGCTTTTGATGTCTTCAGGAATGCTTGGGTTATCCCAAATACGTGCGATGCCTTGTTTGTATTCGCCCGTTTTTTCAGACCATTCGTGAGTCAGATCGTAACGGCCCACACCCGAGTGGGTATCGTGATAAACGAATGGCTTATCTTTTTGTTTCAGCGCATCAAGAATGAGGCTTTGAACGATGTGTTTGACCACGTCGGCATGGTTGCCAGCGTGGAAGCTGTGGCGGTAACTTAACAAATTAAACTCTCGAAACACTCTTTGGCTGAGTGTGGTCTGTGATTTTCACTCTATGGCGGTATTATACTCAAGTAACTTAAAGATGTAGAACTTCCAATCAAATCTGTTCCTCTGATAAGGGGACGCTATTGAAATTTCTTTAAGTCACCCACACTTACTATTGGTAATCGAATTGAACTAGGTGAGTTTCTCGCACTCAAAAGGGTGTGAAATCTCATTTAGGTATAACAAGACTCAAGGACAGAGTAGCGCTGGTTGACTATAAGATGGTCATCGCGGCATAGAGAAAGGGAACGGAGCTCCCCCAATCCATGTTGCTGGCTCGTCTGTACATTGAGTTGGCCTATCTACACAAAATAGACAGGCAATCACAGAGTCAAAACACAAAAGGAATTATTCATGTCTAATCCTCTTCTGACGTTTACGGACCTACCTCCGTTTTCTCAAATTAAACCAGAACACATCAAGCCTGCCGTTGAGCAAGCGATTGCTGACTGCCGAGCAAAAATCGATGAAGTTCTACAAGACAACGCTCACCCAACTTGGGACAGTGTGATTGCGCCAATTGAAGAAGCGGATGATCGCTTAAGCCGCATCTGGTCGCCAGTGGGTCACATGAACTCGGTAGTGAACAGCGAAGAGCTACGTGAAGCTTACGAAAGTTGCCTACCAATTTTGTCAGAGTACGGCACTTGGGTTGGTCAGCATAAAGGGTTGTACGAAGCGTACAAAACCATCAAAGCGAGCGAAGAATTTGCAACGTTAACTCGTGCCCAGCAGAAAACCATCACTGATGCACTGCGTGATTTCGAGTTATCAGGCATTGGTTTGCCATCCGATGAGCAGCACCGTTACGGCGAGATCAGCAAACGTATGTCTGAGCTGAGCTCTAAATTCTCTAACAATGTGCTGGATGCCACCATGGGTTGGACCAAGCACATCACAGACGAGAAAGACCTAGCAGGTATGCCAGAATCGGCGCTGGCAGCAGCGAAAGCTGCCGCAGAAGCAAAAGAGTTAGATGGTTACCTCATTACGCTAGATATCCCATCTTACCTACCTGTCATGACGTACTGCGATAACCAAGAGTTGCGTAAAGAAGTGTACGAAGCGTACGTGACGCGCGCTTCTGATCGAGGTCCAAACGCAGGCAAATGGGATAACTCAGAAATCATTACTGAGCAGCTAAAACTGCGCCATGAAATTTCACGTATGCTAGGTTTCAATACTTACAGTGAAAAGTCGTTAGCAACAAAGATGGCTGAAACGCCGGATCAAGTGCTGGGCTTCCTGAATGACCTAGCGACACGAGCGAAACCGCAAGGTGAACGTGAAGTCGAAGAGTTACGTCAGTTTGCGAAAAGTGAGTTTGGTGTTGAAGAGCTGAACGTTTGGGATATCGCTTACTACAGCGAGAAACAAAAGCAGCACCTGTTCCAAATTTCGGATGAAGAACTGCGCCCATACTTCCCAGAGTCAAAAGTCGTGAGCGGTCTGTTTGAAGTGCTAAACCGCGTGTTTGGCATGGCCGTTACTGAGCGCGAAGGCGTAGACACTTGGCATGAGTCCGTGCGCTTTTTCGATATCTTTGATGCTGAAGGCACACTCCGTGGCAGTTTCTACCTAGATCTCTACGCTCGTGAACACAAACGTGGCGGCGCGTGGATGGATGATTGTCGTGGTCGTCGCGTTACGCTATCTGGCGAGCTGCAAACGCCGGTTGCGTATCTAACGTGTAACTTCAACCGTCCAGTGGGCGACAAACCAGCACTGTTCACGCACGATGAAGTCGTGACGCTATTCCATGAGTTTGGTCATGGAATCCACCACATGTTGACGCAAGTTGATACAGGTGCTGTTTCAGGTATTAATGGCGTGCCTTGGGATGCGGTTGAGCTACCAAGTCAGTTCCTAGAAAACTGGTGTTGGGAAGAGGATGCGCTGGCGTTCATTTCTGGTCACTATGAGACAGGTGAGCCGCTACCTAAAGCGATGCTAGACAAAATGCTCGCAGCGAAAAACTTCCAATCTGCGATGGGTATTTTGCGTCAGCTAGAATTCGGCTTGTTCGATTTCACGCTTCACACCGAATATGACCCAGAAGTGGGTGCGCGTGTACTGGAAACTCTGGCAAAAGTGAAAGAGAAAGTCGCGGTAGTTCCTGCGGTTGAGTGGGCGCGTTTCTCACACAGCTTCGGCCATATTTTTGCTGGTGGCTACAGTGCGGGTTACTACAGCTACCTATGGGCTGAAGTGCTGTCGTCAGACGCGTATTCTCGCTTTGAAGAAGAAGGCATCTTCAACAAAGAGACGGGCCTAAGCTTCCTGAACAACATTCTAGAAATGGGGGGCAGTGAAGAGCCAATGGAGCTGTTTAAGCGCTTCCGTGGCCGCGAGCCACAAATCGACGCACTGTTGCGCCATTCGGGTATTGCGGCGTAAATTGAGCAAAAAACATCAAGGCCAACCGAACGGTTGGCCTTTTTTGTACATTTTTTATAAAAAATTTTACGGATTTACGTTGCGGTTGATCGGGTTCTGCAACGATATCAATGTCTCCGTGGACTGAACCTCATCAATGGCTTGCAGCTTGTCGATCAGTACAAATTGCAGCTCTTCAATCGATTTGCACATCAATTTGACGAATATGTTATACGCGCCCGTGGTGTAGTAAGCTTCAACGACTTCGTCGAGCGCGTTGAGTTTTTCTAACGCGGAGTGGTAATCACGAGCTGCATTGAGGTTAATACCAATAAAGCAGCACACATCGTAGCCAAGCTTTTTAGTATTGATGATCACCTCCGTTCCTTCGATGATGTCCGCCGACTTCATCTTCTCGATACGCACATGGATAGTGGCAGGGCTGACATCGAACTGCTTTGCCATTTCTGCGTAGGGCGTTCTGGCGTCAGCCAT
Organism: Vibrio sp. Vb1980; assembly: GCF_033338615.1. NCBI lineage: Bacteria > Pseudomonadati > Pseudomonadota > Gammaproteobacteria > Vibrionales > Vibrionaceae > Vibrio > Vibrio sp. Vb1980. The sequence goes on from NZ_JAWOSZ010000003.1 coordinate 44,368, forward strand.
TAGTGTTTTTAATATTGCGCGGTCAAGGTCGTCGAGTTTCGGCAGGCTCGCATTCATACTATGATTTCCGTTAGGGATAGAGTTTTACCTCCCTTTTATACTCATAGCGGATAGGATTCACAAGGTTTGGCAGGAGTAACTGCGGGTTAACTCCGAGCTATGGAGATAATGTGCAGCGTTTTCTGGTTATTGCCGCGCTATGTTGGAGCGCGTTTGCTACGGCCTCAGATCCGAAGGTGTTGGTCGTGCACTCCTATCATCAGGGTTTTTTCTGGACGGACTCCATACAGCGAGGCATCGAGCAACAGCTGGGCGATCGAGCGCTGGACATGCGTGTGCTCTATCTAGACTCGAAACGTAACCAGAGTGAGCAGTTTTTTGCACAACTAAAATCCTTGTATCTTACGAAATTACGCAAAGAGCGATTCGATGCCATTTTAGTGAGCGATAACAATGCGCTTGAACTCATGCAGCGTTTAGCCCCAATCATCAAAGACACCCCAGTTATATTTAACGGCATTAATAACTACCATCCTTCTTTACATCGTTCTCTGAATGCAACCGGAGTCATGGAAGATGTCGATTTGGAAGCGAATCTCGCTCTTATTGAGCGCTTACATCCGAACTACACACAAGTTCTCATCGTCAGTGACCACTCGGTGACCGGTGAGGTGTTGCGTTATCAAATCGACAATTTTGTCCTCAAGTTCCCGCAATATCGAGACAAAATCGTACAAGTTGTTCCAGACAGTATTATCGATCTAAAACAACAAGTCGCAAAACTGAGTTCCGATAAAGTCGTCTTGTTCTGGACCTATTACCGAGATAAACAAGGTATGGTTGGCAGCGAGCGTGACTGGGTTGGTGTCAACAAAGTCTCAAACGCGCCGCTGTTTATGGTGCATGACATTGGTTTGGGTCATGGCGCAGTTGGAGGGGTTATTCAAAGTGGTTATCGGCATGGTATTGAGAGCGCAGAGATGCTTGAATTCGTTTTGGATAACCCTGATCAGCCTCTGCCTGCCGTGAAAAAAAGTGATTCTGAAATAAAGCTCGATTACCAAGCGGTAGCGCGTTGGGGATTGGGGGCTGAACAAGAGATTTCTGCGGTATTTTTTAATAAGCCAATGAAGCTTTCTGAACGTTTTGCCAAGGAAATTCGCCTGTTTGGTAGTCTGTTTGTGGTGATGTCGGTGGTCATTTTGCTGATGGGTTATTATTTACAGCGGATGCGTCGCAGTGAGAGCGCTGCGCGAGAAAGCCAGGCTATTCTAGAATCGATTTTCGATCAGAGCATGCAGTATATGGGCATTTTGGATGCCAACGGTGTGCTTAAATCGGGCAACGATCACCTTCAATCCTTACTTTATCACCAAGGACTGCGTTTAGACCGACCACTTTGGTTTCATCCCAACTGGAGTGAGAAAGCCCAAGCGTTGCTTGAGGAGTATTTCCATGCGCCTCACCATCAAGTGTCGACGTTTGAAGCTGAAATTTGGAGTAAAGAACACGGCGCCTTGGTATTAGAAGTTTCGCTCAAGCCTTTTTCTCAGCAAGTAGGGAATCATAAGCAATACTTGTTTGAAGCGCGCGATATTACCAGTCGTAAATTGATGGAGGACAAGCTCTACCAACGTGAGTCAACCCTACGCAACTATTATGAGCAGCAGCCCGTGATGATGGTGACGCTTGATAGTAATAACCGAATTCAAGAAGTGAATCGATTTGCTCAACTACTTCTTGGCTACAAACCGATGGACATGCTCGGACATCGCCTGAGGGAGTTCTATTTTGATGACAAAGTGCTGTTCCCTCGCCAAGTGTTATTGCAACCCAACCAGCAAGTGCATGGTGTTTGGCGACGTGAAGTCGAGTATCGTCATGCAAATGGTCATCGTGTTTGGGTGCGCGAGAATATTCGTCCGCTGAGTGAATCTGAGCAACTGCTGATTGTGGGCGAAGATATTACCGAAACCAAACTGCTCTCCGAGAAATTGGAATACCAAGCTCGCTATGACTTACTGACGGGGACTTACAACAGAAACCATTTTGAACTAGAGCTTAAGACCGCACTGTGCGAAGTGGACAGCCATCGTCGAGTCCACGCCATGTTGTACCTCGACTTAGATCAACTAAAAGTCCTCAATGATACGGTTGGGCATGATGCAGGTGATGCGGCGATTCAATTCTGCGCAAGTATGCTGGAAGGCGTTCTGCCGTACAATTCCATCTTGGCTCGAATGGGAGGCGATGAGTTTGCGGTGTTACTCAAAGACTGTGACGAATATGGCGCCATCAATATTGCCAAACTGATCATCTCGACACTAAGCGAACACCTCTTTATTTGGGAAGACACACGCCTGTTCATCAGTTGCTCAATTGGTATCCGTATCATCGATCATACCGCTGATACGCCACAAATGGTGCACGCTCAAGCAGACTCTGCTTGTCACGCCGCTAAAGAGCAAGGCCGTAACCGCTATAATCTATTCAGCTTAGATAACGAAGAGTTGCAGCGTCGTCAGATGGAAATGCAGAGCGTCAATTTGGTGCATGAGGCATTGTCGAATCAACGTTTAGAACTGTTTGCTCAACCGATAAAAAGCTTACAAAAGCACGAGACTCAAATGTATTTTGAGATTTTGGTGCGTATTCGCAGTGGGTACGGTGATTATGTTTCTCCTGCGCTGTTTATCCCTGCTTCCGAGCGCTACAACATTGCCCATTGGATTGATAAGCAGGTTATTACTCAAACACTAGAGTGGTTTGAACAGCGTCCTGAGGTGGTTGAACAGCTTGGTCGCTGTTCGATAAACCTTTCAGGTCAATCTATGGGGAATCAAGAGTTTATTGACTTCTTATTGGAGCGATTGGAAAGTTCGACTCTGCCGTGTGAAAAAATCTGCTTAGAAATCACCGAGACAGCGGCGATGAGCAATCTGGATCAAGCCATTGAGTTGTTTACCAAGCTAAAGGCTTTGGGTTGCATGATTGCATTGGATGATTTCGGATCTGGATTGTCTTCATTTGGTTACTTAAAGAAACTTCCTGTCGATATCGTGAAAATTGATGGTCTTTTCGTGCAAGATATCAACGTAAATGAAATGGACCGCGTGATGGTTCGTTCAATCAATGACCTGGCGAAGCAACTAGGCAAAGTGACGGTGGCGGAGTTTGTCGAAAATGACCAGGTCATGCAGCATTTGATAGACCTCGGTGTGGACTACGGCCAAGGCTACGGTATTGGCCATCCTAAGCCGCTTTCTGAGCTAGTGGAGCAACTGACGGCTGTATAACCCCTGCGTAGCAAGCTCAACCTAGCATTAATAGGTAACTTAGGTATACACTCAGCGCCAGTTACCTCGATTTTTATTGGAGCCTCCTTTTGCAACTGCAATTGATCTGTGAAAACCCGTCTCAACAATCTCATCTTGATGAACTCGCTGCGCGTTGGCGGCTTTCTCATACTGACGATAGCGATTTTGCTTTGGTGCTAACCACCGAGCGTTTGGAGCTACGTAAAGTGGATGAACCAAAGCTGGGTGCAATCTTTGTGGATTTGATTGGTGGTGCGGTCGGTCATCGTCGCAAGTTCGGTGGTGGTAAAGGTCAGGCAATTGCGAAAGCGGCGGGGTTGAACAAAGGGGCAACGCCAACCGTGTTAGACGGCACGGCAGGTCTTGGTCGTGATGCGTTTGTGCTCGCCTCGCTAGGTTGTAAAGTGCAGATGGTCGAGCGTCATCCAGTCGTAGCGGCTTTGTTAGATGATGGCTTGGATCGAGCGAAACAAGACCCAGAAATCGGCACCTGGGTATCTGAGCGCATGTCGCTTATCCATGCTTCTAGCCATGATGCGCTGGAACAATTGGCGCAAGATAAAGACTTTGTCCAGCCAGATGTGGTGTATCTTGACCCGATGTATCCGCACCCAGAAAATAAAAAGAAGTCGGCGCTCGTGAAAAAAGAAATGCGCGTTTTCCAATCGTTGGTTGGCGCTGATTTGGACGCCGATGGCCTACTAGAACCAGCCATGGCGTTAGCCACAAAGCGTGTAGTAGTTAAACGCCCAGACTATGCTAACTGGCTGAACGAGAAAAAACCGACCATGGCGATTGAAACGAAAAAAAATCGCTTCGATGTCTACGTTAAAGCATCGATGGCATAACTTCCTGACGGCTCAACTTTTCTTGTCACAGTGCGGTGTGTCGTGCTGTGACTCAGCCTCTCTTTCCTCGTCTCTATTGATAGTTTTCTCTTGCTAATTCCCTTCTCTGACTGTATATCTAACTAAGAATTATTATTATTTCACTTGTTGTGATGCGGTCGATAACTGGGAAGCTGGAGTAGTAGAATGGCTAAACGTTTATGTAAAATGAGTCGCAAACAGATCGCGGCAGAACTTGGTGATATCCATCGTTTAGTTGTCGCACCAAAATTCGTTTGTCGTTCTTGCGCACGCTCTTCATCGGCCAAAGATACCCTTTGTAAGCCAGCCGCAATTCCTCCACAAAAATGCCAAGACAAGCCATTGAGTGAGCAACAAGCATGTGGCTTATTGGTTGAAGCTCTGCCAGCACAAGCGATTCCAGTGACCACTAAACAAAGCAACGAAAAAGCCGCGATTGTGAAGCGTGTTGTTGAGCGCGTGAAAGAGAAAAAACAAGCCGAAAAATCTCCGGAGCCAGTAAGAGCCGACGCATCAGTATGGTTTGATTTAGCGGATAAAAAATCGCTCAAGAAAGCGAAAAAAGCACTGAAAAAGCACTATAAGCAGCAAAAGAAGTTGCTAAAAGTGGCGAAAAAACAACAAAAGTTACTTAAGCGTCAGCGTAAACTGGAAGCGCGTAATGCGAAACTAGAAGTGTTGCTGCCAACGCCACCTAATGCTTTGATGAACGCAATCTCACAAGCCAAAGTGCATTAATCAAATAAAAAAACGCTCTCCAGTCGGAGAGCGTTTTTTATTGTCGAAATGTTTATAGGATTAGCTGCGTTACTTATTGGCGTAGCTCATCTCTACGCGCTTTTTCACCCAGGTTTCGTTAATCCATAGGGATAGCATGATGATCGCACCGCCAATGGCGAGTCGCATGACATCAACATCGCGGTTCCAAATCACAATGTTTACAATCAAGCCCGCCGGAACCAATGCATTGTTCATTACTGCCAGTGCACCTGCGTTCACCATAGTCGCGCCTTTGTTCCAAGCAAAGTAACCAAAACCAGAAGCAATCAACCCAAGGTATGTCAGAATGCCCCATTGTGTTGCAGTGGTAGGTAGTTTGTCGAGGTTACCCATGAGCGCGAAAGCCACGGTTGCTACACAAAGTGCACCTAAGTAGAAGTAGCCAAACACGGTGTGTTGTGGCAAATCGACGGGTTCACTCTCCATGATATATTTGTAGCCCACCTGACCGATGGCAAAGCAGAGGTTTGCTCCTTGTACGACCAAAAAGCCCAGTAGGAAATCTTCATTAATGCCTGCAAATTTAATCCAGGCGGCACCAAATACGGCTATTGCAGCGGTAACTAAGTACCAAGGTGAAAAGCGACCTTTCAAGAAGTCATAGATTAGCGTGACGTAAATGGGTGTGAATACGGTGAACAGCAATACTTCTGGCACGGAAAGGAGCAAAAAAGATTGGTAGTAGAAGCAATACATCAAGCCGAGCTGGAAGCCACCGACGGTCATCAGTTTCGCGATCAGGGGTTTGCTAACGCCACGGAATTTCAAAAAGGGAATGAAAACCAGGCTCGCCAGTGCCACGCGCATGAACACCGAGAACCAAGAATCAACCTGACCGGCGAGGTAAACGCCGATCAGGCTAAATGAGAATGCCCAAAGTAGGGTAACTGCGGATAGATAAGCCATGGATGAGAATCTTTATCAACAACAAATGTGCCCGCAGTCTAACCAAGTTTTATCGTTGCGCCAATCAGTCTTTTAGCGGTACGACCAGCATATCGACTGGTGAGCAGTTAATCAGCTGTCGAGTCGAAGATAGAATCTTGCTCCAGAAATCTTGGTGATGACCACAAACCACCAAATCAATGCTGTAGTCTTGAATGGTATCGCACAGCTCATTACTCAAATCGCCACTACCGACTAAAGTATGGGCAATTGGGTATTGCGCATATTCTGCGAAGTTTGCCAATTGTGTGCGCGATGCTTCCATTGCTTGATGTTGCGCTTCTGCCATATTGATATCGATAAGCCCGGTGTAGAGTTCTGCGTAGTTCACGTCGATGTGAATAAAAGAGACTTTCGCATCCAGAGGTTTAGCCAGTGATACGGCTTTCTTAATCAACACTTTACTGTCGTCTGAAAGGTCGACTGCCACAAGTATGTGTTTGTAACTCATATTGCTATCTCCTTGTAAGGTCATAGTTTTAGATTAGCACCAACCCCAAAAAAAATTTGCTGAAGTGATCTCATATCGGTGCCGTAGGTACAAAGTCTTGTCTCAGTAATCATGTTATAGTGGCGTTATACCCAAGTGACTTTGATATGCTGAAATAAGCGTAGTGTTACTGACTAGAGTTGAAGTGAAACTTCGCCGTGTCTGCCGGACCAAGCTATTCTCGCAGCGTCACTTATTTCGAGGTTACTTGGGTATATTGCATGCACAATAATAGGAGTTAACATGCTGTCTCAAACTATGGTCGAACAATTGAATGAGCAAATTAACCTAGAATTTTTCTCATCCAATCTATACTTACAAATGAGTGCTTGGTGTGAAGACAAAGGTTTTGAAGGTGCGGCTGAATTTTTACGCGCTCACGCCGTAGAAGAAATGGAGCACATGCAACGCCTATTCACTTACGTGAGTGAAACTGGCTCAATGCCAATCTTAGGCGCTATTGATGCGCCAAAGCATGACTTTGCGAGCCTAGGTGACGTTTTTCGCGAGACATTTGAACATGAGCAAATGATCACGGAAAAAATCAACAAACTGGCGCACGTTGCATTTACTAGCCAAGACTACTCAACGTTTAACTTCCTACAGTGGTACGTGTCAGAACAGCACGAAGAAGAGAAGTTGTTTAAAGGGATTTTAGATAAGATCGAACTGGTAGGTGAAGACGGTAAAGCGTTGTTCTTCATTGACAAAGATCTAGCACAAATGGCGAAAGAAGGTTCATCTTCAATCATGGATGCTCCAGCTGCGTAAACGCGTTTTGGGACGCTGTAAGTAGCGGGTAAAGACGAAGTGTTGATCGTCTTTTTCTCTTGAGCATTGTTGAAGATGTAGGGAGGAAAAGATGATCAGTGGAGACACAATCTTATTTGCGCTAATGGTGGTAACTGGAGTTAATATGGTCCGGTATCTCACCGCTCTTCGTTCTCTAATTTATATCATGCGTGAAGCGCATCCGCTGTTATATCAGCAAGTTGATGGTAATGGTTTTTTTACCACTCATGGAAATGTCACCAAGCAGGTGAGGTTGTATCACTACATTAAAAGTAAAGAATATCATCATCACCACGATGAAATTTTTACTGGTAAGTGTGAAAGAGTGCGTGAATTGTTTGTTCTATCGACCGCGTTGCTCGGCGTGACGCTACTTGCAGCCTTCATTCTCTAAGAGTCAATAATCTAGATAGTTGTTCTGTCTGAGATTTTGCGGACATACAGAGCGCTTAGAGTTTAAGCGCTTTTCCCTTTCGGTATTTGTCGGTAGAATGTCGCGCCTAGAAAGCAAGGATGTGCAATGTGCACATCCTTTTTTATTTTGATTCGATACCAATCAGTCTAAGAGCTACCGATGAGTAAGAAATTTGATGTTGTTGTAATTGGCGCAGGCGCAGCAGGTTTAATGTGTGCTGCAGAAGCAGGCAAGCGAGGCCGCCGTGTTTTGGTGCTCGATCATGCTAAAAAGCCAGGACGTAAAATCCTTATCTCGGGCGGTGGTCGTTGTAACTTCACTAACTACGACGTTTCAGCTAATCACTATTTGTGTCAAAACCCGCACTTTGTTAAGTCGGCGCTCTCCCAATACACTAACTGGGATTTCATCTCGATGGTGTGTAAACATGGCATTGAGTTCGAAGAGCGTGATCACGGCCAGTTGTTTTGTGTCGATGCATTTACGGCCAAAGATATCGTGAAGATGTTGTTAGCTGAGTGTGACATGCCGAACATCGAGCAGCGTTACCAATGCGATGTTCATTCGATTGAAAAAATTGATGAAGGCTTTCGTTTGCATGCTGGTACTGAGATTGTCGAATGTGAGTCTTTAGTTATCGCAACAGGTGGCTTGTCGATGCCAAAACTGGGAGCGACACCATTTGGTTATAAAGTCGCGGAACAATTTGGTCTTCGAGTTATCCCAACCACGGCAGGGCTTGTACCATTTACTCTGCATAAAGAAGACAAAGAAGACTTTGCTGAGTTATCTGGTATCGCGGTACCTGCGGAAATTACGGCTGAAGATGGCACCATGTTCAAAGAAGCCCTGTTGTTCACACATCGTGGGTTATCTGGTCCAGCAGTGTTACAGATTTCTTCATTCTGGCGGGCCGGACAAAAGGTGTTGATCAATCTTGTGCCAAACGATGATGTTGCTGAGTTATTAGAACGCAGTCGTGAGAAGCATCCAAATCAGTCACTCAAGAATACGCTTGCCAAAGTGCTGCCTAAGCGTCTGGTTGAAGTCTTAATTGAACGTAAAGAGCTAGTCGATAAACCGCTAAAACAGTTCAATCAAAAGGAGCTTGCGGCGATTGTGGAGCGTCTAGAGCATTGGGATATCGCCCCGAATGGCACTGAAGGCTACCGAACTGCGGAAGTGACACTCGGCGGTGTCGATACTGATCACTTATCCTCGAAAACCATGGAATGCAAAGACATTAAAGGGCTTTATTTTATTGGTGAAGTGATGGATGTGACTGGTTGGCTAGGGGGCTACAATTTTCAGTGGTGCTGGTCGAGCGGTTTTGTTGCGGGGCAGTGGGTTTAATCAAACACCAAACGCAGCCTAACTGCATAAAAGATAAGATACAAAAAGAGCACTGAGTTTTATTCAGTGCTTTTTTTGTATTCCCATAGCGAGTTACTCGTCTTGATACTTTTCGAGTTTGTTATAGAGCGTTTTCACGCTAATGCCTAACTCCTGCGCTGATTCCGTTTTATTACCTTGATTCTCTTCAAGGGTATTGAGAATGGCGGCTTTTTCTAGCTCTTCTAACGAAACGCCCGCCGGAACAAGGTCTTCGATGCTGGTGCCTGTTTCCAATGGTGGTGTGTCGAAGATAAGGTGTTCATCTCGGATGGTGTCATCAGCCAAAATAAATGCACGTTCGATCGTGTGTTTGAGCTCACGGACATTACCTGGCCAGTCGTGTGCAGCGATTTTTTGGATCGCAGAGTCAAGAATCGTTTTGGTTTTTGCCTCATTGGCGTTGCGGTGCGCGATAAAGTGCTTGGCCAGACCGACGATATCACCGCCTCGTTCTCGCAGTGGCGGTATCGTTAATGGGAAATGCGATAACCGGAAAAACAGATCTTCACGCAGGAACTGCTCCTCAATGGCGATTTTAGGATCACGGTTTGTAGCAGCAATGATGCGAGTATTAGCGATATGAACTGTATTACTGCCAACTGGGCGATACTCTCCGGTTTCTAGCACCCGCAATAGCTTCACTTGATGCTCGATAGGCATCTCGGTGATTTCATCTAAAAATAGTGTGCCGCCCTCTGCCTGCTTAAATACACCTTGGTGAGTTTTATTTGCTCCGGTAAAAGCGCCTTTCTCATGACCAAACAGTTCACTATCAACCAATTCAGGGCTAATGGCACCACAGTTAATCGCTATAAAGGGCTGTTGTTTACGCTCACTCGCTAAGTGGATGGTCTGCGCCACCAGTTCTTTGCCTGATCCACTTTCACCGACAATAAGGACGTTGGCTTCTGTTTTAGCAACGCGCCTGATCATACGATAGAGCTGATGCATCGGAGAGGAAGATCCGACCAAAAGACCAAATTGGTCAAGATCGCTGGTGGACACTTTACGCCCTTGATCTTGTTTGTGTTGATAGTACTGGCTGACTTCGCTCAGGGTGTCCGTCAGAATGGCAATATCAACGGGCTTTCTGTAGTGAAAAATAGCACCCAAGTTCATCAGTTTATCCAAGTTCTCGTTTGGAGCGCCTGAGCTAATGATGATCAAGTCCATATCGTAGATGTCTTCGATATTAGAAAGACGTTGATAATCTGCACTAGTAAAGTGGGCGACTTCAACAATCGCAACTTCCGGTTTGAGTTGTAGGAAATCTTCAATCCATTGGTCTGCGGCATCGATGTCATGCAGACGAAATTTGTTCAGTTCCTGGCAAGAAGCGATGGCATTTTTAAGTGATGGATCTTGTATTCTTAGAAACAGGCTTGGCATCGACATAGAAATGTCCTCTTTACTATGACAGAAACAATGTACGTGGATTATTCTCACTTCACAAGACAAAATATTGTCAGCATAGATTTAAGGATTTGTTCGGTATTTTTATGTTGTTAGCCCCTTTTTGATATATATCGGTGAGAGCCATCAGTAGATATTTCCTTTTGTTCAGATTTTTATTTTTAAAATAATAATTTTGCTATTAATTGATTCTGGAGAAATAGCCTTTCTGTTTTATCAGGTTATTTCGGCACAAGTGACGGAGGCTTTATCACCGATTAAAAATTACATTTTTTACGTGTAAATAATTCATGCTTATACTTTATTGCTCATCTAATTTTTACCTCTTTCCTTTATTAGTCACTTAAAAACAATGAGTTATAAAGTTGGCACATGGTTTGCTCCTAGGGAAGTGCAACGTCAATAAAGGAGAATTACCATGAATAACATCGCAGCTAAAATTGTACTTACGTCAGTTCTTGCTACTTCATCTACAGCAGTCTTAGCGAGTGATAAATGGGAAAAAGAATCCATGGACGCTTGGCTAGATGGTAAAGCTGAAACCACACTACTGCTAAACAGCAATCTCAACTCTTTTGATATCAATACCGATGTTGAGAATCAGGTCGTTACCCTTTCTGGTTCGGTAAACAATGATCTTGAAAAATCTCTTGCCGAAGAGCTTGTTACTGGTCTTGATGGTGTGAAAAAAGTAAACAACGAATTGTCAGTAGTGAATGAAGGCAAGAAAGAAACTGATTCAGAAGCTTTAGCTACACTGACCGATTCTAAAATCACGACTATAGTTAAAACGCGCCTACTAATGGATACCAATGTGAGTGGTACGGATATTGATGTAACGACAGAACGCAAAACGGTAACGTTGGCAGGTAAAGTTAATTCAGATGCGGAGCATGATCTTGCAATTTCAATTGCAAATAACACCAATGACGTAAATAAGGTGATTGATAAGCTAGAAGTGGTTCAATAATAGCGAGCCGAGTGATTTAACCCACTTTTATTAGGAGGTAACACTATGGTTCGTTGGATGTTTATTTTTCTGGCACTGGCACTAATTTCTGCACTATTAGGCTTTACCGGTATTGCAGGAGCTGCTGCCTCTATCGCGCAAGTGATATTTTACCTATTCCTATTGTCATTAATTGTATCAATAGTGATTGTTCTGCTGGGAAGAAAAAACGTAAATAGATAGGAGATTACATGCGACTTACGTCATTTATTTACCGTATCGCCGCAGTATTCGGTTTGGTGTTTGCGTTGGCAGCTTGTAGTGAAGAAGGGCCAATGGAACAGGCCGGCAAAAAGATAGATGAAGCCGCCGAAGAAACCCAAAATGCGATTGAAGATGAATGTGAAAACATTAAAGAAAATCTAAACGCTGAAGACCAAGACTGTTAGCCGAATCAGGTTAGGTTTTTTACGCATAGCTATGTAAGAGAGGGGCGGTCAATAACCGCCCTTCCTTTTGTCCCAATTGTTTACAATCAGATAAGGAGTCAAAGATGAAAAACATATTTGATGTACTGAAAGAGAGTCATGAAAAGCAACGCCTTTTACTCGATGCTCTGATGGAAACGTCTGGAGATTCCCCCGCTCGTGAAGAGTTTTATCACAACCTTAAAGAGGAACTCGAACAGCACGCAGCGGCAGAAGAGCGATTTTTCTACGCGCCTTTAATAGATAGCGATAAGACCATTGATCTCACTCGCCATGGCATCGCAGAGCATCATGAAATTGATAAAGTGATTGCACAGCTTGATGCAACCGATATGAGCTCGCCAGCGTGGCTCAACCTAATGAAAACCTTGCGTCACAAAGTGTTGCACCATCTTGAGGAAGAAGAACAGCGTTTCTTCCAGTTAGCCGGTAAGGTAATGACCGATAAGCAGAAAATGAAACTAGCGGATGGTTATGTTGAAGAGATGGCAAGCTAGGTAGAGTGTTGGACCTTTTCGTGCCATTTCGGCACGGGAAGGCACTCAATCAAGGCGTTTACTCAAGTTCATGTATCCAAGCTCAATCCCCCGCGTATTCTAACTTCCACTAAAAAGTGCACTCGCTGAAGGCAAGGAGAGCGAATGTTTATCATCAAATATTATATTCTTGGCACTCTGATCAGTTTATTGGCCGCTATCTATACGCCTCAAATTATTGTTAGTTTGCTGTTCTTGTGGATATCTCTTTCTTTAGCGTTGGTCAGTGTAGCCTACGTATTCGACATTCCCTCTATTTTTAGAAAAAACCAAGATGGCAAGATTGTCAGGTGGATTCGCTGGGCATTCATTCCATTTCTATTGGGGGCTAGAGCGTATAACGCCTGGGAAAGACGGCGTGATACAGTACCTCCAATCCAAAAAGTCAGCGACAATCTATACCTATCTCGCCGTTTGTTTCAGAGTGACTTAGATTTTCTCGAATCCAATGAGATCTCTTGTATTGTCGATGTCACCGCAGAATTTGCAGGCCTTGAAAGCGCGATGACCGACAAGCAGTTTCATTACCTTTCGATTCCGGTACTCGACCACAAAGCCCCAACGCTAGAGCGCCTGCGCCATGCGATTAACTGGATTGATACTCAAATCTCGTGCTCGCGGGCTGTGGTTGTGCATTGTGCGTTAGGGCGCGGTCGTTCAGTGTTTGTTGTGGCGGCGTATTTACTGAGCAAAGACCCGTCACTGACGGTTGAATCCGTGATGAAAAAAATCAATGACGTACGCAGTACCGCGAGATTGAATAAATTACAGGTTAGAACGTTACAAGCGATCAGTGAAAAAGGCGTACTGGGGCTGGATCAATCCACTTGGATGGTGGTTAACCCTGTTGCAGGTGGCGGCAAATGGGAGGAAAACGAACAGCACTTGATTCGTGAACTAACCAAAAAATATCGCTTGAGTATTCATCAAACCACCACAAACCTCAGCGCCGAGCAGCTAACACAACAGGCAAAAGAAAGTGGAGCTAAGCAAATCATCGTAGCTGGTGGCGATGGCACAGTAACAGAGGTGGCGAGCCAATTGGTGGATACCGACCTAAAACTCGGTATTGTTCCGCTCGGAACTGCCAATGCGTTATGTCATGTGCTCTATGGCGTTGGCGCAAAATTCTCACCGGTCGAAAAAGCGTGTGAAGCGTTGCTTGGCGGACACTGCCAACGTATTGATACTGCGGAATGTAATCAGCGGCTTATTTTGTTGGTCTTAGGTATTGGGCTAGAACAGAAAATGATCGAGCACGCTCAGCGAGAAGAGAAAAATGTTTTTGGACAACTCGCTTACCTCACCGGCTTTTTTAATGCTGTAGTGGCGGAAGAAACGCAAGCTTTAACCGTTTCGTTAGACGATCCAACTGAAGATGGAAACCACGACAATAATACACAAACGCTTGAAGTCCATAGCTTTGTCGTTGCGAATATCGCTCCATTTAGTACGTTGCTTGCCCAAGGTGGTGATGCGCCGCAGCCTGATGATGGCAAGCTGCATATCACATATTTAGATAACACCGAGTCTTTAGGCGGACGTCTTATCGCATTGTCGGATCTGACATTAACGAGCGTAGGCGCACAGGAAGAATCGACACATTTTCAATACGCGACGGCTCAGAGCGTCACTATTTCTGCGAATAAACCGATTGAATATGTGATTGATGGTGAACTGTATTCTGATGAGCAACTGGCAATCAAGCTGCGTCCAAAGTCATTGAACGTATTTGTTCCAAGCCAGAGACGTAAATCAGCTTCGCTTTAACACAGAAATCCGCGGATAACGCGCCATTTGCTTCGTATTCTACATGGCGCTTTTTCTGTGTTGTTTGATGATTTGGTGTGCGTCGTAAAAAAGGCTATTAAGGTCGCTGCGTAGTAGATGCAGCAGCTTTTTTCTATCTGTACCTTTTACTAGGTTGATTGGGGATGAGGGGTAAACAAAGTGAAGAAAGAAGGGCGAGTATAATTACTCACCCTGAGGTAAGTGCTTTTCAATTTCATCGTTTTCAACTTGTAAAGCAGCTAACCAATAAGAAACAAGTGCGGTTAAGTTGGTGTCGTCAATGGCTCTAAGCAGGGCTTTTAAATCATCTAACAGTAATTTATTCATAAAATGCATTTCTTTGTAATTACCTAACTCGGCAACGCCGTATTCGGTGGCATTTTCTGCAATGAATTGTTCACCATCTTGATCGAAAAACAGCTTCGCCATCTTTTTGATCATCACTTTTTCTATTTTCACGAATCGATATGCCGCTCTTGCGAGTGTCATATGTGATTGCGGGTTAACGAGAGGCAAACACGTTTGGCGATGGTGTGTCATTTTTACGAGTAGCTCCCTTACTCGATTGTTATCCAATGTCATAGTGACCTCTTTATTTATGACTATTGTCGTGGGACATTTCTCGTGATGGTTATGTTAATGCGCCTGTGGGCTTGTCAGAAATGGCCAAAGCAAGTTGGCCATTTCTTTGATCAATACCGAGCTTTATTGCAAAGGCGACCACCAAGTTTTAGCTAATAAGGCTGATGCTGCTGAGTTTTTCTTTGCAGCTTTTTATATCGCTACGAACTTTCAGCAGAACCGAGTTATCCGCCTGCTCTGGGTGGGAAGTAATCAAATTCTCAATCTCTTTGAGTACCTTGCTTTCGACACCTTCAAGCTGTTCTAAATACATAGACTCTTTGTCAGAGGACACTTCCTTCATCACGTCGCTGTAGACCTCACGCGCCTTGATGGTGTAGGAAACCGGAGTGTCGTCGGCAGATTCTTCATTGTTACTTGCTAGAGAGTAGGGAGTGAGCTCAATGACTGCACGCTCACGTACTCTGAGCAGTTCTACCAACACATTATTCAAAGAAGTGTTGTCGATGTTCTCGATGGCCTTGTTGTAAATTTCATTTCCGCTTTCGATAAGCTCAATGATTGAGGCGATGTTTTCATTTTTCATATGCCACTCCTTATTTACTGGTGATAGGGGTGTTTGAGCGTATGGAATACAAACACGATGTTTCGTCTTCAGTTGCAGGTTGTATGCCAATGAACTTTAAGTCTTATTAATCAGTGACTTAATATCTTGTTTTGCAATAACTTGCTAACAGTCGGTAAGGCGCTAAGAAAAAATTACAAGAATGGCGGGGAAAGCCTGGAAAGAATTACACGTACAGATACGGCTTTTTATCGAAACAAAAATAAAACCAATAAAAAACAATAACTTAAAATTCTGGCATGGATATGGCTTTGTAGGGAGTAAGTGAGGTCAAACATTGTTTCACTTGATTCACTACTCAACTCATTAATGGAGGCTAGTTATGGCTACTACAAAAGAAAGCACAGTAAAACCTCAAGAGCAGTTAGAAGAAGCATATCACTTAGCGGAGCAAGCCACGACGGAAGCTGTTGGCGCGATGAAAGACCAAGCCAAAGAGAAGCTGGATGTAGGTGCGCAGCAAGTTCAGCAGGCGACTAAGTCGGCAGAAAATGTAATCAAGGAGCGCCCATTGCTGAGCATAGGCTGTGCCTTCCTTGCTGGTTGGGCGGTTTCGAAGCTGATCAAATAATAGTGGTCACCAAGGATTAAGCCACACAACAGAAAGGCGAGGCTTCACATGAATAACTCAGGGCAAGTTACCAATCAGCAATCAGGCTCGGCGGCTTCAGACAGCGGCCGAGCCCCTGATAGGGCAGAAGAACAGGATATCCAACAAACCATTAATGGTTTGAGCAGCATTCTTGCGCAATTGGACCAACTGACGAAATCGCTAAAAGCATGGTCAGGTTCAACGTTGGATTTGTTCCTCTTGGAGATGAAAGTTAACGTGTCCGCAGTGCGTCAAATTTTGCTGTGTACCGTTGTTTTTACCCTATTGTCGGTATTGTTCGTATTCAGTTTGTGCCTTGCCTCTGGGGTGGTGGCTTATCAGTTAACTGCCAACGTATATGTTGCCGTGGGTGTATTTATCACATCATTAGGCTTGGCATTATTTGCTTTAGCCTGGTGGCAGAAGCGTTTAGTTGGATTTCTTGGATTCAAAAATACGACAGAACAATTACAGGAGGGGTGGGATGCGCTCGCTACAAAAGCTCAATCGAGCCATGCGGATCAAGCGGATGGAAGGTAAAGCGTCTCTAGAGCAATGCTGTTTGTCAATGGAAATGTTCACGTTTACCACCAAGAAGTTTGTGAGAGAAAACCCTTGGACGACATTAGGCATTAGTGCTGTCGTTGCCGTTACCGCTGCAAAAGCAGGTCGATTGTCTCGACTGACTTCTTCTATTTCGTCAATGGGGCTATTGGTTAGCAGCGTGTCTGATATTACCGATTCGCTCACAAAGCCGGTCGCGGCAGCTTCTCTGGATGAGTCAGATGCGGAGCAAAATGGAAATGCAGCAACACAAGTAAGCAACGCTGCGACGACAGAGGGCGAACCACTCTAATAGCGGATTTCACCGCAAAATTTTCTTACCGATTCTGAGCTTATTATGACAGCGAAATTGAACATTCCTGCCAACACTGCGATTGGTGCAACGCTTCTCGTCCTGTTACTAGTCCCAGGGCTGTATTTTGCCAAGCCAATATTGTTACCTATTGTGCTTAGCACCTTTATTTCTCTGCTGTGCAGTCCTTTCATTAATTATCTTGAAGACAAAGGCTTACTACGTGCTATTACCGTCGTGTTGACGCTGTCATTCCTCGTTGGCGCTTCAATTATTGGTCTTGCCGCCATGTCGGAGCCCGCCAAGCAATGGTGGTCTGAGCTGCCTAGTATCGTGAAAAATGTGTCGCAAGAAGTAAGCGAAGTTACTAAAGCTTCGGCTGATCACCTTAATACTCCATTGAATATCGCCAACGATATGAGTATGGATGAGGTCGGGAACAACACCGTATTTTCTTTGGTAAAAACGCTCGCGACCACTACGCCGACGATTTTGACACAAGCGATGATCGTGCTGTTTATGGTTTACTTTATGCTCAATCATGGACGAAGCTTATTTCGAAAGTCAGTGTCTTACTTACATGGGTTCGCCAAACAGCGCCAAGCGATTGAGTTGGTCAAAGCGCTACAGAAAGACCTATCTCGATACATTGGCACCATCACTTTAGTGAATGCGGGGCTGGGGTTGAGTGTTGGGGCCGTGTTTTTTGTTCTAGGCCTTGAAGATCCATTTCTATGGGGCGCATTTGCAGGCGTGATGAATTTTGCGCCGTACCTCGGCCCTGTCATATCCATGGTGAGCTTTGGCTTTGTTGCTTATCTTCAGTTGGAGTCGGTCAGTTTTATGCTGACGGTGGTGTCTATCTATTTACTGCTCAATTTGATTGAAAGTCAGTTTGTTACACCAACACTATTGGGGAAAAGGTTTAACTTAAACCCGTTAGTGATTTTTGTTTGGCTTGTTTTTTGGGGCTGGCTTTGGGGCGGAATGGGACTATTGATCGGTGTGCCGTTGCTGGTTTGTATCAATATTTTGGTTGATCGTCTAGAGCTATGCCAATCAACCCAAAATCAAGCAAAACAAATCACCTCCGCGGACGTGGCACCGCGAGAGTGACTTGAGGAGCAAGCTGGTTCAACGAAACAGTTTTTCAGCGCTCACTGGCTGACTAAATAAATATCCCTGACCATAAATACAGCCTTTTTCGAATAAATAATCGGCTTGTTCCCGAGTTTCTATCCCTTCCGCGACGACTTTCAACGACAGCGTTTTTCCCATGGCAATAATGGCATTCACAATCGCGTTGCTGTCGCTATTACTTGGGACATCACTGACAAATGAGCGGTCAATTTTCAGTTTGTTGATTGGCAAACCTTTCAAGTAAGACAAAGACGAATAGCCAGTTCCAAAGTCATCCAGAGAAATCTCAATACCCAGTTCTCGTAATTGATTTAACGATGCAATGGCTTGTTGAGGGTCGATCAGTAAAAAGCTCTCTGTGATCTCCAAATCTAACCGTTGGGCAGGGTATCCGGTGTTATCGAGGATAGTACTTAATCGCTGAATGAAATTTGACTGCTGAAGCTGCAACGCAGAAACATTTACGGCGATTTTGCCAAACTCGATGCCTTGGTCCAGCCAAGCATTACCTTGCAAACAAGCTTGTTGTAACACCCACTCACCAATGCTTTGAATCAGCCCTGTTTTTTCTGCAATTGGAATAAAGTCTGCTGGTGGTACAAGGCCAAACTCTGGATGCTGCCAGCGTAATAAAGCTTCCACGCCGACAATCGTATTTTGTTCCAAATTGTATTGCGGTTGGAATTCTAACCGGAGTTGTTGTTTTTCTATTGCTTGATGCAAAGCGGATTGAATGCGTACATGGGATACGGATTTATCGGTCAAATCCGGTGAGTAAAACGCGTAGCCGTTGCGTCCATTTTTCTTCGCTAAGTACATCGCGGTGTCTGCGTTTTTCAGTAAGGTTTCACTGTCTTGACCGTCTCTTGGGTACAAGGCAATACCAATACTTGTCGAGACACGAAGTGAGTCGTGATTTGCCAAGTCGAATGGTTGCTGGAATACGCTTAGAATATCGCCGACGGTTTCCAATAAGGCAACATCACTATGGATGTCTGGCAAAATAATCACAAATTCATCGCCGCCAATGCGAGCCACATGCGCATTGAGGTGAAGCACATCTTGCAGACGAATCGCTAACTTAGACAGCAATTGGTCACCACAGAAGTGGCCCATGCTATCGTTGATGTGTTTGAAATGGTCGATATCTAAGAATAGGGTGGCAAACGTCTGCTGGTTTTTGTGTCCGGTTTCGATGTGTTGCTCGAGTAAGCTAAGTAAATGGGTGCGATTAGGTAGATTGGTTAATGGATCGTAAAAAGCCATGCGCTGCAGCTTTTCTTCGTGTGCCTTACGCACAGAGATATCTTCAAACACACAAATGTAGTTAATAAGGTGGTTTTTATCGTCCATTACGGCGCTAATGGTCGCTAATTGCGGATAAATGCTGCCATCTTTCTTTCTGTTGATGAATTCGCCTTTCCATTGGCCTTTGTTTTCGAGTTGATGCCACAACTGTTGATAGAAACCTTGATCATGATGGCCTGAGCGCAGAATTCGTGGGTTTTTTCCTATCACCTCTTCAGAGCGGTAACCTGTAATTTGGGTAAAAGCCGTGTTTACATCAATGATGTTGGCATTGCGGTCTGTAATGACCATGCCTTCTTGCGAATTGTTGAAAATTTGGGACGCTAAGGAGAGCTGCGTTTCTACCATTTTTCGGCGGGTGATGTTACGTGTCATCCCCAGAATGCCGATTAAGTTTCCCGCATGATCACGGACAGGAGACTTAATGGTTTCTAGCCAAGTGGGGTTATTGTTTTCATCAATTTGACGGCATTCTTCAACAATATTTTGCGTGCCAGTGGCTACCACCAATTTATCGGCATCAATGAATTTTTCCGCACGTTCATGGCTAAACAGGGCAAAATCGTCTTTGCCAATGATTTCACTGTTGGTTTTTTGCCACGCATTTTCTACGCTTCGGTTGGTCATCGAATAAAGACCATCCATGCCTTTTATCCATACGTGGTCTTCAAGGCAGTCGATAAACTCTTGTAGTGTTGGTGTTGGCTTTATTTCCGCGCTTTGATGTCGCGTTTGTTCTTGCTGACAGTGCAAGTTGATATCAAAGCTGATCCGCCCCGCCATTGCGCTTAGCCATGCCGAAACAACCGTTGATTGATCATTAGGGTGAGTCAGTGTCAGTACGGCAAGCAATTCGCCATTAGGTAGCCAAATCGGTCCAATGCTCAAGGTTTGCTCTTCAAAGGGGGTATGGCTAACTGTAAAATCTGTCGGCGTAAAGTGATCGACAACTTGCGTTATCACATCGACGAGAGCACGATGATTTTGGGTTGAGGTGGACACCTCAGTCGATAGCCACCGCTGAGTATCGCTCAGAGTATAAAGCTGTCCCTGAGCTTGAGTTACATCACAGCATTGTCGCAGAACGTGTTGCCAGTCTGCCATCAAAGGCGAAGGAATAGCGAAGCGAAACATAATAAATAACGAGTCCTAAATCGCCCAAAGGTAATTATATTAGAATCTAGCGTAAGCTATTGGGCTTTGTGAGTATCGTATCCAACGCGTAGCTAAATCCTAGCAGCGTAAAGTGCTTTCTATCATTAAAATGTTATCTATATCTCTTTTTTATCCAACTTATTGCATCGTTTTTTAGGGCTTTTGATAGGTGATTAAGAAGCGTTTACCGCTTTGGTTTTCTTGCCCCATGAGACTTGCTGAATGACTAAGCCACTGATGATCAATACCAGGCCAATCAAGGTTGAAGGATGAATTTCTTCGCCGATGATGGTAGCTAACAACATGAGTGAGATAAATGGAGAAGCAAAGATCAGATTACTGATACGCGCGGTGTTTTGCGTTGATTTGAGTGCGCTCAGCCACAAAACGAAAGTGATCCCCATTTCAAACAGTCCGACATACGTCACCGCTGCCCAGCCTTTAGCTGAGATTGCCTGCCAGCTCGCACCTTCATAAAGACTTAAACCAATGGCGAATGGAATAGCGACCAAAAAGCCGAGCAGAACGCCAACCACAGGGTCGGCCTTATTTTTGGTATTTAAAATCCAGTAACCGGCCCACAGCAGCGTTGATAGCAGCGCAAGACCAACACCCAACGGGCTCTCAAATTCCATGCCTAAAAGATTGCCTTGTGTGGCAATCACTATCACGCCGACATAACTAAAACCGCAAGCCAGCCAGTCCTTACCACGGATCTTTTGTCCTAAGAAAACAGCAGCCATTAGCGTTAAGGTGATGGCCCAGCTGTAGTTGATCGCTTGAGCCTGAGATGCGGGCAGCAAGTCATATGCTTTGAACAGAATAACGTAATACGCCAAAGGGTTAATCAACCCAAGCAGTAGGTAATACCAAGGGTTTGAGAAAAATGTAGCGCTTAGCTGGCCCAGTTTACCTTGCACACCACAGATTACTGTTAGCGCAATCGCAGAGATGATGCTGGCAATACATAGCATTTGAATCGGCGTAAATTCTGCCAACGTGAGTTTAAATGCGGTTGCAACGGTAGACCAAAGTAATACTGCTGAGAGCCCAAATCCTAGGGCGCGACGCTCGTTCATGATGCCTCTGCGTGATGATGTGCCGCTCGGTTTGGATAATTTGAGCGGAAGAAAGAATATTATAGGAAGGCCTAGTGTATGCGAGGATTTTTCATCCAACAAACTGGACATTTATCCAGTGTCTAAATACCATTGTTATAGATACAAAACACAGGCTAACTCGCTATTATGCAATGGATTCTTGAGTACCAATCTCTCATTCTCTCTTCTCTTTGTGCTGCCACGCTTAGTGGTGTCGCTGCCGGTTGGTGGGTGAAACAGCGTTTTATCACCCAAACTCAGCTTCTCGAGCAACAACTTTTTTCAGAAAAACAGCTTCATCAACAGCAACTTGAACAGGTCAAGCAAAGCCTTGCCGATGCCCAGCAAGAGTTGGATGAATTAGATGATGAGCGCGATAAAGCCGCGTTTGAAGTACGCCAAACACATGGAAAGCTGATGGCAGCAATGGAAAAACTGCGTTACTTCGAGGCTGTAAAGCAAGAGCGCCAGCAATACTTTGATGAGCTTGGTCAAATGCGTGAACACAAATCACGTCTAGAAACGCAGCTGCGTGAACAGCAAGCTCGCCATGAGCAAATTAACCAAGCTAATGCCGAAAAACTGCAAATTTTAGAACAAGCGGAAGCACGCTTGAAACAACAATTTGAGCACTTGGCCAACCAATTGTTTGAAGAAAAAACCGCGAAGGTCGATTTGCAAAACCGTCAGAGTTTAGAAGGCTTGTTGTCACCGCTTAGAGAACAGTTAGAAGGGTTCAAAAAGCACGTTAATGACAGCTTTAGCCAAGAAGCTAAAGAGCGCCATACCCTAGTGCATGAGCTGAAAAACCTGCAACGTTTGAACGAGCAAATGACGCGCGAAGCGGTTAATTTGACCCAAGCGTTGAAAGGGGACAACAAACAGCAAGGTAACTGGGGCGAAGTGGTGCTCGCTAGGGTACTTGCCGAATCTGGCTTGCGTGAAGGGCACGAATATCAGACTCAGGTGAACTTACAAAATGAAGCAGGCAAGCGTTACCAACCTGATGTCATTGTGCATCTCCCACAAAACAAACAAGTGGTTGTGGATTCTAAAATGGCGCTGGTTGCCTATGAGCGCTACTTCAACGCCGAAACTGATGCCGAGCGAGACCAGGCTTTGAGTGCGCACTTAGCTGCTCTACGTGCACATATCAAAGGGTTAAGCATGAAGGACTACCACAAACTCAAAGGTATTCAGAGTTTGGACTATGTACTGATGTTTATTCCGGTTGAGCCGGCGTTCCAAGTCGCGATTCAAGCCGATCCGAGCTTGATTAAAGACGCGATGGAGCAAAACATCATTTTGGTGAGCCCAACAACGTTGCTGGTGGCATTGCGCACCATTGATAATCTATGGCGCAATGAACGCCAAAATGAAAACGCCAAAATGATTGCGCAGCGTGCGACAAAACTCTACGACAAATTACGATTGTTTGTAGACGACATGGAGGGGCTCGGCGGTGCGCTGGATAAGGCGAATCAAAGCTATCAAGGTGCGATGAACAAGCTTGCCACAGGGCGCGGAAATGTGATTCGCCAAGCCGAAAGCTTTAAACACTTGGGAGTTGAAATTAAACGACCGATTTCTTCCGACCTCGCGCAGTTAGCGCAGAGTGATGCATTTTCAGAAAATGACCCGTTAGTAGAAAGACATCCGGCTGAGGATAAAGTAAACTAATCGCCCGCAGTGCAGTGGGCGATTTTATTTGTCAACAAACGCCCCGTAGAGGAAAGCGCTGCCTAAGAGGAATTAGAATGACGGACACAAGTTTGCAATCCAATACAGCGTTAGAGAATGAAACCACTCACTTTGGTTTCTCTACAGTGGCAAAAGACGAAAAAGTGACTAAGGTTGCCGAAGTATTCCACTCCGTGGCAACAAAATACGACATCATGAATGACCTGATGTCAGGTGGTATTCACCGCCTTTGGAAGCGCTTCACTATCGATTGTAGTGGCGCTCGCCCTGGCCAACGTATTCTTGACCTAGGTGGTGGTACGGGTGATTTGACGGCGAAATTCTCGCGCATTGTTGGCGATGAAGGCCATGTCATCCTTGCCGATATCAATAACTCAATGCTTAACGTTGGTCGCGATAAACTGCGTGACAACGGTATTGTGGGTAACGTGCATTACGTTCAAGCCAACGCAGAAGAACTGCCGTTCCCAGATGATTATTTTGATGTCATCACCATCAGTTTTTGTTTGCGTAATGTGACTGACAAAGACAAAGCGCTTCGTTCAATGTTCCGCGTACTGAAGCCAGGCGGCCGCCTATTGGTGTTGGAATTTTCAAAACCAGTGCTAGAGCCGTTATCTAAAGTATACGATGCATATTCATTCCACTTGTTGCCGAGAATCGGTGAGCTAGTTGCGAATGACTCAGAGAGTTACCGCTACCTAGCGGAGTCAATCCGTATGCATCCAGACCAAGAAACGCTGGAAGGCATGATGCAAGACGCAGGTTTTGAAAACACCAAATACTACAACTTAACTGGTGGTATTGTGGCTTTGCATCGCGGTTATAAATTCTAAGGGTTAACGGCATGCCATTTGAACCACTTATCACCGCTGTGATTGAAACGTCACTGAATACACTGATCAAAGACGACCCTGCATTGGGCCGTCGTTTAGCGCGTCTAAAAGGTCAAGTTATTCAAGTTCACCTGAAAGAGATCAATAAAACACTGACATTCGTTTTTAGTCAGCAAATTGATGTGCTCGGTCATTACGAAGGGCAGCCTAACTGCTATCTATCGCTCAACTTGAGTGTATTACCAGAGCTGCGTGATCAGGCCAACATCACTCGTCTTATTAAACAAGATAAACTTGAACTTGAAGGCGATATTCAATTGGCGCAGAAATTCTCTCAGTTGATGGTGGATTGCAAACCAGATGTTGAAGAGTGGTTGTCTCGCGTGACTGGCGATGTCGCCGCACATACCTTTGTGCAAGGTTCAAAAAACATCGGCAACTTTCTTGCGTCTCAAGCAGAAAAACACCAACGTCATCTTGCGCAAGTAGTGACTGAAGAATGGAGACTGGCTCCCGCTCCGTTAGAAGTGGCCTATTTCTGCGACCAAGTTGATGAGGTTCGCAGCCAGGCTTCTCGCATTGAAGCTCGTTTAACGGCTTTGCTGAATAAGCTGGATGCAGATAAGCCTGCATTGGAGAAACCATGACGCCAGCAGAACTAAAGCGCTTATACCACATCGCCAAAGTACAACTGGAATACGGCTTAGATGAGCTGCTTCCCGATCACCAACTGACCAAAGCGCCGCTTTTACTGCGCAAAAGCTTGTTTTGGATTAAGAACAAGCACCCAGAAAAACCACTCGGTGAACGTCTGCGTTTAGCACTGCAAGAGCTGGGGCCGGTTTGGATTAAGTTCGGTCAGATGATGTCGACGCGCCGTGACTTATTTCCTCCGCATATCGCTGATCCCCTAGCTTTACTTCAAGACCAAGTCGCGCCTTTTGATGGCGAGTTGGCAAAAAAGCAGATGGAGCAAGCATTAGGTGGTCCGTTAGAAAAATGGTTTACCGAGTTTGATATCAAACCACTGGCGTCTGCGTCGATTGCTCAGGTACATACTGCGCGCATAAAAGACACTAACCAAGAAGTGGTATTAAAGGTTATCCGCCCAGATATTCGCCCAGTCATTGATTCAGATCTAAAACTGATGCACCGAATGGCGCGTATAGTCGCCGGAGCGATGCCTGAAGCACGTCGTTTAAAACCAGTTGAAGTCGTGCGTGAGTACGAGAAAACCCTGCTTGATGAACTCGACTTGCGACGTGAGGCGGCGAATGCCATTCAGTTGCGCCGCAACTTTGAGGGCAGCGAAGAATTGTATGTTCCTGAAGTTTTTCCCGACTTCAGTAATGAAACTGTCATGGTTTCTGAGCGAATATATGGCATTCAAGTCTCTGATATTGAAGGCTTGAAAGCAAATGGCACCAATATGAAATTGCTCGCGGAACGCGGTGTGAGTGTGTTCTTCACTCAGGTGTTCCGAGACAGCTTTTTCCATGCCGATATGCATCCGGGTAATGTGTTCGTCAAACCCGAACATCCAGAGAACCCAATGTGGATAGGGCTAGATTGCGGAATCGTTGGTACACTTAATAGCGAAGACAAGCGTTATCTGGCGGAAAACTTCCTGGCGTTTTTCAATCGTGACTACCGCCGAGTGGCGGAGTTACATGTGGATTCAGGGTGGGTGCCTGCGGATACCAATGTCGATGAATTTGAGTTCGCGATTCGCATTGTGTGTGAGCCTATTTTTGCTAAGCCATTGTGCGAAATCTCCTTTGGTCATGTGTTGTTGAATTTGTTCAACACGGCACGTCGATTCAATATGGAGGTTCAGCCACAACTTGTACTGTTGCAAAAAACGCTGTTGTACGTGGAAGGGCTTGGTAGGCAGCTATATCCTCAACTTGATTTGTGGGAGACCGCAAAACCATTCCTGGAAGAATGGATGATGAATCAAGTTGGGCCGCAAGCTCTAGTGAATGCGATTAAAGACCGCGCACCATTTTGGGCAGAGAAATTACCTGAACTGCCAGAGCTACTTTACGATAGCCTGAAACAAGGTAAAGCGATGAATCAACGTATGGATCAGCTTTATCAAGGGTATCGCCAGAGCAAGCGCCAGCAGGCGACAGGAAAGTTTTTGTTTGGCGTTGGCGCGACTTTAGTCGTATGCTCGGCAATATTGGTGAACGATGCTTTTGAGCAGCTTTCGTTGGCCTGCGGTATCGCAGGTGTCACATTTTGGCTGCTTAGTTGGCGAGCTTATCGTCAATAGACGTTAAACTCTTGAAATATTTTTGTTTGTTTAAAGACCCGAGGTAAAGAGAATGGGTGGTATCAGTGTTTGGCAACTTCTAATCATTGCTGTAATTGTTGTATTGCTATTCGGAACAAAGAAACTACGCGGTATCGGTGGCGATCTGGGTGGTGCCGTTAAGGGCTTCAAAAAAGCGATGAGCGAAGATGAACCTGCGAAAAATGACAAAGACGCAGACTTCGAACCAAAAAGTCTAGAAGAGCAGCAGAAAAAAGAAGCTGCTCCTGAAACGAAAAAAGACAAAGAGCAGGCGTAAAACGTGTTTGATATCGGTTTTTGGGAACTGGTATTAATATCTGTTGTTGGTCTGGTCGTTCTTGGGCCGGAGCGTTTGCCTCATGCTATTCGCAGCGTGTCTCGCTTTATCGGTGCCGCTAAGAGTATGGCAAATAGCGTCAAAGACGAATTGTCACACGAGCTGAAAGTCCAAGAGCTGCAAGAAAACTTGCGCAAAGCAGAACAAATGGGGATGGATGATTTGTCCCCTGAGTTGAAATCTTCAGTTGAAGAGTTGAAGAAGGCAGCGCAATCTGTAAATCGTCCTTACGCAAAGAACACCGATTCAGAGGCTGAGCCTGTAAAAACAGAGCCAGCAGCAGAAAAGGTAGAGAAAGCGCAAGAGAGCAAGGTTACAGCGGCAGATAAGAAAGCCGAATAGTCTCATTAGGAGGAGCTACTAGTGATTGGTAGCTCCTTTTTGATCTGGTTTTTAATAAGAGGTTTGCCATGTCTACCGTCGAGCAGACACAACCTTTAATTAGTCATTTGTTGGAGCTTCGCAACCGACTACTGCGCTCAATCCTCGCAGTGTTGGTCGTGTTTGTCGGACTAATTTATTTCTCTAACCACATTTACGAGTTTGTTTCCGCACCTTTAGTAGAACGTCTACCTGAAGGCGCGACCATGATTGCTACGGATGTAGCGTCACCTTTTTTTACGCCACTTAAGCTGACGTTAATTGCTTCGGTATTTATTGCGGTGCCGTTTATCTTGTATCAAGTGTGGGCATTTGTAGCGCCAGGTTTGTACAAGCATGAACGTCGATTGATCATGCCACTGCTGTTCTCTAGTTCGCTATTGTTCTACTGTGGAGTGGCATTTGCCTACTTCGTGGTATTTCCATTGGTGTTTGGCTTCTTTACCGCCATTTCTCTTGGTGGAGTAGAGTTTGCAACTGATATCTCGAGTTATCTCGACTTTGTGCTGGCGCTATTTATGGCGTTTGGTATCGCATTCGAGGTGCCTGTTGCGATTATTTTGTTGTGTTGGACTGGGGCCACTACACCAGAAGATTTAAGACAGAAACGTCCTTATATTATAGTGGCTGCGTTTGTCGTAGGTATGGTGTTAACGCCACCAGACATGATCTCGCAAACCTTACTCGCTATTCCGATGTGTTTACTGTTTGAAGTCGGTTTGTTCTTCGCGCGTTTTTATACTCGTCGAAGCGAAGAAGTAGAAGCGGAAACCGAAGAATAAGGCTAATCTAGATGTGAAAAGCGGCTCAATTGAGCCGCTTTTTTTTTGCGGTTGGTTTTTTCTTGGGCTAATTACTTAACTTTCATGACGTAACCACATTTTGTGCATACGTATACTTCCTTGATGCCCAGCAGCTTTTGAAAAAAACTGCGCGGTACGCGTTGTAAGTAAGCACCATGTGTACACACTTCAACTTCCATATTCATGCTGTTTTACATTTGTGCTAATTAATGGGCGTAAATCAGTATAGAAAAATAATGTGTCGAGTTGTCGACAGTTTTGCAAAGCGGACGAAGTAAAGTGACGATATGAGAAGTAAGTAGAGTTGCTAGTTAATTATTATGTTTATCAATAATTTTGTATGGATTGTTCTACTATTTCAACAGGTTGAATCGTTCATTCAATAGTTTAGGTGATAAAAAAGCGACGTTGATTTCGTCGCTTTTTTCAATTCTCGTGAATTAAATATTAAACAGCTTTTTGGCATTCTCAGTCGTTATGGCATCGATGGTTGCGATGTCGACATCACGCAAGTCGGCAACACGTTGTGCAACGAGAGAAGTGTAGGCTGGTTCATTACGTTTACCACGGTGTGGCACCGGCGCTAAATATGGACAGTCGGTTTCTAAAATGACCCACTGCATATCCAAATGTGGAATGACTTTATCCATCCCGCCATTCTTAAAGGTCGATACGCCACCCAAGCCTAAGTGGAAGCCTAGCTCATTGATTGCTTGCGCTTCTTCTAAGCTGCCTCCAAAACAGTGGAATACACCACGCAGACGACCATCTTGCTCTTGTCTTAGCAAAGTGAGTGTTTCTTCAATCGAATCACGAGTGTGGATAACGACTGGTAAGTCCATCTCTTTTGCCCAGTTTAGCTGAGTCACGAATGCCATCTCTTGCTCGGCGCGATAGGTTTTGTCCCAATACAGGTCGATACCAATTTCGCCCACCGCAATAAACTTGTGTTTCTCAAACCAGCCGCGGATGATCTCCAACGTTTGCTCAACGTTGTTATCCACATAGCAAGGGTGGAGTCCCATCATTGAGTGGCACACGTCAGGATATGCCGCTTCGGTTTGTAGCATGGGCTCAATAGAGTCCAGATCGATGTTTGGCAACAGGATTTTATTAATGCCTTGCGTTAAGGCGCGTTGTACTACTTCATCGCGGTCGTTATCAAATTCGCTGGCATAGATGTGCGCGTGGGTATCGATCATCGTTACTCTCTGTGCTTCATGGTTGGTTTCGTATTCGAAGTATACTTGAGTGTGAGTGCTGGGTCATTTTCAGTTTTTTTCATTACCTTTTTCCAGATTGTCACTCGCAACATGCATCAAGAGTGATATGATTTTGTTCACCAGATGATTTGATCATCATAACCGTCCAGACAAGGAGAAAATGGTGTCTGTATCAATTCAAGGTCCATTCCCTGCACGCCGTATGCGTCGTTTACGTAAGCACGATTTTAGTCGTCGTTTGATGGCTGAGAACCAACTTTCTGTTAATGATCTGATTTACCCAATGTTCATTCTTATGGGTAAAGATCGTCGTGAGAGCGTGGAGTCCATGCCGGGTGTAGAGCGTTTGTCGATTGATTTAATGCTAGAAGAAGCACAATACCTTGCAAATCTAGGCGTTCCAGCAATCGCGCTTTTCCCTGTCGTAAACCAAGACGCTAAAAGCTTATGTGCTACTGAAGCCTACAACCCAGAAGGTTTGGTTCAGCGAGCAGTACGAGCGCTTAAAGAACACATTCCTCAAATTGGTGTAATCACAGACGTGGCACTCGACCCATTCACGACACATGGCCAAGACGGCATCATCGATGAAGATGGCTACGTAATGAATGATGAAACCACAGAAGTATTGGTTAAGCAGGCTTTGTCTCATGCAGAAGCGGGTGCTGACGTAGTCGCGCCTTCAGACATGATGGATGGCCGAATTGGTAAGATCCGCGAAGCATTAGAAAACGCGGGCTACATTCATACTCAAATCATGGCTTACTCGGCTAAGTACGCATCGAACTACTACGGACCATTCCGTGATGCGGTTGGCTCTTCTTCAAATCTAAAAGGCGGCAACAAGAAAAACTACCAAATGGACCCAGCAAACATTGATGAAGCGATTCACGAAGTGGCGCTAGACATCAATGAAGGTGCGGACATGGTGATGGTTAAACCTGGTATGCCATACTTAGATGTAGTTCGCCGAGTAAAAACTGAACTTCAAGTACCGACATTTGCTTATCAAGTCTCTGGCGAGTACGCGATGCATAAAGCGGCGATCATGAATGGCTGGCTCAAAGAGCGTGAAATTGTGATGGAATCACTATTGTGCTTCAAACGTGCAGGTGCAGATGGCATCTTAACGTACTTTGCGAAAGACGTTGCTGAGTGGTTGGCAGAAGAGAATGCACAAACTGCTCAACACCTAAATCGTACTCCGGAAGCGACAGAAGAGTAATTATCGCTCAGTGAGAAATACCAGACCAACAAGAGTTGTTCGTCTGTATATACCCAAGTAACCTCAGGCGGATTACAACAGTAACAATCCAAGGTGCTTGGGTATTTTTATTTTGGAGAAGAGAACAATGACAATGCTGATTCGTGAAGGCACATTGGAAGAAGCACTTCAAGTTGTGGCGCGTGTTACCGAGTTTTCGAAAGGAGAAACGGTAGACTCCATGACTCAACGTTTAGAAGAGAAAAACAGTTTAATCCTCGTTGCAGAAAAAAATGGCACGATTGTCGGCTTCAAAATAGGTTACGAATTAGAGGATGGTGTTTTCTATAGCTGGTTAGGTGGTGTTGTCCCTGAAGCTCGAAATGAAGGCGTGGCACAACTGCTTTTGGAAGCTCAAGAGGATTGGGTGGCAGAACAAGGCTACAACACATTAAAAGTGAAATCTCGAAACCAGTTTCCGGCTATGCTTCGCTTGTTATTGAGAAATGGCTATATAATTGAAAAGTTTGAAGAAAAAGTGAATCTTCGAGAATCTCGAGTACATTTCATTAAAGCAATGTGAAAATAAATGAGATTTTTTCTCATTTAACTGTTGACTACGAAATGAGAATCATTATTATTAAACCTGTCTTAGGGAATGAGGAAAGTTCACAAGGACGTTGAGTGACTTATTAACAGAAGTTAATTAACTGAAAGTTGAGAAGTGATGAAACATTTTTCCGAGAACTTGCACGAATTCTTTTTGACACGACATTGCTCACATTGCTTCCAGTGTAATTTATAGCTTCTTGGTTAAGCTGCTCTATTTACAGAATTTGCTTTACCACTTCTGCTAGGCGACCCCATTCGGGTCGCTTTTTTCTTTTCTACGATTTCTATTTGACGTCACTATTAATATCTTTTCCACATGCGATGATCATTTTAGGATCGTTGATCTTCTCGCCGTCATGCGAATTTATTGTTATAAATCAATGGTTTGAGTTGGTGTTTTCTTGTGTTTTTTGTTATTGGATAACCAGTGGATAATTTCTATAAACAGAGTTATCCACAGGAGGTGGTGTTTTCGTGAATAAAGTCGGAAAAATTTACGCGACCTAGATCGAGCGAACAAGATAGATTCAGATCAGCAGTCATGGCATCCTAGGCAGATCTCTCAAGTACTGAATTGGATACAGACAATTATGGCAAGTATTCCTGAAAATCCGTTGATCCTTATCGACGGCTCTTCTTACCTATATCGCGCTTTTCACGCCTACCCGGGCACCATGAGCAATGGTGAAATTCCAACTAATGCCGTTTACGGCGTCGTGAACATGTTACGCAGCATGATGCGTCAGTTTGCGTCTGAGCGCATCGCGGTGGTTTTCGATGCAAAGGGAAAAACCTTTCGTGATGATATGTATGCAGAATACAAAGCGAATCGTCCGCCAATGCCGGATGACCTGCGTTGTCAAATTGAACCATTACACAATGTTATTCGTGCAATGGGTTTGCCGCTGATCTGTGTTCCTGGCGTCGAGGCGGATGACGTTATCGGTACGTTAGCATACCAAGCATCACAAAAGGGCATGCCTGTATTGATCAGTACTGGTGATAAAGACATGGCGCAGCTAGTGGATGATAACATTACTTTGATCAACACCATGACAAACGTCGTAATGGATCGTGAAGGTGTGGTTGAAAAGTTTGGCATTCCACCTGAGTTGATCATCGACTACTTAGCACTGATGGGCGATAAAGTAGATAACATTCCTGGTGTACCGGGTGTCGGTGATAAAACGGCGACCGCACTACTGCAAGGTATTGGTGGTCTGACGAAGTTGTATGAAAACCTCGATGATATTGCAGGGCTTGGTTTCCGTGGTTCTAAAACCATGGCGAAAAAGCTCATCGACAACAAAGAAAATGCCATGCTTTCGTATGAGCTCGCGACCATCAAATTGGATGTTGAGCTTGAGGAAACGCCAGAATCATTGCTGAAAGCGGAACCAAATAAAGACGAATTAGTGAAGCTGTATGGCCAACTGACGTTTAAATCTTGGTTGAATGAACTACTTGAAGGCGGTTCTGGATCAGTGGAGGCCGTAGAGCTTGCAGGATCTTCACAAGCTTCTTCTTCTCAAGCCGAGATGGAAACTTCTGCGGTAACAATCGATCGCAGCCAATATGAAACAATTCTGGATAAAGAAACCTTCAATGCTTGGCTAGATAAACTTCAAACGGCTGAGCTGTTTGCATTTGATACGGAGACCGATAACCTAGATTACATGCTAGCGAATCTAGTTGGTTTGTCATTCGCTGTCGATGAAGGTATTGCGGCTTATGTGCCAGTTGCACATGACTATTTAGATGCGCCTGAACAGCTTGATCGTGATTGGGTACTAGAACAGCTGAAGCCAATTCTTGAAGATGCAACGAAAGCAAAAGTCGGCCAAAACTTAAAGTATGATGCGTCTGTACTCGCTCGTTACGACATTGAGCTAAAAGGTATCAAGCACGACACGATGTTGGAATCGTATATCTACAACAGTGTCGGCGGTAAACACGATATGGACAGCTTGGCGCTTCGCTTCCTACAGCACAGCTGCATTTCTTTTGAGCAAATTGCAGGTAAAGGCAAAAATCAGCTTACGTTTAACCAAATCGAACTGGAACAAGCATCGCCATACGCGGCAGAAGATGCGGATGTGACCCTTCGTCTGCACAATCGCTTGTTTGCTAATATCGAGCAGGATGAAAGCCTGAAGACAGTTTACGAAGAGATTGAAATGCCGTTGGTGCCAGTTCTTTCGCGCATTGAACGCACTGGGGTCTTTATCGATGAAATGAAGCTGAGTGCGCAGTCGGTCGAGATTACCGCTCGCCTTGATGAGCTTGAAAAGAAAGCGTACGAAATTGCAGAGCAAGAGTTTAACATGAACTCGCCAAAGCAATTACAAGCCATCCTATTTGAAAAAATGGGTTTACCGGTTGTGAAGAAAACGCCATCAGGCACACCATCGACGAATGAAGAAGTTCTGCAAGAACTCGCACTAGACTACCCACTACCAAAACTGATTTTGGAATACCGTGGTCTGGCGAAGCTAAAATCAACTTACACCGACAAACTGCCGAAGATGATCAACCCATCAACGGGTCGCGTGCATACTTCTTACCACCAAGCAGTGACCGCAACGGGTCGTCTATCTTCTACTGATCCGAACTTACAGAACATTCCAATTCGTAACGAAGCTGGCCGTCGTATTCGTCAAGCGTTTGTCGCGCCATCAGGGCATAAAATCTTAGCGGTCGACTACTCGCAAATCGAACTTCGCATCATGGCGCACCTTTCTGGTGACCAAGCGTTATTGGATGCATTCCGTGATGGCAAAGATATCCACGCGGCAACCGCAGCAGAAATCATGGGTGTTTCTATTGAGGACGTTTCAAGTGAGCAACGTCGTCGTGCGAAAGCGGTTAATTTCGGTCTTATTTACGGCATGAGTGCGTTTGGTTTGGCGAAGCAATTAGGCATTCCTCGTGGTGAGGCTCAAGCGTACATGGATACATACTTTGAACGTTACCCAGGCGTGATGCAGTACATGGAAGACACACGCAGCACGGCAGCAGATAAAGGGTATGTTGAAACGATTTTTGGTCGACGTTTGCATTTACCAGAAATCAAATCACGCAACGGGATGCGTCGTAAAGCTGCTGAACGTGCGGCAATCAACGCACCAATGCAAGGTACGGCTGCGGACATCATTAAGAAAGCGATGCTGTTGGTTGATCAGTGGATTCAGGAAGAAGGCAATGGTCGTGTGAAGTTATTAATGCAAGTACACGATGAATTGGTCTTTGAAGTTGAAGAGTCATCATTGTCCGAAATTGAAAGTAAAGTACAGAAATTGATGGAATCTGCAGCAGAGCTAAAAGTACCGTTGGTTGCAGAAGCAGGTCACGGTGATAACTGGGATCAAGCTCATTAGTCACTTTTAGACCAAAATAACCAATTAATTATGAGCCAGCGCACAAACGCTGGCTTTTTTTTGAGATTAAAAAAGCTAGAGCAAAGTTAACTTTGATGTTGCTTAATAAAAAATTCATGAAAAAAAACTACAAAAATTCTTTGCAATTCTGACCAATTGTTGTACATTAATACTCGTAGGGTACAGAGGTAAGATGTTCTATCTTTCAGACCTTTTGTTTCACGTTATTGGATTAGGCTGATTCAGCCGCCCCAGTCAGTTTTTGACTGGGGCGTTTTTTATTGGGCAAAAGAAAATTATTCTTTTGGATCAGTAGCTTAAAGCAAGCCTTCAGAAACCTTCTTTTTTGACCTTTCTAAGTCACTGCAAAATCTCGATTTTTCCTTCAAATTTATTGCGTTATTCATCCTGTAAATTTACGCCAGTCACACTATTATTTTTTCTTGAAAGAAACTAAGTTACATCTTTTTGAAGCCTTGCTTGGCTTAACTGTCTGAATTGTAACGCTATTGGGTGTTTTTGGAGTGAATGTTTGGTGATACACAGGAAACAAGAGCGCTTTTTAACCTATTGAAATCGAATCTCAGTTCAGCAATGCTTCGTCACATAACAATAATTACCAATTTTTCTCTCCCGTTATCCCTGCCAGGAAGGCGGGGATTTTTATTGCCTGTTATTTAGTTCAGATAAACAAAAGCCCCACCAAATGGCAGGGCCGTGTCGAAGAAATTTAACAAATATTGTTAATTATTCTTCATCGCTCGCTGGTATCTCTTGTTCGTCTTCTTCTATCAGGTGTGCTAGTGCTGGTGCAAACCAGGTATCCAGTTTTGCACGTAGCTGATCGACACCTAATCCTTTAAGTGAAGAGAACACATCAACAGAAACGTCACCACCGAAAGTTTCTACTTGCTTACGAACTTTCAGTAGAGTTTGTTTGCGTGCACCACTTTTTAGTTTATCTGCTTTGGTTAGCAAAACTTGCACAGGAATGTGGCTATCGATGGCCCAGAAAATCATTTGTTGGTCGAGATCTTTCATTGGATGACGAATGTCCATTAGAACCACTAAGCCTTTTAGGCACTCGCGTTTCTGTAGGTATTCACCCAAAGATTTCTGCCATTTGTTTTTCATCTCTACCGGTACTTGAGCAAAACCGTATCCAGGTAGATCGACAATGTGACAACCTTCTTCTACTTTGAAAAGGTTGATTAATTGCGTACGACCAGGTGTCTTTGATGTCTTGGCT
This sequence comes from Vibrio sp. Vb1980, assembly GCF_033338615.1. Classification (NCBI taxonomy): domain Bacteria; kingdom Pseudomonadati; phylum Pseudomonadota; class Gammaproteobacteria; order Vibrionales; family Vibrionaceae; genus Vibrio; species Vibrio sp. Vb1980. The sequence goes on from NZ_JAWOSZ010000003.1 coordinate 79,928, forward strand.
AAGCTTTTTTGATTAGTTAGACGGTTAAGTGCACTCGATTTACCAGCGTTTGAGCGTCCTGCAAACGCAATTTCGACACCTTCGTCTTCCGGCAGGTGACGAATATCGGGTGCGCTGGTGATGAAATGCGTATTTTGGTAATGAATTTTTACGCTCACTGTTAACTCCATCTCGACTTTGTGTAGTCGATTGATTACTTTTTTGTGAAAATGTGTAAAATAACCGTGCTCGGCATAAGGTCGCCTATTGTACCATGAGTGTACGCGGTATGTTCACATTCCGTGGTACTGGAAGCTTGATAATTATAATGGAATGTCATGAAGAAATTAGCGCTAATTTTGAGTCTTTTAGCCAGTTGCTCAGTATGGGCCCAAGGTAATATTGAGGCTGGTAAAGCAAAATCACAAACCTGTGTCGCCTGTCACGGAGCAGATGGCAACAGTGCAATAACAACGTACCCGAAACTCGCAGGCCAACACGCTAAGTATCTTGAGAAGCAGTTAAAAGAACTTAAGCTAGGCATGACAAGTGGTGGTAAACAAGGTCGTTACGATCCTGTAATGAGTGGTATGGCAATGCCACTGAGCGATGAAGATATCGCAGACCTATCTGCTTACTACGCTTCGCTACCAGTTTCAGAAAACTCAACACCTGAAGATGTAGTAGCAAAAGGCAAAACGCTTTATACCGCTGGTGATGCCGAGCGTGGCCTAACCGCATGTATTGCATGTCATGGTCCTCGTGGCAATGGTACTGAGCTTTCAGGTTTCCCGAAAATTTCTGGTCAGCATGCTGACTACATCAAAGCTCAGCTAGAAAAATTCCGTGATGGCGACCGTGGCAATGATATGAATGCCATGATGCGCGACATCGCGAAGAAAATGACAGACGAAGATATCGAAGTGCTGTCTAAATACGTTGGCGGTCTGCACTAATATACCTAAATCGCTCAAGATCCTGCATCTTGAGCTGGTTGGGTAGATGTCCCTACATCGTTCGAGCAACTTGTACAAAAATGCCCTAGTGAATCCACTAGGGCATTTTTGTTCGTGACAGATATCACAGTCGAGTTTGGATACGAAAGCGATAGTTGGCTCGGCAGTTTGTGAGACATTTGCCATACTTGATGTTGGCTTTTTCTTGTTAGTGTTTTTAAGTTTTTGATTAAATGATAATTTTGATTTTTTAGAAAAATAGGCGGATTTTTTTTCAACCCATTACTTGTGAGCATAACGGGATGGCGTAAAGTAGAAGTCGTTCACAGGGGGGTGAATGTAAGGATTGAAGACCACGGTTTAGGTCTCCAAGGATGTAGCTCGGATGCTTGGTGATTTAGAAAGGGATTTAGATAGGTAGGGAGCCTATCAGATAAGGATGGTCATCTCGTCTGACGGTTAAGACAGTGAAACGGATCAGGCACAGGAAGTTGCTCAGTAGACAGGAAGTAAACGGATAGCCAAAACTCATCAGGAAGATGAAAAACAACTCTTTTTGGCAGGGAAAGCTCTAAAAACAAAGGGATCATTGGTGCACCAAATGTGTGCAACACAGTTTCGCCAATTGATGGCACTTAGAAAGCGACAGTCTGACTGTCGCTTTTTTTATATCCGTTGACTTGCTCAGTCGTAACTTGAATTGAGATTACAGCACTTACTTTAGCTTTATAGGTTGTAAACAAAGTTTTTTAACAAAAATTGCTGAAAAAATACTCAACAACACTCCAATCCGAGTTCACTTTCTGGTATGTTTCGCATCCCTGTTTGAGGAAGTCAGCATGCATACCTGTCCTTTATGCCAAAATCAGCGCACTCACCATTATTTTGAAGATAAGCGTCGTGAATATCTTCAATGTGAGCAGTGCAGCTTGGTATTCGTAAATCCAGACCAACGTTTGGATGCGGAAAGCGAAAAAGCTCACTATGATTTGCATGAGAACAACCCCGATGATTTGGGTTACCGACGCTTTTTGTCGCGTATTGCTGACCCGATCACAGAGCGAATTTCTCCACAATCAAATGGTATCGACTTTGGTTGTGGTCCTGGCCCAACGCTCTCCTTGATGCTGGAAGAGGCGGGGCACAACATGGCGTTGTACGATCTCTACTACCACCCTGATACGTCGGTTTTAGAAAAAACGTACGACTTCATGACAGCAACAGAGGTGATAGAGCACCTCTACCACCCAGATTTGGTGTGGAAGCAATGGTTGAATTTAGTTAAGCCAGGGGGCTGGATAGGCCTGATGACGAAAATGGTCATCGACGTGGAGGCTTTCAAATCATGGCATTATAAGAACGATCTCACTCACGTAGTGTTCTTTAGTCGTGACACGTTCCAGTTCCTAGCAGAGCGGGATAAGCTCGAACTCGAATTTATTGGTAATGATGTAATTTTACTGAGGAAACCCCAGTAATGAGCCGTAGTAAAAAATCTAGAAAACCAGGTGCCGCTGGTGCACCTGAGTTTGTTGTAACTCGTAACCGTACAGAATCTGATGTGGAAGGCCGCTTACGCAAGCGTGCTAAAAAGCGTAAAGGTCTGAAAACGGGTAACCGTAACTCAGAAGTTAACGAGCAGAAAAAGCAAGCTGCTGCACAAAATCGCGACCCGCGCTTAGGCAGCAAAAAGAAAATACCTCTGATTGTTGAACCTGCGAAGAAAATGACGAAGCAAGAGCGTCGTTTGTCGGCAGAGCAAGAACTAGAGATGCTAGAAAATGACGCGCAATTGAACGTGTTGCTAGACCGTATTGAAGCGGGTGAAAACCTGGGCACAGGTCTACAGAAATTCGTCGATGAGAAACTCGATCGCATTGAGAAGCTAATGGACCAACTAGGTTTGTTGGAACCTGAAGAAGAGGAAGACTTCACTGCACCTGCTGAGAAAAGCACGCGCAACGATGATGACTTGCTGGCAGATTTCGACGACATTAATTTCGACGACTATAAAGGATAATTAAGCTATGAATGTAACCTTATTAGCTATTGCTGGTGTTGTGATTATCATCGCACTCGCTTCTTATGCAGGTTACCTTCTGCTTCAATTGAAAAAGCAAAAGGAATTGCAGCTGAAGCATCAAAAATTGGCGATAGACAAACGTAACGCCAACATTTTTGAGAATGTGCATACCTTGTGTCAGGCGGGCATTCAAGGCCAGTGCGATTTATCTGAAATCAGTATCCGTGTGTATAACATCATGGATTATGTACAAGGTGAAGACCGCGTTGATTTCGATAAAACGTACCCTGCGATTTCTGAGCTTTACCACATCGTGAAAGATATGGCGCGTGGCGAAGAACGCCAACAACTTGCCAAGAAAGAGCGTATGCAACAGAACTTGACGCGTCATAAAGCGGAAAGCCGCCTCACTGATGCGATTATTGAGGAGCTCAAAGTGTTGCAGAAAAACGTCCAGCCACTGAATAATCAAATCAATATTCAGATGATTTAAGCGCGACCCCCAATAGTCTCCTTATGGCTAATGGGGGTATCGTGATCACGCTAGCACTTCTTTAGTTTTATACTTAAAAAGCCAGTCGGCGTTGCCACGCTTGTCATCGTCGTATGGCAAAATAGCGGCTCTGAATATCGGGTGACGGCTTTCGTTGCCCTAGCATTTAACGGAAAGTACCACCATGTCGAATCAACACACTGAATCGAAACAGCAAATCGTCTGGGATCAAGCGGTATTGGATAAGTACAACTATTCCGGGCCTCGTTATACGTCGTACCCAACGGCGCTGGAGTTTCATGAAGCGTTCACCATTTCTGATTATGATATGGCATGCACTCAATACCCAGAACGCCCATTATCGCTGTACGTACACATTCCGTTCTGTCACAAGCTTTGTTACTACTGTGGATGTAATAAAGTCATTACACGCCATTCGCACAAAGCGGATGAATACCTCGACGTGCTTGAACACGAAATTCGTCAACGTGCTGCATTACTTGTTGGTCGCACCGTGACGCAATTGCATTTTGGTGGTGGTACACCGACGTTTCTCTCTGAAAAGCAAATCACGCGTGTAATGAGCCTGCTACGCCAAGAGTTTACTTTTAGCAGCGATGCTGAAATCAGTATCGAGGTTGACCCGCGTGAAATCGAGCTGACCATGCTGGATCATCTGCGTAGTGAAGGCTTCAATCGCTTGAGCATCGGTGTTCAGGACTTCAACAAAGAAGTACAAAAGTTGGTGAATCGTGAGCAAGATGAAGAGTTCATCGTTGCGATGGTTGCGCGCGCAAAAGAGTTAGGCTTTCGTTCGACGAACCTAGATTTAATTTACGGTTTACCGAAGCAGACCAAAGAATCTTTTGCCAAGACTCTAGAACAAGTGCTAGAGATGCAGCCGGGCCGTCTATCCGTGTTTAACTACGCGCACATGCCACAGCTATTTGCAGCGCAGCGTAAGATTAAAGACGAAGACCTGCCAAAGGCAGAAGAGAAGATGGCGATTCTGCAAGACACCATCGCGACACTGACTGATGCTGGCTACCAATTTATCGGTATGGACCACTTTGCTTTGCCGGACGATGAACTTGCTGCTGCCCAGCGCGAAGGTATTTTGCATCGCAATTTCCAAGGCTACACCACACAAGGTGAATGTGACTTGGTTGGCTTTGGTGTTTCTGCAATCTCGATGATCGGCGATGCGTACGCGCAAAACCAGAAAGAGCTGAAGAAATACTACGCTCAAGTCAACGAACTTCGTCACGCTCTATGGAAAGGGGTCTCTCTGGACTCCGATGATTTGCTCCGTCGTGAAGTGATTAAGCAGCTGATTTGTAACTTCAAGTTAGACAAGAAAGCCATTGAGTCTGAGTTTAAAGTGAAGTTTGAACAGTACTTTAAAGAAGACTTACAGCTACTTCAGACCTTTATTAACGATGAGCTGGTGGAAGTGGATGATAATGAAATTCGTGTGACGCTGCGAGGTCGTTTGTTGATCCGTAATATTTGTATGAGCTTCGATAAGTACCTGCGAGCGAAGGCGCGTCAGCAACAATTCTCTCGTGTTATTTAATCAGAGATACAGATTCAAGATATAAAAAATGCCAGCAGATGCTGGCATTTTTTATGTTTTCGCTGGATTTAAGCGCGATCTTTTACTTTTTCTCTCAGTTCCGCTTTTTCTGCTTCTGAAAGGAACGCAATCTCAAGGCCATTGATTTGCGCTTGGCGAATCTGGTCTTGGCTCAGACCAGCGGCTGGTGCTGCTACTTCGTATTCGTATGGCAGTTCGATGCCTTCAACCGCTGGATCGTCAGTGTTCAGACACGCAAGAACGCCATGCTCTAGGAACTGCTTGAGAGGGTGGTTTTCTAGCGTTTCTACTGTACTTGTTTGGTAGTTTGACGTCAGGCAAGATTCAATACCAATGCGGTTTTCTGCTAGGTAATCCATCAGTTTTGGATCGTGAATCGCTTTTACGCCGTGACCGATACGAGTTGCGCCCAGCTCATTGATTGCTTGCCACATGCTCTCTGCACCTGCTGCTTCACCAGCATGGACCGTTACCCCAAGGCCAGCATCGCGTACTTGCTTGAAGTGAGACACAAAGCGATCACCCGGTTGGCCTAGCTCGTCACCCGCAAGGTCGACGGCAACGATGTGATCTTTCTGGCTCAGAATGCCGTCCAGTTCTTGTTGACATGCGTCAGTACCAAATGTACGACTCATGATACCGATCAGGTTGGCTTTCACGCCAAAATCGCGCATACCCGCTTGCACACCGTCCACGACGGCTTCAACAACCCCCGCTACTGGTAGTTTGTGTTTCATCGCCATGTAGTAAGGAGAGAAACGCAGCTCTGCGTAATCGATTTGTGCGTTTAGCGCGTCTTCTACGTTTTCGTACGCGACACGACGACACGCATCTAGATCGCCCAGTACAGCAACACCCCAGTCGAGCTTAGAAAGGAAAGCAACAAGAGAGGGTTCCGCTTCGACAATTTGAACGTGAGGAGTGAGAGACTCAATATCGTACGCTGGTAGGGCAATGCCAAACTTTTGGCCTAGCTCAAGAATCGTTTTAGTACGAATGTTACCGTCGAGGTGACGGTGCAAATCAGTAAGAGGAAGGTTCTTCGTTATCATTTTGTCGATCCGGATAGTTATGAACTGGAACAGGGCCCAAACATCATCTGTGACAATACATGGGTAAGATTTGCAGTTAAGTATAAATAACAGTTGGGTAGATTGTCAGTAGAGGATGAATAGGGAATCAACGATTCTCGCTCTTTTCTACTTCATGTTCACCAAATGTGTTGGCCATTCTTCTAGCGGCATAGGGCGGCTGTAGTAGAAGCCTTGCACCTGATTACAGCCTAAAGAGCGCAGTAATTGTGCTTGATTGCTATCCTCGACACCTTCCGCGACGACATTAGTTTTGAGACCTGCTGTGATATTGATGACGGCAGCGACGACTGAACTGTTTAAGTTTTCTTGTGTGAGTTGATTGATGAAGGTGCGATCAATCTTCAAGCAGGTAAACGGCAGAGAGTGGAGGTAACCCAGTGATGAGTAGCCGGTGCCAAAGTCATCTATCGCGATACCAATACCCATTTCACGCAGTTTAGTCATATTTTCTAGTGTGGTCGGTGCGCTATCAATGATACGTGATTCTGTGATCTCTAGTGTGAGGTTACTTGCTGGTAATTTCGTGATATCCAATACGCTTGTCACCGTATCAACAAAACTTGGGCAAGATAGTTGATTAACGGAGATATTCACATGTAGTTGGAAGTCCGACGGCCACTGTTTGCTTTCGATCGCTTGGTAAGTGTCGCGACAAGCTTGTAACAGAATCTGTTGGCCGATGGCTTTGATCATGCCGCTTTCTTCCGCGATTGGGATAAAATCTAATGGTGACACCATACCTGAGTCGCTATGCCAACGCGCAAGTGCTTCGGCGCCACACACTGTGCCACTGACGAGATCCACAATCGGTTGGTAATGAGGAATAAACTCTCGGTTTTCAATGCCAGTTTGGATCTTGGTCAGCATTTGTGTACGAAACTTTGAAGCGCTCGCTAGTTCTGGGCTGTAGTGACAAACACCAGTCAGTGAGTCTTGTTTGGCGTAACTTAATGCGATGCTGGCGTTGCGTAACCATAAAGGCATGGTTTCGTTTGGCTGGGTTTGTACAATACCAAGTGAAATCTTCATCACTACATTCTCGCCTTCCACCATAAATGGGGTGGAAAAGAGTTGCTGTAATCGACGCTCGGTTTGTTTAATTTTGGTTTCCGTGTCGACATTTGAGAGAAACACCGCGAATTCGTCACCACCAATCCGAGCCAATAATGCGTTGTCACGAAACTGCTGTTTTAACCTTTTAGCGATGCTGACCAACAACTGGTCGCCGTTGTGATGACCCACACTGTCGTTGATATCTCTAAATTTGTTGATACCAAGTAAAAATAAACTGCCGTGACAAAGATCAGACTGATTTTCACAGATTTCGACCAAACCCTGACGGCTATATAAGCGTGTCAGAGAGTCATAAACCAACTGTTCACGCAATGCTTTGAATGAAGCTCTTAGATTGTTCGCCATTTCATTAAAAGCATGGACCAGTACGGTTGTCTCATACACATAACCAGGCTTTGGCATGCCGCTATCCCAATCCCCATTTGCCAGGTGCTGAGCGGCGGCGGCCGTCGCGTTAATTGGTCTGGTAACTCGGTTGAAAATGATCCAACTGATGGCGATACCAAATAGGCTTACAATAATGCCAACGAGCCAGCTCTCTTGCTGGCTTTTTGGTAACAGGCCGAGAAGCTCAGACTCCGAAATGGAGGTGCCGATAAACCATGTTAAGCCGTCTTGGTCTCGATACGGGGTTAGCCGACTGAAAATACGTTGGCCATCATGTTCAAATGAAAAAGTATAAGGTTGCTTGGTGTTGTTGAGATCGAAAGACCGGACGCGGCTCGCACTGATTTTGATGATCGGGTCTGCGTTTTCAGCGGCAAGCAAACGCTGCCCTTTATCCGAAAATTTTGTGCCCCATGAGATGACGCTTCCCGGGCCTGAGTGAGCGATTAAACGATGATCTGGGTCCATGATGTAGACCGACGCTTTAGTGTTGTATTTTAACTCGCGCAGGAATTCGTTGAATGTATTGATACGAATGTCTGTCACCAAAACACCAGCAAATTGGTCGTGTTTGTACACCGGCGTCATGGCTGATAGCGTAATATCCTGGCGTTCATCAGCATTGGTATAAATTTCAGACCAAGTGGCGTTTTGGCTCTCTGCAACGGGCTTATACCATGGGCGAGTGCGAGGATCGTATTGGGAGATAACCGTTCGAATGTTGTTACTCACATGGTTGGTTCCATAAATAACCAGATCACCATCGGTGTGGCGATCTTGCACCATTAAGGTGTAATCGTCGGAAAGTTCGCGGCGAAAGCCTGCAAAGTCGCCGTTTTCTGAACCAAATGCGATTACATCCAACTGCGGTATCGATTGGTAAAGATTTTTGAATGCACTTAGCAGGTAGTTTTGAATGTCTGAGGTATCGTGAGGGCGATAAAGGTTGTGATAGCTGACGTTGTGCGCGAGAGCCATAACCGCAGTAAAAGGCTTACGTAGATAGCTATTGAGGTGGTCGTGGACACTTTCGGTTAACACGGAAAGTTGCTTGTCACTGATATCCGTGACCACTTCTTCGTAACTTTGTTTTTGGACGTAGACAATGACACCGATCGCCAGTAAGAAGATCATGACAAATGGAATCAGAACAGCAGTACGCAGTGTAATTTGAGTCGTAGCAGTAGACATCGCCTAATCACATAGATGGTGGTGCGCCACAATTGTACTGATGTTTTTATTAATATCGAGTGACAAACGACGCTCGTTGTTAACGCACCACGTAAGTGATTGTCAGTACAATTCTTTTAATTTTCTGGTGAGTGTATTTCGCCCCCAGCCTAATACTTTAGCGGCATCTTGCTTATGACCTTTAGTGTGCTCTAAGGCTGCTTCTAATAAAATGCGTTCAAATTCTGGTAAAGCGTAAGAAAGTAGTTCTTTATCTCCTGCTGCGAGTGAATGCCGTGCCCAATCCGCCAATTGTTCTTGCCAACTACCATGTGCAGAGTCTGAAATGGATTTTTTCTCTTCTAGTAGTTCGCTTGGCAAGTCATTTGGTAACACCTCGCTACCACTGGCCATAACGGTTAACCAACGGCAAATATTCTCTAATTGACGCACGTTGCCAGGCCAATCAAGGCGGTTAAGAATCTCTACAGTCGACGGGTGGAGAGTTTTTGTTTCCACACCAAGCTCATCAGCCGCACGGATAAGAAAATGCTGTGTAAGCTTTTCAATGTCTTGCTTACGCTCACGCAGTGCCGGGATCTGAACGCGAATCACGTTTAAGCGATGAAATAGGTCCTCACGAAAGTCACCTTCGTGCACCAGCTTTTCTAAGTTCTGGTGTGTTGCCGCGACAATTCGTACATCGACACTGATCGGAGAGTGACCGCCCACTCGATAAAACTGCCCGTCAGCTAGAACGCGTAGTAAACGAGTTTGAATGTCCAATGGCATGTCGCCGATTTCGTCTAAAAATAGAGTGCCGCCATTGGCTTGTTCGAATCGTCCTTGACGAATATTGTTTGCCCCCGTAAACGCGCCTTTTTCGTGGCCAAACAGTTCTGATTCAATCAAGTCTTTGGGAATCGCCGCCATATTGAGCGCAATGAAAGGTTTGTTAGCACGTGGACTGTGACGGTGCAGTGCATGAGCAACGAGTTCTTTACCCGTGCCCGATTCACCGTTAATCAAGACTGAAATAGAGGAGCGAGAAAGACGACCAATGGCGCGAAACACCTCTTGCATCGCTGGTGCTTCACCGATAATTTCAGGCGTTTCTGCTGGAATGTCTTCTGGAGAGAGCTGCTCGCGTTTGTTTTCGTGGCTGTGTGCAATGGCTCGTTCAACCAGAGTTAAAGTTTCATCAATATCAAAAGGTTTTGGTAAATATTCAAAAGCACCTTTTTGGTACGCATTCACTGCCGCATCTAAATCTGAATGCGCGGTCATGATAATCACGGGAAGGTCTGGGTAATCGCGCTGTACTTGCTTTAGTAGCTCCAACCCATCAATACCTGGCATGCGAATGTCTGATACTAGAACATCCGGCACTTCGCGTTCGAGCGCCATTAACACGCTTTCTCCATCGGCATAGGTTTCACATTTGATGTTGGCAGAGGAGAGCGTTTTCTCCATTACCCAGCGAATTGAACTGTCGTCATCAACGACCCAAACATATCCTTTACTCATGTAGTAATCCTTGCAGCAAACCGAAAAACTGACGCGACTTGAAGTCCATTAGCGCACTCAGATCGGCAGATAAATAGTAAATGTTGTGTGACCAGGCCAGCTTTCTACGTCTATTTTTCCATTGTGCTGGTCGATCAAATTTTGCGAAATAGATAGCCCTAATCCAGTTCCTCCCTCGCGGCCACTGACCATGGGATAGAACAGCGTGTCTTGTAGTTCCGGTGGAATACCTGGGCCGTTGTCTGTGATTTCGACACGAGCAGCGAGTTTACAGCGTTTGCCGTGAATATTGGCTTGATGCACCGTTCTGGTGCGAATGGTTATTTTCCCGTGTTCTTGATGGCTAAGAATTTGTGCGGCGTTGCTGACGATATTAAGCATTGCCTGCTCGATTTGGTCTGTATCCATCAAAATCTCTGGCAAGCTTGGGTCATAATCTCGTTCAATGATGATTGAGCGTTGTGACTCTAATTCAACCAGTTGGCGAACCTTTTCAAGAATTTGGTGCAGATTCTCTTGTGTCTTCTTACCTGGCTTTTGCGGTCCTAGTAATCGATCCACGAGCGCCCTTAAACGGTCTGCTTGCTCAATGATGATGTGTGTATATTCGGTGAGAGAGGGCTCTGGCAGCATTTTTTCTAGCAATTGCGCCGCACCGCGTAAGCCGCCAAGCGGATTTTTAATCTCATGTGCAAGCCCTCGGACTAACAGCTTCGCTGCTTGTTGTTGGGCGTGTTGGTTCAGTTCTTGAGAGAGTCGGCGCTGCTGATCAATTTTGCGCATCTCGACCAGAAGCATCAACTGCTTTTGCCAAGTGATAGGGCTAACCGTCACCTCTAGCATTAAAGGGCGGCCATCAACAACGAAAGTGACGTCACTGTCGGTGATGCTTTGGCCACTTTGCAACGGTTGAGTGAGCAGCGCGAGATCCAGCGACGCATGCTGAATCAATTGAGAAAGTGATTGTTCAATAATTCGTTTGGCGCTTTGAGAAAACAGCAATTCGGCAGCCGGATTGGCATAACGGATGGCCAATCCATCATCAAGAATCAGCGTTGCTGTCACCATATTGTTGAGAATGGCACTAGGAAGACTGGTATCCACATTACGTCCTTGTTTTGCTTTAAGATTGTGCGATGCACAATAATGGTGCAATTGAACGTTAAGTATGGCGAATAAATCTTAGAAGAAAAAGTGAAAAGCATCGCTGTGATGTGATTTTTTTCACCAGATATTCTATTTTGCCCCTTTTACGGTCGGCTTAACACTTGCTCTATGTAAATGCACCGTTATAGGGCTAGTAGATGCAATAAGCTTGCCGCTTCTTTTCGCGTGCACAGCAAGTGTGTGAGTGCCTCGGTCAATATTGTTTAACTGCCACACTATATGGTTTTGTGGTGCACCATAAGGTTTTCCATCGAGTAACAATTGCAATTGCTCACCGATACCAAGCTTGCGATTGGTTTCTAATTGAATATTGATGATGCCTCGATTGCTGCGGATGGTCTCGTTGTGCTTGGGAGTCAGCATCGAGAGTTGTAATGGGAGAGGCTGATCGGTTGTTTTCTCTGGCTTGTTTTGTGATGCAGTAGATGGCGTAGTCTGAGGTGCGAGCGATTCAGTACTTTCTACCTCAGGAGCTGGTGCGCTGGCTTCAAGGTTTGGCAGTGCGATCGCTTTTGCTCCTTTGTTTGGCGTATCACTAAAGTGAACCACGCCATTTTCATCTACCCACGTATACGCGACCTGCGCGAAGGCGATAGAGGCGATTAACAATCCGCTGAGTGCACACAGTGATGGAATAAGCTGAACTTTCATTGCTCACCTTCTCTTGTTCGATGATTTCACGTTTCAATGGCTTAGCTCTTTGACCTGTAAGGAAAAATTCTAAGCGTATTTTTATTATCCCCTCATGTTAAACGTCGAAGCTTGAGTGGCGAATACAAAAAAGGCCCGCCTGCGAGGCGAGCCTAATATTTTATTGCTGTGTTTACATTTTACACAGTGTCGACCTTACACAGAGTAGTAAAGTTCGAACTCAACAGGGTGAGTTGTCATGTTCACACGCTCTACGTCCTGAGACTTAAGGTCGATGTATGAATCGATGAAGTCGTCAGAGAATACGCCGCCCGCTGTTAAGAACTCACGATCAGCATCTAGCTCTGCTAGCGCGTCTTTTAGTGAGTATGCAACAGTTGGGATTTCTGCTGCTTCTTCAGCTGGAAGATCGTAAAGGTCTTTATCCATCGCTTCGCCTGGGTGGATCTTATTCTTGATACCGTCAAGACCAGCCATAAGCATTGCTGCGAAACATAGGTATGGGTTCGCCGCTGGGTCACCGAAACGAACTTCGATACGACGTGCTTTCGGGCTTGGTACCACTGGGATACGGATTGAAGCAGAGCGGTTACGCGCTGAGTAAGCTAGCATTACTGGTGCTTCGAAGCCTGGTACAAGGCGTTTGTACGAGTTTGTTGATGGGTTAGCGAATGCGTTGATTGCACGAGCGTGTTTGATGATACCACCGATGTAGTAAAGCGCCATTTCAGATAGACCGCCGTACTTGTCACCAGCAAATAGGTTTACGCCATCTTTTGCTAGAGACTGGTGAACGTGCATACCGCTGCCGTTGTCGCCAACAAGTGGTTTAGGCATAAACGTCGCTGTTTTACCAAACGCGTGAGCAACGTTGTGTACAACGTACTTGTAGATTTGGATTTCGTCAGCTTTGGTTGTTAGCGTGTTGAAACGAGTTGCGATTTCGTTTTGACCCGCCGTTGCCACTTCGTGGTGGTGCGCTTCAACAACAAGACCCATTTCTTCCATTACTAGACACATAGCAGAACGGATGTCTTGAGATGAATCTACTGGAGCTACTGGGAAGTAACCACCTTTAACGCCTGGACGGTGACCTTTGTTACCTTCTTCGTAGTCAGAACCTGTGTTCCATGCCGCTTCTACGTCGTCGATTTTGAAGAAAGAGCCTGACATGTCTGTCGAGAACTTCACGTCATCAAATAGGAAGAATTCTGGCTCAGGACCGATAAGTACAGTATCTGCAACACCTGTAGAACGCATGAAGTCTTCAGCGCGTTTTGCGATAGAGCGTGGGTCACGGTCGTAGCCTTGCATTGTTGCAGGCTCTAAGATGTCACAACGGATATTTAGTGTTGCGTCTTCCGTGAATGGGTCAAGCACAGCAGAAGATGCGTCAGGCATCATTACCATGTCTGATTCGTTGATACCTTTCCAGCCAGCAACTGATGAACCATCGAACATTTTACCTTCTTCGAAGAAGTCTGCGTCGATTTGGTGAGCAGGGATCGAAATGTGCTGCTCTTTACCTTTTGTATCAGTGAAGCGTAGGTCAACAAACTTAACTTCGTTTTCTTGGATCAGCGATAGAACGTTTTCTACTGACATCTTGGATAACCTCCAGTGTTAATAAGCGGTAAAAGCTCGATTTATGAATTATTCATGAAACCTGGCATTGATTAATCAATTTGACTTTTCATTAATCGATGCTGTTTTAACTAAAGCCAAAACCGTGCCAAAAAAAATATTCCATTAATTTCAAGCAATTGTGTTTTTGAATGCTAGTTTGGTGCACTTGCTTGCACCAAAATGATCTTTGCTTGCACTATTATGGTGCCAAAAATCATTGTTGCACCATAATGTGACAGGTACATTGCGTATTCAGCCCAGTTTTTGAGCAAGAGTCAATTTGAATTATGCATCGATTAGAATAAAGTTGCGTTTAATCAATTCGTTCTGAGGAAGAAAATGGGCATTAAGCGTAAAAATCGCAGAAATGCTCGGGAGTAGATCACATATTTCTAGGCTTTTTGCTAAAATCTGGTACATTATGGCCGTTTTTTTAATCAGCAAATGTCGCCAGAGAGCACCCGTTCTCAGCGTGGGGGCATTTCATCTATCTAAGTGAATCAATATCCATGGCTACTCCACAGATTGATAAATTAAGAAATATCGCGATCATCGCGCACGTTGACCACGGTAAAACCACGTTGGTTGACAAGCTGCTACAACAATCAGGCACGCTTGAGTCTCGCGGTGAAGCTGAAGAGCGAGTCATGGACTCGAACGACATCGAGAAAGAGCGCGGTATTACCATTCTTGCTAAAAACACAGCAATCGACTGGAACGATTACCGTATCAACATCGTAGATACTCCGGGACACGCGGACTTCGGTGGTGAAGTTGAGCGTATCATGTCGATGGTAGACTCTGTACTACTTATCGTTGACGCAGTTGATGGTCCAATGCCTCAAACGCGTTTCGTAACACAAAAAGCATTTGCTCACGGTTTAAAACCAATCGTTGTAATCAACAAGATTGACCGCCCTGGTGCACGTCCTGATTGGGTTATGGACCAAGTGTTCGATCTATTTGACAACCTAGGTGCAACTGATGACCAGCTAGACTTTAAAGTAGTTTACGCATCTGCACTTAACGGTTGGGCTTCTCTAGAAGAAGGCGAAACTGGCGAGAACATGGAACCACTATTCCAAACTATCGTTGATGTTGTTGACGCGCCAAATGTTGACCTTGATGGTCCACTACAGATGCAAGTTTCTCAGCTAGACTACAGCTCTTACGTTGGTGTTATCGGCGTGGCTCGCGTAACTCGTGGTAGCGTTAAACCAAACCAGCAGGTAACCATTATTGGTGCTGACGGTAAAACTCGCAACGGTAAAGTGGGTACAGTAATGGGCTACCTTGGCCTAGAGCGTCACGAAGTGGAACAAGCTAACGCGGGTGATATCATCGCAATCACTGGTCTTGGCGAGCTGAAAATTTCTGACACTATCTGTGCACAAAACGCAGTAGAAGCATTACCACCATTGTCTGTTGATGAACCAACAGTAACGATGACATTCCAAGTAAACACGTCTCCATTCGCGGGTAAAGAAGGTAAGTTCGTAACGTCACGTAACATCCTTGAGCGTCTTGAGAAGGAATTGGTACACAACGTTGCACTACGCGTTGAGCAAACAGACGATCCAGATAAATTCCGCGTATCAGGTCGTGGTGAACTTCACCTTTCTATCCTGATCGAAAACATGCGTCGTGAAGGCTTTGAGCTAGCAGTATCTCGTCCAGAAGTAATCATCAAAGAAGAAGATGGTCAGTTGATGGAACCGTTCGAAACGGTAACTATCGACGTAATGGAAGAGCACCAAGGCGGCATCATGGAGAACATCGGCCTACGTAAAGGTGAGCTGAAAGACATGTCTCCAGACGGTAAAGGTCGTGTGCGTATGGACTTCGTTATGCCATCACGTGGTCTGATCGGTTTCCAAACGGAATTCATGACACTGACTTCAGGTTCAGGTCTTCTTTACCATACGTTTGATCACTACGGCCCTCACAAAGGCGGTAACATCGGTCAACGTGTAAACGGTGTACTAATCGCGAACGCGATGGGTAAAGCGCTAACTAACGCACTGTTCAACCTTCAAGAGCGTGGTCGTCTATTTATCGGTCACGGTGTTGAAGTTTACGAAGGTATGGTTATCGGTATTCACAGCCGTGACAACGACCTAACGGTAAACGCACTGAAAGGTAAGCAGCTAACCAACGTTCGTGCATCTGGTACAGATGACGCACAGGTTCTTACTCCGCCAATCAAGATGACTCTTGAGCAAGCACTAGAATTCATCGATGACGACGAGCTAGTAGAAGTAACGCCTGAAAGCATCCGTATCCGTAAGAAGTTCCTAACGGAAAGCGACCGTAAGCGTGCTTCTCGTGGCGCGAAATAATTTTCGTTAAGCGATTCAATTAAGAAGAAGCCTCGAGTTATGCTCGGGGCTTTTTGTTTTCTGGAGTTGAATATGAACCCGATTATTATCACCGGTGGGCCTGGTGCGGGAAAAACAACACTGCTGAATGCGCTAGACGCGTGTGGTTACGCCACGTTTCCTGAAGGGTCCCGCGACTTGATTGAGCAGCAAAGCCAGTTAGAAAATGGTATTTTGCCGTGGACGAATTTACCTGAGTTTGCCAAGTTATGCCTTGGGTTGATGGACAAACAAAAGAGTGATGCGCGTTGTCATGATGTTGCGTTTGTTGATCGCGCCATCCCCGACATCATTGCATACCTACAAGTGGGCGGCTGTAAGGTTGACCAAGCTTTCTTAACCGAAAGCGCTGGGTACCATAGTCAGGTGTTTACTTGTCGACCTGAAGCATCCATTTACGTACAAGATGAAGTGCGTCCGCACAGCTTTGAAGAAGCATTGGAGATTCATCAGTCGTTAGTGAGTGTCTATACTGAGTTGGGTTATGAAGTGGTAGAAGTACCATGGGGAACTGTGCCAGAGAGAGTAGGCTTTGTTCGAAGAGTCATCGGTTTACTCGGTAAGGTCGGACTAAAACCTCCTCACTAGGAGGAGGTCTGAATCATTTACTTTTGATTGAGCTTTTGTAGGAATTTATCGGACTCTGCAATCGCTTCGTTCATTTGTTTGATCGCAAACTGAATGTCTTTCTCTAAGCTAGAGAACTCACCTTGCAAAGAACCAATCGCACTGGCGTTAAGGTTGTGTTTTAAGTACAACGTGTTGTCACGTAGCGTGTCCAGTACCGGTGTCATCTTTTTCTCTGCACGCTTCATAGCGCTAAGCATGGTTTTGTACGAGGCTTTGGTTTCACGTAGTTTTTGCTCGCTTGAACGACGCAGTTTCGCACTCGAGTACAGCTCTAGCTCATCTTGCCACTCATCAAACAGTGCGCCGGATACGTCTTCAATCGCAGCAATACGGTCACGTACGTCTTGAGCCGCTTTTTCGCTATCTTCGTATTTGTCATTGATGTTGTTGTAGACATTTTCTAGCTCACCACCATCAAAGTTGGTGATCGCAGACAATGCTTCAAGTGCACTGGTGAATTCTTCTTGTGCATCTTGTTGAGATTCTTTGGCATCTTCGACGCGGTCGACCATAATATCTCGTTTATGATACCCAACCTGCTCCATTGCTGAGTAATAAGCAGATTGACACCCTGTTAAAGTGAAAATTGATAGTACAATTGCTAATAAATAAGGCATTCTTATGTCCTCGGCGCTAATTATGGGATGAACTATGAACCAGTTATCAGAGAGTTACAAGGCGAGATTAATCAATCTACTGCCAAGTTGCGTCGCGTTTTTTAAGTATCTTCTTAAGCGATTAACGCATGACCGTGTGAATGTGAACGCGGGCTATCTTGCCTACATTACCTTGTTATCCATCGTGCCAATGCTGACGGTATTGTTATCAATATTGTCGAAATTTCCCGTTTTTGCGAACGTTGGTGAGGTGCTGCAAGGCTACATTATTGAGAATTTTGTGCCAGCTTCTGGAGAAGCTGTACATACGGCATTACAGGAATTTGTGGCGAATACGGGCAAAATGAGCGCGGTTGGCGGTGGGTTTTTATTCATCGCAGCGGTCATGCTGATTTCCAACATTGATAAGAACTTAAACTACATTTGGCGAGTTAAAGACAAGCGCCGTTTAGTCTTTTCATTCTCTATGTATTGGATGGTACTCACGTTAGGGCCGATCATGGTCGGTGCGAGTATTGCGGCGACGTCGTACGTGACTTCGCTGCAAATTTTAGAGAACGAGACATTATCTGGTGCGTTTAATTTATTTCTGCGTTGGCTACCGTTGTTGCTGTCCTTTTTTGCTTTTCTTGGCTTGTATATTCTAGTGCCGAATAAAAAAGTACACCTCGCTCATGGTGCCATGGGGGCAGCAGTCGCCGCGATACTGTTCGAGTTGAGTAAAAAAGGCTTTGCACTCTACATCACTCAGTTTCCGTCTTATCAGCTCATCTACGGCGCGTTAGCGGCGATTCCTATCTTATTTGTTTGGGTGTATTTATGCTGGATGATCGTGTTATTGGGGGCGGAAGTTACGGCTGCGCTTGGTGAGCGAGAGCACTGGAGTGAAGATTTAGACATGATACACTCGACCGCTGAATCTCAGTTAACAGATGAAGGAAGCGAGAGTAGTGATAGCGCTAATTCAACGAGTCAGTGAAGCTGCCGTCCGTGTGGATGGTGAAGTCGTAGGAGAAATTGATCGTGGTCTGCTGGTCTTATTGGGCGTAGAGAAGGACGACGATGAAGCTAAAGCAAAGCGTTTAATGGAGCGTGTTACAACCTACCGTGTGTTCGAAGATGACGAAGGCAAGATGAACCTGAACGTTAAACAGGTGGAAGGTAAAGTGCTGGTGGTTTCTCAATTTACGCTGCCTGCGGATACAAAAAAAGGCACGCGAGCTGGCTTTTCTCGCGGTGCGCATCCTGTTGATGCAGAGCGCTTGTATGATTACTTTTCTGACTTGTGTGAAGAAGTCTTACCCACACAGCGTGGCCGCTTCGCTGCCGATATGAAAGTGTCCTTGGTGAATGACGGTCCTGTGACGTTTTGGTTGCAGGTCTAATCTGGTAACACAGGCGCCATAGTCTAAGCTTTAACTCCAAGCTCATGGAATTGGCTTGGAGTAATTTTTCCGACACTGATTAGTGTTGTGCTTTCAAAGGATTGATATGTTCAAACTCATTACTCCCAAAACCGATAATCAGATAAACAAGTATTATCAGTTTCGCTGGCAACTGCTTCGTGAGCCATGGCGTATGCCGATCGGCTCAGAGCGCGATGAATACGACGAAATGAGTCATCACCGCATGATTGTTGATGGTCGAGGTCGTCCTATGGCGATTGGCCGTTTATACATTACGCCGGACAATGATGGCCAGATCCGCTATATGGCGGTTAAAAATAATCGCCGTAGCAAAGGGATGGGTTCGCTGGTTTTGGTTGCACTAGAGTCGTTAGCACGCCAGGAAGGAGCGAAACGCTTGGTGTGTAATGCCCGTGAAGATGCCATCGCCTTTTATGAAAAAAATGGCTTTGAGCGTCGAGGTGAGCTGACCGATGAGCGTGGCCCTGTGCGCCATCAGCAAATGGTGAAGCAACTGGATCCGATGGCCAATGTGTTACGTCGCCCTGAATGGTGTACTGAGCTTCAACAGCGCTGGGAGCAACAAATCCCAATTAGCGACAAAATGGGGATCAAGATTAACCAGTACACGGGTTACCAGTTTGAATGCTGTGCGCAGCTTAATCCTAACCTTAATCCGCATAACACCATGTTCGCTGGGTCAGCTTTTACCTTAGCAACCCTGACAGGGTGGGGGATGACGTGGCTGCTGCTTAAAGAGCGTGGGCTGCACGGTGATATTGTGTTGGCCGACAGCTCGATTCGCTATCGTCAACCAGTCGAACAAAACCCCGTGGCGAGTACTTCGTTGGATGGGATCAGTGGTGACCTAGACCGATTGGAGTCGGGACGCAAAGCACGCATCGTTATTCACGTAGTGATTTATAGTGGTGACACGCCAGCTGTTGATTTTGTCGGTACCTATATGCTGATACCGAACTACTCGCAGTTACTCAGTTGCTGATGGGGTAAGCGCCGACTGATCTGCTGGGCGCTTATCTGTTTCACCTTCTTGCTCTGTCGGTGAGAGGGTTTGTTCTGCTGCGGAATTCGTGTCGGGTACTTCATCTTCTTCGATAACTTCTTCGTAAAGCTCTTCCTCTTGAGTCTCCAAATTGATGTTATCAATTACGATTGGCTGCTCGATGGAAGGTTCATTTTTCTGTGGAGTCTCAATATCAGTAGGCTCGGCCAGTTTTGATGCGTTCACGCACTCATTACGGTGGGTTTCGCCACTTAGTAGATCGCCTTCAATGTTTCCGCACGACTCTTCCAATTGATAAGTAATGCCACTTAGCGGGTTGTTGGCCATATCAAATGTTCCCCAAACCTTACCACTTATGGCTTTTCCTGAGATGGTGACCGGCTTTATGGCAACTTCCCCTCGTTGCGCGCTTAAACGCAGTGGACTTAAGGTAATGGCTTTGAGTGAATGATCCGCTTGGGACTTCAAGCGGGTATCTCGGAGATTGGCTTCCACTTCACCCGATAAGCTGTAGGCCAGCATGTTGCGATCACCTGATAACCCTTGTAGATCGAGGCTGAGATCGGAAAAACCATCAATAGCCAGTGTGTCGGGTAAAAAATAATCGTGGAAGAGCGATAAGGGAATACCATCAGCATTGACGTTGAGCGCCCAAGGTTGGCTCGGGGTACTCAAATCTATTTGTCCGATGCCTTCTACGTAGCCTTGCTCGAGTGGCGCAAAAAGGCGAGTCAATTGCCAAAAGCCATCTTTGCTTTGCATGGCAAGTGCTGCGTGAGACGTGAGTATTTGGTCATAGCTGGCGTTGACAACGCTGACTTCCAATTCGCCTTGCCAAAGGCCCCAACGTTGAGCCGACTGTTTAATATCAAGCTGTTGCCCTTCGATATTTAAACCGGAAAGTTGCCAATAAGGTTCGTGAGATAGCTGGATAATTTGGCTGCGCTCAATGTCGAGTCGTTCGATTGCAACATGCTCTAACTCGCTGGTGGCGGCGTGCCACCAATTTAGGTTGTCTTCTGGCTGTGTTGCCCACTTGAGGCCTTGAATAGAGGCTTCTTTGAGCTTCCATTGTGTTGGCGTGAACAATCCAGAAACTTGCACTCGACCTTGCTGCCAATCTAAGCTGAGCTCGTTGAGCTGGATTACTCCTGGCTCGATAGCGGCACTCAAACGTGGCTCTATTGCGGTTTGCTGCTGGAATCGAACGCTATCCGCCTGCAATGACACTTGAGCTTTTGTCTTCCAGAGAGACAGTGGCAGTGTGGCGTTTTCCACAGAAAGATCCAAGTTCTGCCAGTGCCAGTCGCCCCATTCAATATCGGCGTTAAGCAAATCTAAGCTATTAATATGATTAATGTTAAATGGTAGATCGTGCCAAGGTTTTGCAAGCAGTGATTGGCGCTGCGTATTACTCAGTTTCAGCTTGTTGATGGTCACATTTACTAAAGACCAGCCTTGAGGATACTGCTCCCCTTGCCCAGATATTTGACTGTTACGCCAGTTAAAAGAGGTGCCATAAAGCGTACTGTCTTGCGGTTTGTAGTCTATATCGACTAAGACTTGATTAAAGGCTTCGCCATTCCAATAGAGTTGGTCAGCTGCAAGTTGAACTTCGCCATATGGTATTAAATGACCATTCCATTGTGGTGATTGAATTTGAAGGTCAATGCCATTGGCAGAGAACTGCTCGTCGGCGTAATCAATATTTTTGAGCGCGATTTGATGGAATAAAACGTTGTCTAAAGGTGGGAGCTTTGGTGCGCCATACTGCAAGCTCATACCATCAATCAATAAACTATCAACGATCCATTTACCATCGCGATAAACATCGGGATTCATCCATAAATCGACTTGCTCGATGTAAGACGCATCGTCTCCGCTGGTGTTCACGCGTTGTAAAGTTAGGTGATAGGGAAAGCCATAACGCACGCTTTCGGCCCGGAAGGGAAGAGAAAAGGTGTTTGACAGCAAGCGCCAGGTTGCGTCCGCGTAAGATGTTGTTAGCAGCGCAATCGTAGCGGCTGGAATGGCAACTAAGATAACCAGTAACAGAAGTAGAACTCGACGCGCTGTTTTCATCTTTGCTAGAACCTACGTGTGTTATGAAATAAAACTAGATAGGCTTTAGCTTGTATCAATATTCTGTGGTATTCAATAAAAAGCCCCTCAAAAGAGGGGCTTGAAGCAATTTTTGTAACTTGGCCTACGTAAAGGTGATAAGTTAATGCCAACTTTTCACTGCGTTTACGCGACGTCGCTGTTACTCGATTTAATCAATCTGAGGACCAGCCGCAACCAGGGATTTACCTTCAGCGTTGTCTGTGTACTTATCAAAGTTATTGATAAAGCGCGCTGCTAAATCTTTCGCTTTGCTTTCCCACTGAAGTGGGTCAACGTACGTGTCGCGAGGGTCTAGAATGCTAGGATCCACACCTGGTAGTGACGTTGGTACTTCAAGGTTGAAGATTGGAATGTGCTTAGTTGGTGCTTCTTCAATCGAACCATCAAGAATGGCATCAATAATTCCGCGTGTATCTTGAATAGAGATACGTTTGCCAGTGCCGTTCCAACCAGTATTCACTAGGTAAGCCTCAGCGCCTGCTGCTTCCATGCGTTTAACCAGTACTTCTGCGTATTTAGTTGGGTGAAGCGTTAGGAACGCCGCGCCGAAACAAGCAGAGAAAGTTGGTGTTGGCTCAGTAATACCGCGCTCTGTTCCCGCTAGTTTGGCGGTAAAGCCAGACAGGAAGTGGTACTTAGTTTGCTCGGGTGTCAATTTAGATACTGGAGGCAGTACGCCAAATGCATCGGCTGATAGGAAGATCACTTTATTCGCGTGACCGCCTTTTGATACTGGCTTAACGATATTATCGATATGGTAGATAGGGTAAGAAACACGTGTGTTTTCTGTTTTCGAACCATCATCAAAGTCGATAGAACCATCGCCACGTACTGTTACGTTTTCTAGCAGTGCATCACGACGAATTGCATTGTAGATGTCCGGCTCTGCTTCTTTCGAAAGTTTGATGGTTTTTGCGTAACAACCACCTTCGAAGTTGAAGACACCGTCATCATCCCAGCCGTGCTCATCATCACCAATTAGCGCACGTTTAGGATCAGTCGACAGGGTCGTTTTACCCGTACCAGATAGACCGAAGAATACCGCTACATCGCCATCTTTGCCCATGTTAGCGCTACAGTGCATTGATGCGATGTCTTTTAGTGGAAGGAAGTAGTTCATCATGGCGAACATACCTTTCTTCATTTCACCGCCGTACCAAGTACCACCGATAAGTTGCATGCGCTCGGTTAGGTTAAATACGGTGAAGTTTTCTGAGTTCAGGCCTTGCTCTTCCCATTTTGGATTAGTGCATTTTGCGCCATTCATTACTACGAAGTCTGGTTCAAATATCGCTAACTCTTCTTCCGTCGGGCGAATAAACATGTTTTTAACGAAGTGCGCTTGCCATGCGACTTCTGTGATAACACGAATGCTCAAACGTGTATCTGGGTTTGCACCACAGTAACCGTCAACAACAAACAAGCGTTTGTTAGAAAGCTGGTTTGTGACCAGTTCTTTTAGCTCGTCCCACACTTCAGGAGTGATTGGTTTGTTATCATTTTTCACTTGATCAGACGTCCACCACATATGTTCTTCTGTCGTAGCGTCTTTGACGATATATTTATCTTTTGGTGAGCGACCAGTAAAGATGCCAGTGTCAACGGCAACCGCACCTAGTTCAGTAACCACGCCGCGCTCATAACCGGTTAGGTCTTCACGCGTTTCTTCCTCAAACAACATTTCGTAGCTTGGGTTGCGAATAACCTCTTTTACGTTATGCAGTCCGTGCTTGGTTAGATCAAGTGTTGCAGCCTTAGTATGTTCCATAACGGTCATAGGTGCTCCTTATAAGGATTTTGTAGGGATTTTGTAAGAATGTTTTAATTTTAATCTGCTCACCATGCTAGCAACGGGGCGGGGAGAAAACAGGGAGATAGCTCAAAATTTACCCATGATTTCAATAAGGTTTTAGGTAACCCGTCACATATTGGTGGGAATAGTCTATCGTGCACGCAATCCTTTGCGCTAGGGCAAAATCATTATTAATTGTTTAAAATTAAGCAGTTGTTTTATTACGCTTGAGGCTAGTTATTACGAGGGGTTGATCACAAAAAGGCCAGCATTAAGCTGGCCTTTTGTAGGGTAAATTACGTGCTTGATAAGCTATGTAAATTAATGCAGGGTTTTCTTGTCTGTAGAAGCTTGTGCATACAGTTCAGTGACTTCAGATTCGTCGAACGTATAAGTTGTGCCACAGTAATCACAATGTAAAGAAACTGATCCAACTTCTGCCAAAATGTCATAAATTTCAGCTTTCTCAACGGTGATGATTGCTGCACCGCTACGCTCACGAGAACAGCCACAATGGAACTCGACAGGTTGCGGCTCGTACAGACGTACTTTGTCTTGGTTATATAGTCGATACAATAACTCGTTCGCTTCTAAACCAAACAATTCTTCATCTTTTACTGTATCAGTGAGCTGCTCTAGATGTTCGAAATCATCTGGAGAGCCAGTGCCGTCAGGGATCACTTGAATCAACATACCTGCTGCGTGTGCTTTGCCTTCATGCTCACCAGTGCGGATCCATAGGCGCGTTTTTAACTGCTCTGAGTTTGCAAAGTAGCCTTCTAGCACTTCTGCTAAAGTGTCACCTTCTAATCCAACGACGCCTTGGTAACGCTCGCCGTTTTTCGGTTCGATGGTGATCACAAGGTAGCCCTTACCCATTAGATCGTGAATGTTTGCGTCATCGGCAACATCGCCTTCCCAGCGAGCTACGCCACGAACACGTTGGTTATGGTCACCGTTGATAACGGCAAGAGACACAGGACCGTCGCCTTGTAGCTGGATGGTGATCGAACCTTCGAACTTAAGAGTGGCAGTTAAAAGAGTAGTTGAAACGAGTAGCTCACCCAGCAGTTTCTCTATTGCTGCCGGATATTCCTTGCTGGAGATAACACGTTGGTACGCTTCATCCAATTGTACCAACTCGCCACGTACTGAAAGATCTTCGAATAGGTAGCGGTTTAAAACATTATTTGCCATGGAGTGCTTTCCTCGTTGGTAATTCCGGCTTTTATTGGTGTTTGAACTTAATGATGTCTCTGCGCTGCTTTTTATCTGGGCGGCGTTCCGGACTTGGGTTGTGGGCATTAAGCTTACGTTGAGTCGCGTGTTCCTCACGTTTCGCGATACTCTCATTGGTTTCGCGATATAAGGTTTGTGCGATGGGAGCGCCTCGGCGTTGATCTGAGATTTGTTCGATGATCACGATTTTTTCTTCGTTGCCTTGACGAAGTCTGACTTCAGCGCCCACTTCAACGATTTTACTCGGCTTGCTTCGTTGGCCATTATAGTGGACTTTACCGCCATCGACCATGTTACGCGCGATGGAGCGGGTTTTGTAAAATCTTGCGGCCCATAGCCATTTATCTAGCCTAACGGCTTCATTTAGGGAACTCATAGAACACTACGCTATCTAATCACTGCCCGAATACGGCAATGAGTGATGGATTATTCACCTACAGATGGAGTCAAGGCGTATTTTTTTCAAGGGAGTTGGCAAAAACTGCATAAGAAAAAGGTATGAAAGACAACTTGTGATATAGTTCACTGCTCTTTGTTGAGTAATAATTTTATTGCAAATTTAGCAATTTAAAGTCGATAGCTATCGTTATAGCTTAAATGACGGACGTTAGAATAAAGGAATCCATTCAGTGAAACGTTTAGAGCTAAGTGCAGGATTATCAAGCAGACCGCTACTGGCTCAGATCAAGTCCAATCATTATACCATTCAAGCCAAACTTAGCTTGTTGCTTACCTGTCTGTTTATTGCGATAACCGGATGGATACTTGGCAAAATTGTGTGGTTAGCCATACCTCAATCGTCGGAAGTGCCGCAATGGCGTCCATCGGCGAGTAGCGTTGCTGCGAGCAATAAAGGCGACGCGATAGATTTTAATGCCCTTCAGAATGCCAACCTATTCGGTAAATACACTGAGCAAAAAGCGGCGGTTGTAGAACAGCCTATTGTTAAAGATGCCCCTAAGACGCGCCTTAACCTTACGCTGGTCGGTGCGGTTGCAAGTAGTGATGCCAACACCAGCCTTGCTGTTATTGCTAACCGAGGTAAGCAAGCTACGTACGGTTTGGGTGAAGAAATCGAAGGGACACGTGCGACACTAAAAGCGGTATTGGTGGATCGCGTCATCATTGATAACCAAGGTCGAGACGAGACCTTAATGATGGAAGGTATAGAATATAAGAAGCTATCTGAATCGCCGCAGGTAGCTAGGGCGCAAGCTCAGCGAGCAGAAGCAGCGACGTCTGACGTTGGAGAGAAATTAGAGCAAATCCGCGAGGAAATTGCGAAAGATCCACAAAGCGTTTTTAAATACATCACCATTTCACCCGTCAAAAAAGACGGAGACATTGTTGGTTATCGAGTATCACCTGGTCGTGATGCCGCATTATTTAATGATGTAGGGCTACAACCTGGCGATATTGCGGTTCAACTGAACGGGATCGATTTAAGTGACCCGTCTTCTTCAGTACAACTGATGCAAGTGATGAGCGATCCGCAAGAATTAAATTTAACTGTTGAGCGAGACGGCCAACAGTACGATATCTATATCCAATTGTAAGACTTAGGCAACCGGCGTAGGTTCAGGGAGACATACGTGAAACATTGGTTCAGCAAAAGTGCTTGGCTACTAGCAGGAAGTTTACTCTGCGTACCAGGTGCAATGGCAAACGAATTTAGTGCGAGCTTTAAAGGCACTGATATTCAAGAATTCATCAACATAGTGGGTCGTAACCTCGAAAAGACCATCATTGTTGATCCTTCAGTACGCGGTAAAATCGATGTCCGCAGCTATGACGTTCTTAACGAAGAGCAATACTACAGCTTTTTCCTTAATGTCCTTGAAGTATACGGTTACGCAGTCGTAGAGATGGACAATGGGGTACTTAAGGTTATCAAAGCAA
The DNA here is from genome assembly GCF_033338615.1 of Vibrio sp. Vb1980. Classification (NCBI taxonomy): domain Bacteria; kingdom Pseudomonadati; phylum Pseudomonadota; class Gammaproteobacteria; order Vibrionales; family Vibrionaceae; genus Vibrio; species Vibrio sp. Vb1980. Next base: position 106,781 of record NZ_JAWOSZ010000003.1, read on the forward strand.
AAGACTCAAAAACCTCAGCAATCCCTGTGTTAGGTGATGGCAGCGCGCAAGGCGATAGTGTTATCACTCGAGTTGTCGCGGTGCGTAATGTGTCGGTTCGAGAGTTGTCTCCTCTACTTCGTCAGCTGATTGATAACGCCGGTGCCGGTAACGTGGTTCATTATGATCCAGCGAATATTATCTTGATCACAGGTCGTGCGGCAGTAGTGAATCGCTTAGCAGAGATCATCAAGCGTGTTGACCAAGCCGGTGATAAAGAAATTGAATTGGTAGAGCTGCGTAATGCATCTGCTGCTGAAATGGTACGCATTGTCGAAGCACTGAATAAAAGTGCGAATCAGAAAAGCACGCCAGAGTTCCTTGAACCTAAAATTGTGGCCGATGAACGTACTAACGCGATTTTAATTTCTGGTGATCCAAAAGTAAGAGCCCGCTTGAAACGTTTGATTCGTCAACTTGATGTTGAAATGGCGACAAAAGGTAACAACCGAGTTGTGTACCTGAAAAATGCGAAAGCTGAAGACTTGGTGGATGTATTGAAAGGTGTTTCCGATAACCTGCAAGCTGAAAAGCAAGCCGGTCAGAAAGCATCAGGTGCATCGCGTGGTGAGGTCGTCATTGCTGCTCACGCTGCAACTAACTCGTTAGTTTTAACAGCGCCACCAGATATTATGATGGCATTACAAGACGTCATTTCTCAACTCGATATTCGTCGTGCTCAGGTTCTTATTGAAGCGTTAATTGTCGAAATGTCTGAAGGTGATGGTATTAACCTAGGTGTTCAGTGGGGTTCATTAGAAACGGGTGCTGTAATTCAGTACGGTAACTCAGGAGCCCCGATTGGTCAGGTGATGGTTGGTCTAGAAGAAGCAAAAGATCAAACCCGCACTGAATACTATACCAACTCTAATGGCGAACGAACGCCATATGATGTTACTGAATCAGGTGACTACTCTACGCTAGCGTCAGCGCTTAGCGGAGTAAATGGTGCGGCAATGAGTATTGTCATGGGTGACTGGACAGCGCTAATTAGTGCTGTTGCTTCTGACTCCAACTCAAACATTCTATCTTCTCCAAGTATCACTGTAATGGATAATGGTGAAGCATCATTTATTGTGGGTGAAGAGGTTCCGGTTATTACGGGCTCTACGGCTGGCTCAAACAACGACAACCCATTCCAAACGGTTGACCGTAAAGAAGTCGGTATCAAACTCAAAGTAGTGCCACAAATTAACGAAGGTGACTCTGTACAGTTAAACATTGAACAAGAAGTTTCCAACGTATTAGGCGCAAACGGTGCGGTTGACGTTCGCTTTGCTAAACGACAGTTAAACACCTCTGTCATGATCCAAGATGGTCAGATGTTGGTTCTTGGTGGTTTGGTCGATGAACGCGCACTTGAAAGTGAGTCTAAAGTGCCGCTATTGGGTGACATTCCGGTACTTGGCCATCTGTTCAAGTCAACTAGCACGCAAACAGAAAAACGTAACTTGATGGTGTTCATCAAGCCGACGATTATTCGCGATGGTGTGACGGCCGACGGTATTACGCAGCGTAAATACAACTTTATTCGCGCAGAACAGCTTTACAAAGCGGAGCAAGGGTTGAAGTTGATGGCTGACGAGAAGATCCCGGTTATGCCTGCCTTTGGCCAGGAGCGTCAGCACCCAACAGAGATTCAAGCGTTTATTGATCAAATGGAAAACAACTAATGGTTGATATGTTAGACACAGCGCCAAGTATGCGTCGTCTGCCATTCAGTTTTGCCAACCGCTTTAAACTGGTGCTGGAGACAGAGCATCCTGAGCGTCCACCTATTCTTTACTATGTCGAGCCGCTTAACCCTGCGGCTCTGGTTGAAGTCCGTCGTGTATTAAAGAAAAGCTTCGTACCACAACCTATCGATAAAGAAGCCTTTGATAAAAAGCTGACCGAAGCATATCAACGCGACTCGTCTGAAGCGCGTCAGTTGATGGAAGATATTGGTGCTGATAGCGATGATTTCTTCTCTTTGGCTGAAGAACTGCCGCACGATGAAGACTTATTAGAATCGGAAGACGATGCGCCAATCATCAAATTGATCAACGCCATGTTGGGCGAAGCGATCAAAGAAGGTGCGTCGGATATTCATATTGAGACGTTCGAGAAAACCCTTTCGATTCGTTTCCGTGTCGATGGCGTATTGCGTGAAGTTCTGACCCCAAGTCGTAAGCTAGCGCCTTTGCTAGTTTCTCGTGTGAAGGTTATGGCTAAACTAGATATCGCAGAAAAGCGTGTGCCTCAGGATGGCCGTATTTCGTTGCGTATCGGTGGTCGTGCGGTGGACGTGCGTGTATCTACGATGCCGTCCTCACATGGTGAGCGCGTGGTAATGCGTTTGTTGGATAAAAACGCGACTCGTCTTGATTTACATAGTTTGGGCATGACACCTTCAGTGCATGACAACTTCCGTCACTTGATTGGCCGCCCTCACGGTATCATCTTGGTGACGGGCCCGACAGGTTCTGGTAAATCAACCACCTTGTACGCTGGCTTGCAAGAGATCAATAGCAACGAACGCAACATTTTAACGGTTGAAGACCCGATCGAATTTGATATTGATGGCATCGGTCAAACTCAGGTGAACCCAAAGGTCGACATGACTTTTGCGCGTGGCTTGCGTGCCATTCTGCGTCAGGACCCGGATGTGGTGATGGTCGGTGAGATCCGTGACTTAGAAACCGCACAAATTGCAGTGCAAGCGTCCTTAACGGGTCACTTGGTAATGTCTACTCTCCACACCAACACCGCAGTGGGTGCGATTACGCGTCTACGTGATATGGGTATTGAGCCATTCCTTATTTCTTCTTCGTTATTAGGGGTGCTAGCGCAGCGCTTAGTTCGAACGCTTTGTCCAAGCTGTAAAGAGCCGTATGAAGCCGATGCGGAACAGAAAAAACTGTTTGGTATGGAAGCGCATGAACCGTTAGAACTGCACCGAGCAAAAGGCTGTGAAGCGTGTAACCAAAAAGGCTACCGAGGTCGAACAGGTATCCACGAGCTCATTATGGTTGATGAGCAAGTGCAAGAGTTGATTCATCGAGAGTCTGGTGAACAAGAAATTGAGAGAGCTGTTCGCGCCCATACGCCAAGTATTCGCAGTGATGGTTTAAGCAAAGTTCGTCGTGGTATTACGTCACTTGAAGAAGTGATGCGAGTGACGAAGGAAACCTAATGGCGGCATTTGAGTACAAAGCGCTAGATGCAAAAGGCAAGCATAAAAAAGGCACGATAGAAGGGGACAACGCCCGACAAGTGCGCCAGCGACTCAAAGAGCAAGGGATGATCCCGATTGAAGTGGTCGAGACGAAAGCTAAATCGGCTAAGTCTTCAGGTTCAGTCAGCTTTAAGCGCGGCATCTCGACATCTGAGCTGGCACTCATCACACGGCAATTGTCTACGCTAGTCCAATCAGGAATGCCTTTGGAAGAGTGTTTGCGTGCGGTCTCTGAGCAGGCTGAAAAGCCGAGGATTCGTTCTATGTTGGCTGCGGTTCGCTCGAAAGTAACCGAGGGTTATCCGCTCGCCGACAGTTTTGCCGATTACCCACACGTGTTTGATGAACTGTACCGCTCCATGGTTGCGGCGGGCGAAAAATCAGGTCACCTCGATACCGTATTAGAGCGTTTGGCAGACTATGTCGAAAACCGCCAAAAGATGCGATCTAAATTGCTTCAAGCAATGATTTATCCTGTAGTTTTGGTGGTATTCGCGGTTGTCATCGTTTCGTTCTTATTGGCGACAGTGGTTCCTAAAATCATTGAACCCATCATTCAGATGGGCCAAGAGTTACCTCAATCGACGCAATTTTTACTGGCAGCCAGTGAGTTTGTGCAAGGTTGGGGGCTGATTATTTTCGTTGTGCTGGTGGCGCTTTTCTATGGCCTCAAACTGGCGTTGCAAAAGCCAGACTTTCGCTTAGCTTGGGACAGAAAAATCTTGAGCTTACCGCTAATAGGTAAGATCTCTCGAGGTTTGAATACCGCACGATTCGCGCGAACACTTTCGATCTGTACTTCCAGTGCGATTCCAATTCTCGAGGGTATGCGCGTTGCGGTAGATGTTATGTCTAACCGTTATGTGAAGCAGCAAGTGTTGCTTGCAGCGGATAACGTTCGAGAGGGCGCTAGTTTGCGTAAGGCGTTGGACCAAACCCGCTTGTTTCCACCAATGATGCTACACATGATCGCCAGTGGTGAGCAAAGTGGTGAATTAGAGAGCATGTTGACGCGGGCAGCCGATAACCAAGATCAAAACTTTGAATCAACAGTCAATATTGCTCTGGGGGTGTTTACTCCTGCGCTGATTGCATTAATGGCTGGATTAGTGTTGTTCATTGTGATGGCGACCTTGATGCCAATGCTAGAAATGAATAATTTGATGAGCGGATAATTTCGAATTAAGACGTGTCTACTAACGGCATGGCTTTAATCTAACTTTCGGAGAAAAAAATGAAGTTTAAGCGTAGTAAACAACAGGGTTTTACACTTTTAGAAGTGATGGTTGTTGTCGTTATCCTTGGTATTTTGGCAAGTTTCGTTGTTCCAAACCTATTGGGTAACAAAGAGAAGGCTGACCAACAAAAAGCGATTACGGACATCGTAGCGCTGGAAAATGCCCTAGATATGTACAAGTTGGATAACAGCGTTTACCCAACAACGGACCAAGGTCTAGAAGCATTGGTTAGCAAGCCATCTAACCCAGAGCCACGCAATTACCGTGATGGTGGTTACATCAAACGTCTTCCTAATGACCCTTGGGGCAACCAGTACCAATACTTAAGCCCAGGTGATAACGGTACAATCGATATCTTCACTCTAGGCGCAGATGGCCAAGAGGGTGGAGAAGGTCCAGCTGCAGATATTGGCAACTGGAACATGCAAGACTTCCAATAATTGAGCCTAAGCCAGCACTAATGAAACAAATGCGAAAACATAACGGTTTTACATTGATAGAAATTCTATTGGTGCTGGTTTTGCTATCTCTTACGGCTGTGGCCGTGATCTCGACGTTACCGACTAGCCAAAAAGATCTTTCCAAACAGTATGCTCAAAGCTTTTTTCAGCGTTTACAGTTGCTCAATGAAGAAGCGGTGCTGAGCGGTAAAGATTTTGGCGTTCGAGTGGATGATGCCAAATCGACCTACGTTTTACTGAGTTTAACCTCAGAAGGTTGGCAGCCTCTGAAATTAAAGCAGATTCCGAGCAAAACCAAGCTAGAAGAAGATATTGCGCTACAACTCGAGCTCGGAGGTGGTGCTTGGGATAATGATGAGCGCTTATTCAAACCAGGTTCTCTTTTTGATGAAGACATGTTCGCAGAAGAAGAGGACGAAAAGAAAATTGAGCCACCGCAAGTGTTTATCTTTTCCAGCGCCGAAGTCACGCCATTTACCCTGTCTTTTTTTCCGCAAAATGGTGATGCCTTTACTGACGGTTGGCGAGTCATTGGCAAAGAAAGTGGACAAATTTTGTTATTAGCTCCGGGCGAAGAAGTGAAAGAGGATGAGAATGCGCAATTTTAAGCAAGCTCGCCCAAATTTGAGTCATCGCCGGACGAGAGGCATGACCTTACTGGAAGTATTGGTCGCACTGGCAATTTTCGCCACCGCTGCCATCAGTGTCATTCGCTCCGTGAGCCAGCATATTAATACAATCAGTTATTTAGAAGAAAAAATGTTTGCAGCCATGGTTGTGGATAATCAGATGGCAAATGTGATGTTGAATACCGGAGAACTCAAAGCGAAAAACGGCACAGAAGAGCTGGCAGGACGCACTTGGTTCTGGAAAGTCACGCCAGTCGCCACGACGCAGCCATTGCTGAAAGCATTTGATGTGAGCGTCTCGGTAGAGAAAAGCGCGAGCCCTGTAGTAACGGTACGAAGCTATGTGGCGCAATAATCATCCCCGCGCAAACACGCGCCAAAGGGTAAAAGGTTTTACACTTATTGAAGTGTTGGTATCGATTGCCATCTTTGCCAGTTTAAGTGTCGCTGCGTACCAAGTGGTATCGCAAGTACAGCGTAGCAATGCGCTATCACAAGAACGAACCCAACGCTTAAACGAAATTCAGCGTGCCATGGTGATGATGGATAACGATTTTCGTCAAATGGCGATGCGTCAAACACGTACTAATGGTGAAGAGCCTGCTAGCCGGCTAATTTTTTGGTCCGATTACCTGTTGGACTCCGATACTAAAGGGCTGATGTTTGCCCGTTTAGGTTGGCACAACCCTCAGCAGCAGTTCCCTCGTGGAGAAGTAACCAAGGTTGGCTATCGCTTAAAAGAAGAAACACTGCAGCGAGTATGGTGGCGCTATCCTGATACGCCGGTTGGGCAACAAGGTACTGTTACTCCATTGCTAACGCAGGTCGAGTCATTTGATATGCGTTTCTATGATGGTAAGCAATGGAAAAAAGAGTGGGCTGAAGAAAAAGCGCTGCCGAAAGCGGTTTCTGTTGTTCTCACTCTCAAAGACTATGGAGAAATTGCCCGCACTTATCTCACTCCTGATGGCACATTGAGTCAGAAAGATGAAAGTTCAGGAGACAGCAATAATGGTTAACCGTCAACGCGGTGTTGCTTTGATTATAGTGTTGATGTTGCTGGCGATTATGGCGACGGTTGCTGCCAGTATGTCGGAACGTTTGCTCTTGCAGTTTCAGCGAGGCGCTAATCAAATCAATTACCAGCAAGCGTACTGGTACAGCCTTGGCGTCGAGGCGCTAGCAAAAGTGGGTATCGAACAAAGTTATAAAGACACCGACACGATTAATATGAGTCAACCGTGGGCGATAAAAGAGCAAGTCTATCCGTTAGATTATGGTCAAGCGGCGGGACGAATTAGAGACAAGCAAGCGTGCTTTAATCTAAATGTATTGAGTCGTGTGCAACCAACGGGTCAGCAAATTACAAGACCATATTTAGTGAATGTATTGCAGCGCCTATTAGAAGAGTTGGATGTCGAGCCATATCAAGCAGAAATCATTGCAGACTCTACTTGGGAATACATTGATGCTGATGACTCTGTCCGTTCGACTACTGGGGTTGAAGACAGCACATATGAAGCGATGAAACCTTCCTATTTGGCATCAAATGGTTGGATGGCAGATGCTTCCGAGTTACGGGCTGTCTATCAGGTGAGCGGTGAAATTTTCCAAAAATTGGAGCCGCTGGTCTGTGCATTACCAAGTGATGACTGGCGTTTAAACGTGAATACGATTGATGTTGAGCAAGCTCCGATTTTGGTGGCAATGTTCTCACCAAACTTAAGCAGTAGTGATGCGATTCAGCTAATTGAAAAACGCCCATTTGATGGGTGGGATAGCATTGATGAATTTTTAGCAGAGTCAGAAATGGCTGGCTTAAGTGAAGATGTAAAGAAAAACGCCAAAGGCTATTTGGGTGTAGATAGCGCCTTTTTTGAATTGGATGCACAAGTGTTGGTGGATGAATCACGTGTACGTATCCGAAGCCTTTTGCAAAGTACAAATAGAGAAACGGTGACCGTAGTTCGCCGTCGTTTTGGAGGGATCAGTGAGCGAGTTTCTGACCGTTCGGCTGAGTAGCGAACAACAAAGTACCATTCCTTGGGTGGTGTGGTCGACAGATCAACAGGAAGTGATTGCTAGCGGTGAAATCGCCGGGTGGGAACACTTAGATGAATTGGTCTCATATGCTGGTCAGCGCCAAGTTGTGGCGCTGTTGGCGAGTAATGATGTAGTCCTGACGCAAGTGGATATACCACCTGGTGCAACACGCCAATTCGAGGCTATGTTACCGTACTTAGTGGAAGACGAAGTTGCTCAGGACGTTGATGGCCTGCACTTTAGCGTGTTGGGTAAACAAGCGGATAAAGCGCAGATTTGCGCAGTTGAACGTGCTTGGATTCAGACTGTACTGCAACGTTTCTCAAGCCAAGGTATCGCCATTAAACGCATTTTACCCGATGTGCTTGCGTTACCGGTTCGTGGAGATCACAGCAGTGCTGCAATGATTGGCGAGCAATGGCTAATTCGTCACTCTGCGACAGAGGGCGCGGTTGTCGACGCTTCTTGGTTAGACCTTTACCTCTCTTCTTATCTACAAAATCATGAAGGTTGGAAGCTCGATTGCTTTAGCTCGGTCCCGGAATCTGCGTTACCTGAAATATGGGATCCGCAACCAGAAGAAATGACGATGGCTTTACTGGCGAAGGGGGTGACAGAAAGCAAAGTCAATTTGCTGACTGGGATCTTCAAGCCGAAATCTTCTTGGGGTAAATACTGGAAGCTCTGGCAAAAAGCCACCATTGCTGCGGGGGTGCTTATCGTCGTCATGGTTGCGCAGCAGTTGCTCGTGGTCCACAAGTACGAAGCACAAGCTCAAGCGTATCGTGAGGAGAGTGAGCGTATTTTCCGCCAGGTGTTCCCAAATAAACGACGCATTCCTACCGTTAGTTACCTCAAACGACAAATGGATGATGAAGAGCGCCGCTTATCTGGTGGAAGTGGTCAGCAGGCAATGTTGTCATGGTTGGCGGCATTACCCGCGACGCTTGGTCAGGTCAGCGACTTGGAGATCACTAGCTTTAAATACGACGGACAACGTGGCGAAGTACGTATTCAGGCTCGTAGTTCAGACTTCCAACCTTTTGAGCAGGCTCGTGTGAAATTGGCAGAGAAGTTTAATGTTGAGCAAGGTCAGTTGAACCGTAGCGATAACGTTGTGGTTGGCAGCTTTGTTTTGAAGCGTTTGTGAGGTGATGATGAAAAACTTAATTTCTCAAGCTCAGGTTTGGTGGAGCAGCATCTCGCAGCGTGAGCAGCGTTTGGTCATGGGATGTGGCGCTATTGCCGTTATCGGTATTATTTATTGGGGTTTATTACAGCCAATGAGCCAACGTGCGGAGCTAGCTCAGTCACGTATTCAAAGCGAAAAACAGTTGCTAGCTTGGGTACAAGATAAAGCGGATGGCATCACTGCACTGCGAAAAAGCAGCGGTGTGAGCTACTCTAGTCAACCGTTGAATCAGTTGGTTTCTTCTTCAGCTCGTCGTTATAAAGTTGAGTTGATTCGCGTACAACCTCGTAATGAGAGCGTTCAAGTGTGGATCAAACCACTCGCGTTTAATCAACTAGTGGATTGGTTACGTTACTTGAAAGAGCAACAGGGTATTGAAGTCGAATTTTTAGATATCGACCGAACAGAGCAAGCGGGCATGATCGATGTAAACCGCCTTCAGTTTAAGCGAGGTTAAGGTGAAGCGAGCAGTACTTTACGTTGTTATCTTTATCGTCTTTTTTTCAGTCAGTCTTTTCATGGGATTACCAGTCTCTTGGGTGTTACAACAAGCACCAACAGTGAGAGGCCTGGACATTCAAGGAGCCAACGGTTCGGTATGGCAAGGTCAAGCTGCTAGTATTCGTTGGCAGCGCCAGAACCTTGGAGAAGTTAATTGGGATTTCCAATGGTCGAGTCTACTGACAGGTAAAGCTGAGTTTGCTGTGCGCTTTGGTCGTGGTAGTGAAATGGACGTTCGTGGGCGCGGTTTTGTCGGCTATAGCTTAAGTGATGGCCCTTATGCCAAAAACTTAGTTGCCTCGATTCCGGCGGTAAAAGTTGTTGAGCAAGCGCGCCTCCCTGTGCCTGTTGGTGTTGATGGGCAGCTTGAGCTGAATATTCGTCATGCGACTTATGCTGCGCCTTGGTGTAAGAACGGTGAAGGCACTTTAGTATGGAATGCCAGTGGTATTCAAAGCCCCGTTGGCAGCTTAGATCTCGGTCCTGTGATTGCCGATATAAACTGTCAGGATAGTGTATTGACGGCAACTGGTGAGCAGAGCAGCAAACAAGTCTCTGCGGCGTTTTCCGCTGAACTGATGCCTAATCAACGGTACTCAACCAAAGCGTGGTTCAAACCTGGTGCAGAGTTCCCATCCAGCATGGGGGAGCAACTGAAATGGCTGGGTAAGCCGAATGCTCAAGGTCAATATGAGTTTAATTACCAAGGGCGCTTCTAACCTATCGTGACAAAATCCAATATCTTAAAAGAGCTGCTATTGTGCAGCTCTTTTTGCTTTTGGATCATCATAAGCTAAAACCTCTATTCGCTGTACATTCGATCTTGATTGGGAATGAGTGAAAGTTTAAAGCCATGATTTTTAATCGATTTGTTTTCTTTCGTTCAGCTTTACAGGCAATTGGAACATAGTAGGCCAAATGCTCCAAGTGCTGTACAGAAGGTCAAAAAGAAAAGGCCACGAAGATATTCGTGGCCTTTCTATTACTAGAATTTTGTGCTCTAAATTTTACCGATAGGGCGCTTAATCTTTGCGTTGTAAAATCTCATTCCAAGGTAAATCCGCATCACCAAGAACAATAAAGTTCGGGTTTTCTAGTGTTTCCCGCTCGTTATATGACAGCGGTTCTAATTGCGTGCTGAGAATACGTCCGCCAGCTTCTTCAACAATGCATTGTGTCGCAGCGGTGTCCCACTCACCTGTTGGACCTAGTCGGAGATAGCAATCTACCGCCCCTTCCGCGACGAGGCATGCTTTCAATGCCGCAGAACCGAGCGGTATTAAGTCGTAATTCCAGGCGCTGCTCATACGGTTAGTAATACGATTGATGTCTTGGCGACGACTAATAGCAATTGCGATGCTTTGCTCTGGCTGTTCGTGTTTGTGTGTATGGATTTTGACGCTGTCCGACATGTCGGGAATTTTCCAGGCGCCTTTGCCATTATAAGCGTAGTAAGTCACGCCAGATACAGGACCGTAAACGACGCCCATGGTTGGTCGATTGTTGTCGACCAACGCGATAATAGTGGCAAAGTCACCACTGCGAGCGATGAATTCTTGAGTACCATCAAGAGGGTCGACTAACCAATAACGTTCCCACTGAGCGCGTTGCTCTAAGCTTATGTCTGCGTCTTCTTCTGACAACACGGGAATGTCAGGCGTCAGATCACTCAAGCGTTCAGTGATGAACTTGTGAGCTGCAATATCTGCACTTGTTACGGGAGTTTCGTCACTTTTGGTGTAGGCCTCGTATTGCTTCTTTTCATATATTTCGAGGATCATTTGCCCAGCACTGCGGGCAATCTCGATGACTTGAGGAAGTAGGTGAGATAGATCTTTTGTCATTGGCATAAGTGATAGTCCTTACTCACAGTGTTATTCGGTTCTAATGACCGTTATTGGTTATGATTGTGAGTGGTGTTTGGTAAGTGTTTCAGTGCCAACATTAGCGCTGTGATGCTTCGTGCTTCACAGAAATCCATGTGAGTTAATAACTCTTCGGCTTGCGCAAGTGGCCAACGCACAATTTCCAGTGGTTCAGGCTCATCGCCTTCTTGCTTCTCTGGATAAAGCGCCTGTCCTAAAAATAGAGTCATTTTGCTCGAAAAGTAAGATGGCGCGAGGATAACTTGTTTCAACGGGGTTAACTGATTACAGCCAAAGCCGATTTCTTCTTTTAACTCACGATCCGCAGCTTGGTGTGGTGTTTCTCCTGGGTCAATCAGCCCTTTTGGGAAACCTAGCTCGTAACGTTCAGTTCCTGCGGCGTATTCACGCACCAGTAATAAATCGCCTTGTTCTGTTACAGGGACTACCATTACAGCATCTCGTCCACTTGGCTTCATACGCTCATAAGTACGATGCTCACCATTGGAAAAACGAAGGTCGAGCGCTTCCACAGCAAACAGTTTGGATTTTGCAACCGTCTGGCATGAGAGTATCTCTGGTGGGGTTCGTTTCGGCATGACGCTGGCTCCTTGGTGTCGTTGGCGTTTACGAGATGCGTAAGATTCTTAATATATGAGAACTCCGCCTGAGTTTCTAGCGGATTTTACGAGTCGAGCTAAGCATCTCAGCATCACCTCAGTATCGATACAAAAATGGGAGACCGAAGCCTCCCATTTTCTGACAGTGTTTACTCTTAGTAGTAAGAGTGATCACCACGGTCATGTTCTGTTGCATCACGAACTGCGGTTAGTTCACCAATGAACTGGTTTAGCAGTTCTTTCTCGATGCCTTCTTTTAGTGTTACGTCAACCATAGAACAGCCATTACAACCGCCACCAAATGCAACAATCGCAACACCGTCTTCAGTGATCTCAACCAAGTTTACGTGACCACCGTGGCCAGCAAGCTGTGGGTTGACTTGAGTTTGGATAACGTACTCAACGCGCTCAACCAGTGGTGCGTCGTCCGCAACTTTACGCATTTTAGCGTTAGGTGCTTTTAGCGTTAGCTGAGAGCCCATTTTATCGGTAACAAAATCGATTTCAGCGTCTTCAAGGAATGGCAGGCTTAGCTCATCCACGTAAGCTGAAAAACCGCTGTAAGAGAGTTCAGTGTCGGTCGATTCTACTGCTTCTGGTGGGCAGTAAGACACGCCACACTCAGCGTTTTGTGTACCTGGGTTCACAACGAAAATACGAATGTTAGTGCCTTCAGGTTGTTGACCTAAAAGGTTAGCGAAATGCGTTTGCGCAGTTTCTGTAATAGTAATATTTGACACGACGAATACCCGAGTAAATTTGTAGGTTACTGCTGCTATTCTACTCTTGTTGACGTATGGGTCTAGTCTTTTTGATGCTAAGGCATGGCGAAGCGATCTAGAGAGAACGAGGAGCAGGTGTTCTGCAGATGCAGTAAATATCGATGCTTTCTACGCCAACTTCAAGTAGTAAATGACATAATTGTCGGACGGTACTGCCTGTGGTGACTACATCATCGACGATGGCAACATGGGAAGAGTGAGGTTGCTTATTGAGAATAAACGCGCCTTTTAAGTTTTGTTCACGGCTTGTTTTGGTATTACCACGCTGTGATTGGGCGAGCTTTACTCGACGAAAGACCTTCGCATCAAAATTAGTCTGCAATTGCTTGGCGAGGTGTCGGGCTAAAACATCACTTTGATTAAAACCCCGGCGCAGGTAACGCTGCCAGTGCAATGGCACACTGGTAATGATTGGAGCTGGCGTGGTGATGCGCTGTGCCAGTTGCTCGGTTAATGCTTTTACATGCCAAGACTCTCCGTGATCTTTAAAGCGTTGTACTTCCCGTGAAAGGGGAAAGTCGTAATCGCCTAACGTGTATAGCCTTTGCCATGGCGGTGGCTCTGAAAGACATTCACCACAAATACTATCCGTACTCATTTCTTCTTTCTGTAATGATAAACCGCAGCGTTGACATCGTTTTACCGGAGTTAGGTATTTTAAACAGTGCTCGCACCAGCGCAGAGTATTTGTGTGGCTTGGTGTTTGAATAGGGAACCGACACAGGCCGCATTGACTGCTCAATACACGATGCATGATGTTTTGCCAGTGATGAGATAACATAGCGTTTATTCATGGTGATATTTTACTCAGCCTAACGCTTGGCTGAAGCCGTAGGGAATAAAATAAGTGGGAGAGAACGAGAGCATGAGCACGAATTTACACTGGCAGTCATTTGGTCAAGGACCGGATTTGGTGTTGCTTCATGGTTGGGGCATGAATGGTGCGGTATGGCAGCAGACGGTCGAGTCTCTTCAACCTTATTTCCGAGTGCATGTGGTTGACCTTCCGGGGTACGGACATAGCGCGGAATCTCACGCCGAAGACTTAGCCAAAATTGCTGAGCTTGTTCTGCAAGGCGCACCAGAGAAAGCCGTCTGGCTTGGCTGGTCATTAGGTGGTTTGGTGGCAACCCACATTGCACTTAATGCACCGCAGCGTGTGAGCAAGTTAATCACGGTAGCCAGTTCACCCAAATTTGCTGCTGAACGTCCTTGGCGTGGCATTCAACCCAGCGTGTTAACCGCATTCACCGATCAATTGTTGGAAGACTTCTCTGTCACTATTGAGCGCTTTATGGCGCTGCAAGCGATGGGCAGTCCGTCTGCGCGCAAAGACGTCAAACAACTCAAACAAGCGGTGCTATCACGTCCGCAACCGAACCCTGATTCATTGTTGGTTGGTTTGAATATTCTTGCCGATGTGGATCTACGCGATGCTTTGGCCTCTCTTTCGATGCCGATGCTGCGCCTTTATGGTCGACTTGATGGTTTAGTGCCAATCAAAGTGGCAAGTGACTTGAGTGAGCAGTTGCCGAGCACTCAGCAATTTGTTTTCAACCAATCTTCTCATGCGCCGTTCATGACCGAACATGAAGCGTTTTGTCTCCAAGTACGAGAATTTGCTGCTTAATTAGCGAGCCTACAAATCTAAGCGAATAAAACCCTAAAGCTGTTTAAAAATTGGTCGATATAAGTTTTAGCGGACTCTTCTTGTGGGAGGAGTTTGCTGTATTGACGAGTTGGGCGACTCTGAGGAGGGTTCGCAATGATTGTGTCACCGGCTAACGTAAGCGTGCCACTGATCGCCCCATCCGTTAATGTGCAGACGGAACAAGCTGCTCGTGACAATAAAGTCCGAGAACCTGTGACGCCAACAGTCGCACTGGCGAAAACCAATGCGGAGCGCAAAGTAAAAAGTGATGAGAAGCGGCGACGCCAATCCTCGTGGGACCCATCGGAGCATCCTGACTACGAAGTGGAACCCGAGGTGGATACCCGTTATCACGAAGAATCGGAAGACACGCTAGAACGTCTCTTTGGTTTGCTTGCGCTCAAGAGTTACAGCGAAGATCAGGGTAAGGGCTACGCGATACGCTTTCGATTACCTAAGCGCATTTTGGATGCTGCGGTCAAAGAGGGATTGATGGAAAAGCGCAGGAAGGTGATTAAGTTTCATTATGGTCACTCGGTCGCGCCCCATACACCGTCAGAAGTGATAGCAGTATTATGACGACTCAATATCCTACTCAAACAAAAACGCTCCAAGCAGGTTGACTGATTGGAGCGTTTTCTTTTTAGTTATGAAAGCTCGTTAGCGGTGAAGCCTAGGTAAGATTACTTTTTCGCTTTAGCAAACGCTGCAGCAAATGCACCGCCCATCGCGCTGTTCGATGACGAATCATCACGGCGAGGCTGACGACGCTGCGGTTGGTCATTACGACGCGGCGCTGCTGATGAGCGTTGGCTACGGTTGTCTTGACCCGGTTCGTCGTTCATACGCATCGATAGACCAATACGTTTACGCTGCACGTCAACTTCCATCACTTTCACTTTGACGATGTCGCCCGCTTTCACCACTTCACGTGGGTCAGACACATAACGATCTGTCAGTGCAGAAATATGCACAAGACCATCTTGGTGAACGCCGATATCAACGAAGGCACCGAAGTTGGCTACGTTAGACACCACGCCTTCTAGAATCATGCCCGGTTCCAAGTCAGATACCGAGTTTACACCTTCTGCAAAGGTCGCCGTTTTGAATTCTGGACGTGGGTCACGACCCGGCTTGTCTAACTCTTTGATGATGTCTGTAATGGTTGGAACGCCGAAGTTATCGTCGGTGTAATCGACCGCATGCAGACCTTTAAGGAAGCTTGAATCACCAATCAGTGCTTTGATATCTTTGTTGTTCTTCTCAGAAATCGCTTTGACCACTGGGTACGCTTCTGGGTGAACCGCAGACGCATCAAGTGGGTTCTTACCATCCATAATACGCAGGAAGCCCGCACACTGCTCGAACGCCTTAGGACCTAAACGAGGTACTTTCTTCAAGGTTGTACGTGCTTCGAAGCGGCCGTTCTCATCGCGGAAGTCGACAATGTTCTGCGCGATGGTGCTTGATAAGCCTGCTACGCGCGTCAGTAGCTCCGCAGAAGCAGTGTTCACATCAACACCAACCGCGTTTACACAGTCTTCCACAATCGCATCTAGGCGTTTTGCCAACATAGATTGGCTTACATCGTGCTGGTATTGACCCACACCAATAGATTTCGGATCAATTTTCACGAGTTCAGCCAATGGATCTTGCAAACGACGTGCAATCGACACTGCACCACGCAGTGATACGTCCATATTCGGGAACTCTTTTGCTGCAAGCTCAGACGCTGAGTAAACCGAAGCCCCCGCTTCACTTACGATGATCTTCTGAACTTTCAGGTTGCCACGTTTGATGACGTCTGCGACAAAGCTGTCGGTTTCACGTGAAGCCGTACCGTTACCAATCGCAATCAAATCCACATTGTACTTACGCACCAACTGATCAACGATTTGTGCTGACTTGTCGTATTGTTTTTGTGGTGGGTGAGGGTAGATGGTTTCGGTGGCAAGCACTTTACCTGTTGAGTCGACAACCGCGATTTTTGAACCTGTACGCAGACCCGGATCTAGGCCAAGTGTTGCACGAGGGCCAGCCGGTGCTGCCATCAACAAGTCTTTTAGGTTAGTGGCGAATACTTCAATCGCTTCGATTTCAGCGCGCTCTTTCATTGCGCCCATTAGCTCGGTTTCCATGTGCATCGATACTTTGATGCGCCATGCCCAGCTGATCACTTGCTTACGCCAGGTATCCGCCGGTGCGCTGCTTAGCGTCACGCCATAATGATCGGCGATAATCGTTTCGCAGTAAGACTGACGAGCGCCTTCTTCCTGTTCTGGATCAGCGTTCATTGCCAATGTCAGGAAGCCTTCGTTACGGCCGCGTAGCATCGCCAGTGCGCGGTGCGATGGCACTTTGCTTAGGGGCTCGTTGTGGTTGAAGTAATCTTTAAACTTCTCGCCTTCTTGCTCTTTGCCTTCAACGACTCGTGAGACCAGTTCCGCATTGCGATTTAAGTGGTTGCGAATTTTTTCCAGTAAGTTTGCGTCTTCTGCGATGCGCTCCATGATGATCGCGCGAGCGCCATCCAATGCAGCTTTGGTGTCTGCGATGCCTTTGTCTGCATCAAGGTATTTGCTTGCTTCGCTTTCTGGCTCGGTTTGTGGGTGATTCCAAAGCTGATCTGCGAGCGGCTCAAGACCAGCCTCAATCGCGATCTGACCTTTCGTACGACGCTTGGGTTTGTAAGGTAGGTATAAGTCTTCAAGACGAGTTTTGCTGTCTGCCTGCGCGATCTCTTGTTCTAGCTCTGGCGTCAGTTTGCCTTGCTCTTGGATTGATTTGAGGATGGTTTGACGGCGATCATCCATTTCACGAAGGTAAGACAGACGGCTGTCCAAAGTACGAAGCTGGGTATCATCAAGGCCCCCCGTCACCTCTTTGCGGTAACGTGCAATAAAAGGGACAGTGTTGCCATCATCAATTAGGGTGACAGCGGCGTTGACTTGCTCTGGGCGAACATTCAGTTCTTGAGCAATCATGCGACAGATAGCTTGGCTCATCCGTGTTTTCTCTTTTAATTCGGTTTTGGTTGTATAGAACATTGGGGTCGTTCGAAGAATTTGCAATGTTTTAAATTAACGAGGCAAAAATTTACCGGGCGCTGGTGGACATCAGTCAGATTTATGTCAAAACTGTAATTAAATTGAGAACTTATATCCGCAGTTATCGACTAACCTAATTCCACGGTTGTTGATATCACTAAATGTACCTCGGCTTATACGGATAATCATGATGAAAAAAATGTCTTTGGCGTTAGCGCTTACGAGTGCCTTACTTGTCGCCCCGCTTAGTTGGGCGCAGTCTATCTCAGGAACCACACAAGCTCCCGTTTATCAGCTCGATAACAAATTGGTACTAGGGCGTGTGGAGAGCGTCTACTACAGTGACATTCCGGAACTAAAAGCGGTGCCATTTATTGGCAAGATTGATACTGGTGCAGATACGACATCGATGCATGCGGAGAATATCCATGTCAGTAGCTCACACCCAGATTACCAAGATTTGAAAGATAACGAGTTACTTTGGGCGATTGTCGATGACTTAGGTGGTACGAAGGCAAAGTGGGACGCCGACAGCTTTAAGCCATATCAAGTAAAGGTTAGCTTTACGGTTCCTCACCCTTATACAGGGAAGGAAATACAGATTACCGATGATCTGGAAAGAGTGAGCGCGATTCGCAGTCGAACAAGCAAAAAGCCCATCCTACGCCCGACAATAAAAATGCCGATGACAATCGCTGGTCACACCGTTGATACGGAAGTGAACCTGACCAAGCGTACGCAATTCTCTTCTCCTATCTTGATTGGTAAAACCTATCTCGATGATAACGCATGGGTCTTCGCTGGTTACGATTACCTTCAAGAACAGCCACGCGCAAAAATGATTGGCAAAAAAGAGACGGTTGAAGTCGAAGGTGTGCCATATAAGATCAGCATCTCAACTTCTAGCCGTTATACCAACGTCCATGCACTGGACATCAAGGTAGACAAAAAGCATAACGAAGTCTCTTTTATGTTAGAGGGCGAGAATGGCAAGCGTCATCCAATGACATTGCCCTTGGTACGAATGCTGAAAACGACCAAAAGCGAGCGCCCTTTAGTCTATTTACCCGTCAAAGTCGGCGAAAATGAAACTCAACGTTGGTTGGTGTATCTGCGTGATCGCAGTAAGTTCAGTTCGCAAATTCGCTTAGGTCGGGACGTCGCGAGTCAGCACTTTGTTATTGATACGGACAGAGAAAATCTACTGGGTGGCGTAGAAAAAACGTTCAAAAGCGCACTCAAATCAAAACCTCTTGTCGTTTCACTAGAAGAACAGGTCACCATTGATGGTTATACCGTCCCTGCTTACCCCACTTTTACTGTGAAAACGCCATTACTGCGTGTAAATGGGTTTGAAGTAACAGAAAAAGGTAAGGATGAATCCGTCACGTTTTATTTAATGAACGATGAGGGGAAAGAAGAAAAAATCACCAAACCAGTGTTGAAAAAGCTCAAGGTTGGCAGCGCGGTTCGCCCTGTTGTCGAAGGAGACTTTCTTCTCGGTAGAAAAGACACATCAATGAAGTTTGCGCTCGATGTGCTTGATGAGGGTGACACTCAACCTTTTTTCGTCTTTGGTCATGACATAGCCAAGGGTGGTGTGTTGCTGAACACTCGCGCAGACCATCTACTAGATGCAAGGCCACTTTTCAAAGCTGGCCATATCGAAGTGGCGGAAGTTGAGGGGATGTCTTTCCCTGTGAAGTTAGACACGGGTGCAGATGTAAGCTCAATCAATGCTAAGAACATCAAGCAGTTTAAGAAAGACGGCAAAGACATGGTGAGCTTTACCTATGAGAACGATCTTGGCATGAAACAGGCGTTTACTAAGCCTGTTGTTGACGTCATGCGTATTAAAGCGAAGAAAGGCGAGAAAGCGAACGTACGCCCTGTGGTTGAAATGCATGTTAAGCTTGGCGAATTAGAGAAGAAGATCCGAGTCAACTTACAGGACCGAGGTCGCTTCCATTACAGCATGATTTTAGGTAAAAACTTCCTAAAACATGGCGCGGTTGTTTCGAGTGATACGAATTACATCGTGACGCAAAAACCGGATTACGAAAAGTAACACTCTGGCCGCCTTATCACCTTGATACCCAAAGCCTGAAAAACATTGGATCTTTGGGTATATCATCTCCTTAATGCTGCCAAAGAGCAGCATTTTTTAGTTGAGATAGGAGTTAATTTGAAAACTAAGCTGATTACACGAGAAGGTTACAACAAACTCAAACAAGAGCATGATTACCTTTGGAATGAAAAGCGCCCGGAAATCACCAAGATCGTCACTTGGGCTGCGAGCCTGGGCGATCGCTCAGAAAATGCGGATTACACCTTCAATAAACGTTTACTCCGTCAGATCGACCGTCGTGTCCGCTTCCTTCGTAAATTACTGCCAGAAGTCACGATCGTTGACTATTCTCCGCAACAAGAAGGCAAAGTCTTTTTTGGTGCATGGGTGGAAATAGAAAATGAGGCAGGAGAAGTGAAAAAGTTTCGTATTGTCGGGCCTGAAGAGATTTATGGCGATGCGAAAGACTACATCTCTATCGATTCACCTATGGCGCGAGCGATGTTGAAAAAACAAGTGGATGAAGAGTTCACGGTACGCACCCCAGAAGGTGAAAAAGAGTGGTTCATCAACTCAATTGAATACACTCAACCGGCCTCGGAAGACTGAGGCTTTATCACCGATTCAAGTCTCATGAAGTTCACTAGAAGTGACTTGGGTCTCAACGTCAGAATATTTGGTATAAAGGCATGGTGCCTTTCTCGGAGAAGTAAAATGAACAAAGCAGTCATGTGTAGTGCTGCACTAACAATAGGTTTCTCACTTTCAGTTTTTGCTCAAGATGAAGTGAAAGGCTGTGACGCTAAAGAGTTAGCGGTAGAGCAGCAGCTTGAGTATGCAAAAGCGCAAGGTAATGAGCATCGCATTAAAGGCTTGGAGCAAGCACTTTCCGCTATCCAGAATGAATGCTCGGAAGGTGAGCTGCGCCAAGAGCTGCAAACAGAAGTGGAAGAAAAGACTAAAGAAGTTGAGGAGCGAGAGGAAGAATTAGTCGAAGCTCAGCATTCAGGGAAAGCAGACAAAATTGAGAAAAAACGTCACAAGCTGGCTGAGGCACAGCAAGAGCTGCTTGAGGCCAAACGTGAACTGGAATGGAATTATGGTCAATAGTAGGTGCTGAAAATACCTGCTAGAGAGAGAATAAAGCGCTTAAGATAAAAAGAGTAACAATTTGCTTGAGCACGTTAGGAAAAACAGTGATACATTTTCGACAATAGACGCTTCTGAAAGGATGTTTCAATGCAAGAAAATCATAAAATTTTAGTGGTTGATGACGATGCTCGTTTACGTGCTCTATTGGAGCGTTACCTTTCTGAGCAAGGTTTTCAGGTACGAAGTGTCGCCAATGGCGAACAGATGGATCGCCTACTAACGCGCGAAAACTTTCACTTAATGGTGCTGGACCTAATGTTGCCAGGTGAAGACGGTTTGTCAATTTGTCGTCGTCTACGCCACGCGAACAATATGTTGCCAATCTTAATGCTCACCGCGAAAGGTGATGAAGTGGACCGCATCGTAGGTCTTGAGGTAGGGGCGGATGATTATTTGCCAAAACCGTTTAACCCACGCGAATTGTTGGCTCGCATCAAGGCCGTATTACGCCGCCAAACTGTAGAGTTGCCGGGTGCACCAAGCACGGAAGAAAAAGTGGTGGAGTTCGGGGAGTTCCGACTCAATCTAGGCACTCGCGAGATGTTCCGCGGTGACGAGGCAATGCCACTCACCTCTGGAGAGTTTGCTGTTCTAAAGGCGCTCGTGATGAATGCACGTGAGCCAATGTCACGAGACAAATTGATGAACATGGCGCGTGGCCGTGAATATTCTGCAATGGAACGTTCTATTGACGTACAAATCTCACGTTTACGTCGCATGTTAGAAGACGATCCGAGCAAGCCGCGCTACATTCAAACCGTATGGGGCCTAGGTTATGTTTTCGTCCCAGACGGCAAAGAGGTGTAACCTCTTCACTCCATAGCCAGCACTTGGCTATAGCAACTTCAGCCTTCATTACCTTCCCTTTGAAGGCTGAAATTTCGCGATTAGGACCACTAGGAACGTTCCATGCGCATCCGAAGTTCACTGACACAATCTATTCTGCTGTTCATCTCTTTGCTTCTCGCGAGCCAAGTTTTCTCTTACTACGCCGTTTTTAACTACGCGTTGATGCCGAGTTTGCAGCAGTTCAATAAAATTCTCGCCCATGAGCTCAATTTGGTGCTTGATGATGAAGGACCTTTAAAGTCTGATGCACCGTTAAGGCGTCAATTATTAGAAAGATTAGGGGTGACGGTTCACAGCCTTGACAGCGATAAGGCGATTGAATTTCATCACGCAATGTCGATTGATTTGATGTCTGAAGAAATGAGCCAAGAGCTGGGTTCGCCTACAGAAGTACGCTTATTGCTTGGCGATGAAAGTTACATTTTGTGGATGCACATCGAAAAGTTGCCGAACTCCATCATTCGTATTCCGTTATCTGAGCTGCAAGAAGAAGATTTTGCACCGCTGTTTCGTAACAGTTTGATTATGGCGCTGCTGATCATTGCTGGTGGTTGGTTGTTTATTCGTTTGCAAAACCGTCCACTTTTGGCTTTAGAGAGAGCCGCGAAAGACGTCGGTCGAGGTGAGATCCCGCCCCCCTTAGCAGAGAAAGGCGCATCGGAGATTCGCTCTGTAACTCGAGCCTTTAATCAAATGTCGAAAGGTATTCAAGAGCTAGAAGAAGACCGAGCCTTATTAATGGCGGGGATTAGCCATGACTTACGAACGCCTCTGACGCGTATTCGCCTAGCGACAGAAATGATGTCTCCTGAGGACAGCTATCTTGCGGAGGGGATCATTAGCGATACGGAAGAATGTAATGAGATCATCAGTCAGTTTATGGATTACCTCAAACCGGTGAACCAAGAATCGTTTGAAGCGGTTGATATCAGTACGATTGCCAGTGACGTCGCCAGTTCTGAAGGTGGTTATGAGGTTGAAATTGAAACAGATCTTAATCTTAACTTGCCGCCAGCCAAAGGAAGCGCGATTGCGATTAAGCGGGCGATCAGTAACTTAGTTGTGAATGCGCTACGTTATGGCAATGGCTGGGTCAAAATCAGCACTGGTGTGACAGCAGATAAGCAGCTAGTGTGGATTTCAGTAGAGGACAACGGACCGGGTATCGAGCATTCTCAAATCGCGAGGTTATTTGAACCCTTTACGCGTGGTGACACAGCTCGCGGTAGTGAAGGCACTGGGCTCGGGTTGGCGATTGTGAAGCGTATAATCAGCCAGCATTCAGGTTCTGTGGTGATGCGTAATCGCAGTGAAGGCGGTTTAATCGCTCAAATCAGCTTTCCTACCAAGTAAGTCGATGGCCCGCACCCTTTAAAACAAAAAGCCCAACCTAAATAGGTTGGGCTTTTCTTATTCTCAATAATCTTAAGACTCTTTCACTTCCTGAGGAAGTTCATCTTCGTCTTCCAGTTTCTCTGGCAGAAGTAGATTTAAAATGATCGCTGTGATGCCACCTGCTGCAACACCAGTTGAGAAAATACTCTTAATAAATTCTGGCATAAATTGCAGGATCTCTGGTTTTTGTGCGATACCAAGTCCCATTGAGAAGGATAAGGCCATGATCAGAATTGCGCGGCGATCGAGCTCAACACGAGAGATAATGCGCACACCAGCGGCAGCAATCGTACCGAACATGACAATCGTTGCGCCGCCAAGTACTGGCTCAGGAATCAGCTGAACAAAGCTAGCGACGCCAGGAAACAAGCCAAGAATCACTAACATGCCAGAAATAAAGTAACCCACGTAGCGGCTCGCGACTCCTGTTAGCATGATGATGCCGTTATTCTGGCTAAACGTTGAGTTCGGGAAGCTGTTGAAAACGGCTGCGATTGCAGAGTTTAAGCCGTCTGCTAACACACCGCCCTTAATGCGTTTCATGTACACTGGGCCTTTTACTGGCTCACCAGACACTTCAGATGTTGCGGTAATATCACCGATGGCCTCTAGTGCGGTAATAAAGAAAATCAGTACCAGCGGAATGAACAGAGACCAGTCAAACGATAAGCCATATTGCATTGGTACGGGCAGTGCTACGATCTCGGTTGCGCCTAGCTGAGAAGTATCTACCATCCCCATAAAATACGCCATGATGTAACCCACTAGCATCGCAATCACGATTGAAGCCACACGGATGTATGGGTTTTTCGAGCGGTTTAATATCACAATTAACCCAAGTACGGTACCAGCCAGAGCAAGTTTGTCTAAGCTACCAAAAGTACCGTCGCCCATTGCAGCATAGCCTCCACCCATAGAAACCAAGCCGACTTGGATCAGCGTCAGGCCAATCAGAGTTACGACAATGCCAGAGACGAGAGGTGTGATGATGCGGCGGGCATGCTCAAGCACACGAGACAGTAAGATCTCGGCAAATGATGCGACTAAAATCGTACCAAAAATGGCAGCCATCATGGTGCTGATGTCCGCGCCACCTGCTTTCAGCGATAGGCCTGCACCAATAATAGGACCTAAAAAGTTAAAGCTGGTACCTTGAACAGAGAGCAAACCAGAGCCAATTGGGCCAATGGTGCGAATTTGAATAAACGAAGACACGCCTGACGCAAACAAAGACATGCTGATGATGGTATTCGTTTGGTCTGCTGGTACACCCAAAGACTGACAGATGATCAGTGAGGGAGTGATAACCGCGACGAACATCGCCAATAAGTGCTGAAGTGCGGCAAAAATGGTTTGAGGCAAAGGTGGTCGATCGTTGAGTTGATAGACCAGTTCCGAAGATCGGTTTGAAGTTGTCATTGTTTGTCTCGCTAGTCGCAATATTTCCCTAGTTCTCGCTGAATGGGAGAGCAGGGTGGAGTTGACGTCGTTACCTGTGATTGCTGTTAATCAGAGTCAACTCAGGTTGGTGGAGTGTGATCTAACACACTTAAAAATTTGTGCGCGATTATAGAGAGATTTACTCAAAAAGCAAACGTTTGCTTTGTTTTTGGCGCATTAAAAAACGAGCCACTTGGCTCGCTTTCAATCATTACGCTTTGGAGTAAATATCCCGCTCACCCAACCAGCGATCGATAATCGCTGTTGCGTTAGACGGGTAATTGTCATGAATATGACGCGCAATGCGCTGAACTTCGGGAATCAGGCGTTGATCTCGAACTAAGTCTGCGATTTTGAAATCAGCAAGACCTGTCTGCTTTGTACCCAATAGTTCTCCAGGGCCACGAATTTCTAGGTCTTTCTGCGCAATGACGAAGCCATCGTTACTTTCACGTAGTACTCCGAGACGTTTTTGCGCGGTTTTTGACAGCGGAGAGTGGTACAGCAGCACACAATGGCTAGCAACGGAACCTCGGCCCACGCGACCTCTTAACTGGTGTAATTGTGCCAAACCAAGACGTTCAGGGTTTTCTATGATCATCAAGCTAGAGTTTGGCACATCCACACCAACTTCAATCACTGTCGTTGCGACCAGCAAATGCAGTTTATTGTCTTTGAAATCTTGCATCACCGCTTGTTTCTCTGCCGGCTTCATTCGTCCGTGTACTAGACCAATTTTTACGTCCGGTAGCTTACGTTGAAGCTCTTCTGCGGTATCTGCCGCGGCTTGCGCTTCTAATACTTCCGACTCATCAATCAGGGTACACACCCAATATGCCTGCTTGCCTTCGTTTAAGCAGGCATTTCGGACACGCTCGACGATGTCGTCACGTTTTGTATCAGGAATGGCAACGGTTTGAATCGGCGTTCGACCCGGTGGTAGCTCGTCAATCACGGAAGTTTCCAGATCGGCGTAAGCGGTCATCGCTAAGGTTCGAGGAATAGGCGTCGCCGTCATGATCAACTGATGAGGATAAGCGCCTTGTTTTGCGCCTTTTTCACGCAATTCTAATCGCTGATGGACACCGAAGCGGTGCTGTTCATCAATGATGACCAAAGCAAGGTGATGAAATTCAACGTGCTCTTGGAATAGCGCGTGAGTACCCACTACCATTTTTGCTTCACCACTGGCAATACGAGCCAACTCGGCTTCCTTTGCCTTACCTTTGAGTTTGCCCGCTAACCAACCGACTTGAATGCCCATTGTTTCAAACCAGTTTGCGAAGTTGATAGCGTGTTGCTCGGCCAATAGTTCGGTTGGCGCCATGAGTGCCACCTGATGGCCATGCTCAATGGCTCTAACAGCGGCCAAAGCGGCAACCAACGTTTTCCCCGAACCAACATCGCCTTGCACTAATCGCATCATTGGGTGCGGTTTTTCTAGATCGGCTTCAATCTCTTGTACTACTCGGGTTTGAGCGTTTGTAGGAGAGAAAGGCAGTTGGGCTAAAAGCTGCGTTTTTAGTTTATTACAAGGACCGAGAGGTCGCGCTGAATCCTTCTGACCTTTGCTACGCACCGCTAGCATCGATAAGTTTTGTGCGAGCAATTCTTCCATGATCAAGCGGATTTGGGCAGGATGTTTGCCTTCGTCAAACTCATCTAAATTAATGGTTGGTGGTGGGCGATGAATGGTGTGCAGCGCTTGCGACATCGTGATTTGATGGTCATACAACCCCGCTGGAAGTAATTCCTGCACTGCGGTTTTATCAAGCAGGGCTAAAGCTTGTTCGGTAAGGTTGCGTAATGTGATTTGGCGTAAACCATCGGTGGTGGGATAAACAGGGGTTAAGCTCTGTTCTACATCGGGCTTTTGCTCGCTGACGTAAAACTTGTAGTCAGGGTGAACAATTTCCAAGCCCACGCCACCGCGCTTAATTTCACCGTAAGCATGTACTAACTTACCTTGCGTGAAATTGTTCTTCATGGCTGCGGTAAAGTTGAAAAAGCGCAGCGTGATAGTGCCATTACCGTCGCTGATTTTTACCGTTAGCATTTTGCGCTTACCGAAGATGGTGTCGACTGCCATGACCTTACCTTGCACGGCCGCCCAAAGGCCAGCATGCAGTTTGGCAATAGGGTAAATACGAGTACGATCTTCGTAGCGTAACGGAAGGTGAAACAGCAAATCTTGAACGCTATGTAAGCCAACTTTGGCGAGTTTTTCTGCGACTTTCGCGCCAACTCCAGAAAGGGAGGTTAATGGGACGGCAGATAACATTTGGGCGGACATAGAGGGCTCAAGAAAATGGTTAACATAGCAGTATGTTAACCATGGAGCTGTGTTTTTGTACAGGAAAAAATAGTCATGCTTTAGTTAGTGTCATGATTTGACTGATAACCTATCATTCCGAGGAGCTTTAGCGACATCAGGAGCCTATTTCCAACAAGTATGTCGCTGAAGTTAATACTATCAGCATCTGTATATTTGAGAATTAGATCCTGAACCACGCTCCTTCGCCGCTGTTCAGGATGACGAAAGTCTGTTACTTGCTTTGCATCTCTTGCCACCACGCGTCATCGGCGATGATTTGACCTTCTTCATCGAGTGGTGGGTAAACGAGCCCTTTTCGTTTCGCGACTTTTGCCAGCACTGGGTGACCACGTTCAAAGAGAATACGGTTGATTGTCTCTTTAGGCAGAGCGCTTTCTTCTCGGTCGTACATGCCTGCGGCTTCACGTTGACGTTGCGCTTCATACAAAATTACGGCACTGGCAACCGATACGTTTAGTGACTGCACCATGCCCACCATTGGGATAATAATGTCTTGATCGGCAAGCTGTTTGGCTTGCTCCGAAGCGCCAACTTTTTCACTGCCTAAAATGATTGCCGTTGGTCTGGTGTAGTCGATCTCGCGAAAATCGACGGCGGTGTCCGAAAGATTGGTCACCAAAACCTGCATACCTTGCGCTTTGAGTTCGGTAATCGCAGTTTCAATCGAATCGTGAGTATCCACTTCAACCCAGTTACGCGCGCCAGCTGAGGTATGGCTCAGCGTACGCATTTTGTCTGGCCAAATTGCGTGAACTTTGTGTAAGCCTGTCGCGTCAGCGGTGCGGATCACAGCAGAGACGTTGTTTGGCTTATGTACTTCTTCGAGACAAAGTGTCAGATCAGTTTGGCGAGTTTTTAGGACTTGGTGAATACGGTTGTAACGTTCTAGGTTCATATTTATTGAGGTATAAAAAATCGCCACCTAACAGAGTAGGTGGCGATAGAGGTTAGTTCTTTCTGCGTCTGACTCGGGTTGCTTGAGGCATTGCCTTAATCTTACGCATGATACCAGCAAGGTGGACACGATCTTTCGTCGTCAACAGCACAGTCACAGTGTATAGACGACCATCACGTTCTTCCGTTGAAAGGCCATGAATGTTTGATCCTGTTTTCGAGATCACGTTGGTAAGTTCTGCAAGAGCACCTTGGTTGTTAAGCATGTCGACTTTAAGTTCAGCAATGAACTCTTTATCGTAGTCTTCAGACCAAGCGACAGCCATATAACGGTCTGGCTCTTTCTGATAACCACGAACGTTCGGACATGTTTCTCGGTGAACAACCAAACCACGACCAGGCGATACGTGAGCAATAATGTGATCATCTGGGATAGGATGACAACAATTTGCAAACGTCAGCAATAAGCCTTCTGCGCCACGAATCGGAAGCTTCTTCTTCGAGTCCGTTGGGATTGAACTTGTTGTCGTGAGCTCTTCGGTGTCACCAAGGAGACGACGTGCGATCACAATGCTCATCAACTCACCCAATCCAATAGCAGCCAATAAATCATCGATGCTTTCTAGGCGAAGATCATTCAAGACTTCTTGGATATTTTCTGGATAAATTGAATCAATCGAGTGACGGCCAAGTGCGTGATTAAGTAGGCGACGACCTAAAGTAATCGACTCTTCACGACGCATCGTTTTCAGTACTTGTCGAATCTTAGTGCGGGCACGAGAAGTCACGACATAGTTCAGCCATGCCGCATTCGGACGCGCACCAGGGGCACTGATAATTTCCACCGTCTGACCGTTTTTCAATGCCTTACTCAATGGGTAAGGGTTACGGTCAACACGAGCACCAACACAAGAGTTGCCTACATCGGTATGTACGGCATAGGCAAAGTCGACAGCCGTTGCGCCTAAAGGCAATTCAACGATACGACCTTTTGGTGTGAAGACGTAAATCTCATCTGGGAAAAGATCGGATTTTACGTTTTCAATGAATTCGAATGAGTTACCCGCGCTTTGTTGTAGCTCTAACAGGCTTTGCATCCAACGCTGAGCTTTCACTTGCGCAGTGGTACCAGACTTGTCGCCTTTGTCTTTGTAAGACCAGTGTGCCGCGACACCTTTGTCCGCCATTTGATCCATATCTTCAGTACGGATCTGAACTTCAACAGGTACGCCGTGTGGGCCAACCATGGAAGTGTGTAGCGATTGATAGCCGTTCGCCTTTGGTACCGCGATGTAATCTTTCATGCGACCAGGACGTGGCTTATACAAGCTGTGTACTTGGCCTAAAACGCGATAACAAGTATCAGCGGTATCAACAACGACTCGGAACGCATAGATATCCATGATGGTGTGAAAGCGCTGTTCTTTGGTTTTCATCTTGTTATAGATAGAGAACAGGTTTTTCTCACGACCAACGACGCGAGCATTCAAGCCAAAATCTTGCAGACGGCCTTCTATTTCGCTGTGAATGCGTT
This sequence comes from Vibrio sp. Vb1980, assembly GCF_033338615.1. NCBI lineage: Bacteria > Pseudomonadati > Pseudomonadota > Gammaproteobacteria > Vibrionales > Vibrionaceae > Vibrio > Vibrio sp. Vb1980. Next base: position 135,733 of record NZ_JAWOSZ010000003.1, read on the forward strand.
GGATCATCTCTTTACGATTACCACGTGCGGCTTTAACCACTTCTTTCAGTACGCGGTAGCGGTTGGGATATAGCGCCTCAAAGCCCAACTCTTCGAGTTCGGTTTTGATATTGTGAATACCAAGACGATGAGCGAGGGGCGCGTAAATTTCTAACGTTTCACGAGCAATACGACGCTTTTTATCTGGTCGAAGCGCGCCAAGCGTACGCATGTTATGCGTGCGGTCAGCCAGTTTGATCAGAATGACGCGGATATCTTGCACCATGGCCAGAACCATCTTACGAAAGTTCTCAGCCTGAGCCTCTTTCCTATCGCGGAATTTGAGTTTGTCCAGTTTAGATACACCATCAACCAATTCTGCGACAGTGTTGCCGAATTTATCTTCGAGATCTTCTTTAGTTACATCACAGTCTTCAATGACGTCATGCAGCAAAGCAGCTTGGAGGGTTTCGATATCAAGGCGCATTTCGGCCAAGATACGAGCCACTGCGACAGGGTGGATGATGTATGGTTCACCGCTAGAGCGGGTTTGCCCTTCATGGGCATCTCTCGCTACCACATAAGATTGACGCAGAGCCTCAATCTGAGGCTCTGTTAGGTATTCTTGGGCAACGTCTTTGAGGCTATCGAATAGATACAAATTATAGGCCCGGGAGGTTGTTGAATTCTAAAGTCAGAATTAACGGTTGTGAGCGATGCTGCTTACTGCCGCTAGCTCTGCCGCTTCTTGCTCTTGCTGTTCTTGACGTTCACGAGCGTCTAGAACTTCTTTAGTAATTAAACCTTCTTCGATTTCGCGTAGAGCGATAACCGTTGGCTTATCGTTCTCTTCTGGCACTAGTGCATCTTTACCGCCAGTTTGCATTTGACGAGCGCGGCGAGCCGCAATCAGTACTAGGTCGAAACGGTTGCCAACTTTTTCAACAGCGTCTTGAACAGTTACGCGTGCCATGAGGACTCCAAATAGTTAACTAAAATTTTAGAATGACGAGAAAGTATACAACCTAACTACTTTATTTACTAGCAATTAGACAAGCCACCGTTTGTGGACTTTCTCAGGTACTTTATTGTGTTTTTCGCACTGGGCAAAAAACGGGAAATTCTTTATGTTTTACAGCGTGACTTTTTTGAAGTTACTCTGCTAACAACGCGTCAAGCATACCTTTATATTTAGCAGCTTGCTTTTCTTCCTTCAATCTTTCAGCACGCAAGATAGCTTTAAAATCCATCAAAGCAGTATCAAAATCGTCGTTTACGATCACGTAGTCGTACTCGTTGTAATGAGAGATTTCCGACTTGGCTTCAGCCATACGCTTTGCGATCACTTCATCGCTATCTTGACCACGAGTGTTCAAGCGACGCTCTAACTCACCGTTTGATGGTGGCAGGATGAAGATGCTTTTGGCTTCTGGCATTTGTTCACGGATTTGGCGTGCGCCTTGCCAGTCGATATCTAGAAAAACGTCGATACCTTTATTTAGTGTTTCTTCAATCCATACACGAGATGTGCCGTAATAATTACCAAACACTTCTGCGTATTCTAGGAAGTCACCTTTAGCGATCAGGGCTTCAAACTCATCTTTCGCTACAAAATGGTAGTGGACACCATTTTCTTCACCAGGTCGCATGTTGCGCGTGGTGTGAGACACAGACACTTTCATTGCATAGGTTGGGTTGCGTTCCAACATCGCTGAGATCAAGCTAGATTTACCTGCGCCGCTAGGTGCAGATACGATATAGAGAGTACCTTTGCCCATTGTACTGTTCCACTTTTGATTGGATTGATTGAGTGCCGAAGGAAAGTTCGACATTCTTATAACGATAGCACTGGCATTGAGAAATCAACCACCAAAGGGGTGGATATTGGTGATAATCCCGCCAGAAAAATGGAGGCGAAGAGTATCATGATCTCTATTTTGTTACCAGTTGATCTTTCTGTCTGTGATCGTCTCAGATGAAATAGTTACTTACGCCAGAGTGTTCCTAAACAGCGAAGAAGGAGCGTGATACAGGACTTACCATCCGCGCACTCTGTTATTAAAACCATTTCTACAACCGTTTAGTGTGCTGATTTTAGGTTTAGAGTCCCGATTTGGCTTGCGTGAGTGACTCTGGTTAAAAATAGGGGTTAATAAAGATAAAACGGAAAAAAGGGGAAGCTTTCACTTCCCCAGGCGTGCGACTGACTCACACTTAATCTTCGAATTATCCTTGAGACTCTAGGAAATTTATCCAAGGGCTAACGGTTGACCTGAATTTTGGCGATTGAGCAGCGCCTTTCATCGCCTGCAAGGCCTTTTGTGGCTGCTTAAGCTCGAAATAGGCCATCCCGCGAATGTATTCAAGTTCTGCCTTTTGCTCTTTAGAGGCACTGGATGCCGCGCTTTCTACAAAACGAGTTGCTTCAGAATACTGCTTGTCTTGTATCATTAAGCGAGCAATCTGAATTTGCGTTTTAGCAGAAGGAGCGAGGTTATATGACTTTTTATAAGCGAGAATTGATTTATCTAGCTCTTTAGCTTGCTGCCAGAAGCTGGCTAGGCGGTCATAGTTTTCCTTCGTCTTTTCAATGTTTCCAGCTGCCATTTCCTTTTCAAGAGTTTTGGCTGCTTTATATGGAATACCTTGATAAGCCAAGAAGTTTACAAAGCGTAAATATTCCTTCTCTCCTTCTAGTTTCCCCATTTTGTAAACCATTTCTAGGGTGGCTAGAGAGTTGCGTTCTTGACCTAGCTCCATGTAGACACCAGAAAGTTGCATCCAGTAACGCTTTTTCTGAGGGTACTTTGAAGTTAGAGTTTTGAGTACACTGGCAACGCTTTTCAGCTGGCCTAACTCGTAGTGAGATGCAACGAGAATTAAGTACCAAGACTCACTTGGGCTCTTGCTCATCGCGATGGCTTTTTTGGTTGGCGGGATTGCATTTTTGTAATCTTCCAACTGAACATAAGCGCTCGCTAACGTGATATAAGCATGAGCTTGAGGCTTCTCTTTGGTTGTTTCTGCAACCTTGAACCATTCCTTCATCGTTTTTACAGACAACGTATACTTTTCTTCAGCTAGGTAAAGCTGAGCCAAGCTGTAGCGAACTTGTTGAGCAACCGGAACGGGAAGTGCGTCGAGCTGTAATGCTTCGGCAAAGTATTTTGCTGCTTGCACATAATTGTCTTGTAGCGAATACAAAAAGCCAGTCTGCTGAAGTAAAACTGCTCGGTCGTATTTTTTCGAACTTGTGCTTTCTAAAGCGCTTGCTAGTTTTTCTTTCGCTGCTGAATATTTTTCAGTTGCGATCAACTCTTGCACTTTGTTAACGGTTCGAAATGTCCGATCTGATAACTGAGGAGCTTCTTTTGCCATCGTAGGAGCGGCCATTGCCACTCCTGCGAAGAGAATTAAAGAAGCCACTTTGCTTTTCCATAAACTTTTCATCGTGACTCCTTAATTGGTTGAGAACTCTATTTCTTGCGATAGGCGCGAGCTAACAGGTTTCCCGTCAACCAATTTTGGTTTAAATGTCCATTTAGAGACTGTTTTTCTTGCCGCTCGACCGAGGCCTAAGCGTCGTGGTTGCTCTTTAAGAACTTTGATGTCCTCTACGGCACCACGTGCGTTTACAGTAAACTCTAATAAGACGACCCCTTTTTCTATTCCTGCTTTCGCAGCCTTCCTAGGCATTTGAGGTTGGAATGTCGCTAGAGGTGTTGGACCTCCGCTACCCGCGAGTTGCGCACCTCCACCCTGGCTATAATGTCCAAGCACCGAACCACCTGTAACATTTACGGGTAGGTCAAGCTTTGGCATATCCATTGGGGTCTGCTCCATCACCGGTTTTACTGTCGCTGTCACTTTCATTTCTGGCGGTGGCGGCGGACGCTTAGGCGGTGGTGGTTTTGGAAGTTCGCGTTTTTTCTCCTGTATTTTTTCGTCTGGTTTAATGCGAATAAACTCGACCATACGCAGGTCATCATTCGACACTAACTCGTGGCGCTCTTTGTTTACTAGCTTGTCCATCCCCCAGAACAACCCGAGGGAGACAATGAGCGCCAGTGCAATTGAGGCCAGATACCGCATAAGCTTAATCCTTATTGGTTGCGGCAATGGAGATGCTTTCTACACCTGCCATTTTGATCTGGTCCATAACCTTCACGACTACGCCAGCATTTGCCTCAGTGTCGGCTTGGATAACAACTGCGCCATCAGGGCTTTCTGCACGAAGACGTTCAATATTCGCGCGAACCGCGTCCACTTCGATGCGGCGTTTATCAACCCAAACATCACCCGCCGCACCAACTGCGACCATGATGTTACCTTTTTTCACGGTTTGCGCAGAGCTTGCTGTCGGGCGGTTTACTTCTAGACCAGCTTCTTTTACGAACGATGTTGTTACGATAAAGAAGATCAACATGATGAATACGATGTCGAGCATCGGTGTCATATCGATAGCGGTTTCATCACTGCTATCACTGCTATAGCGTCTTTTCATGACCTATACCTCTAATTCCATTTACTCAGGCAATATGCTTTAGCTTATCTTCCAGCTTTTGCGTTGTGACTTTGGCTAAATGATCAAGACGTGAACTAAAGAACAGTCCTGATAGAGAAGCCACCATCCCGGCTAAAGTTGGGATTGTTGCCTTTGAGATCCCCGAGGCCATTGCTCGAGGGCTTCCTGTTCCTGTTACCGCTAAGATGTCGAATACTTGGATCATGCCAACAACGGTGCCGAGCAAACCCAGTAAGGGACAAAGCGCAATCAACACTTTCACGATTGGCAGGCCCTTTTTATTCTCAATGTCCTGACGAGAAACAATTTCTTGTCGGATCATCTTAGCGTTCCAGCTCTGGTGCTCTGATCGCCCCTGCCATGAGCCAACGGCTTTTTTCATGGCTTTTGGAGCGACGGCAGCAAAATAGAACCAACGTTCTAACAATACTGCCCAAAGCATAAAGCTGAGGATGAAGATGGCGACGAGTACATCGCCACCCATTCCCAAGAAGCGCCTAATTGATTCAAGTTCTCCAACTAACCACCACATAACGCCTCCTTAGCTTTCGGCTTTATGTAGTTTTTCCTGATAGCGAGCGATGAAGCCTGCACTCTGTTCTTCAAGAGTTTGAACCAAACGACGACCTTTACTGTGTACGATGGTGTACAGGAACAGTAGAGGAATTGCGACAACCAGACCAAGCATCGTAGTAACAAGTGCTTCAGAGATACCGCCAGCCATTAGCTTAGGATCACCTGTACCAAATAGTGTGATTGCTTGGAACGTACCGATCATACCCATTACCGTACCCAGTAGACCTAGAAGTGGTGCTACAGAAGCGAACAGTTTGATTGAGCTGATAAAGCGTTCAATGCTCGGTGCGTTACGTAGGATGATTTCGTCCAGTTTCGCTTCAAGATCTTCAAGGTTGTCACCTTTGTGTTCTTGGTAAGCTTGGATAACTTCACCCAGAGGATTACCAGGAATCACGGTTTCTGATTTCGCTTGCTTACGCATTTTACCGCCAATCACTTGAAGGCGTAGGAAGCAAACTAGAGCAATGATAGCGCCAACTGCACCCATACCAAGGATGACGTAACCTACAATGCCACCTTGATCAATACGTTCTTGAACGGTAGGGCTTTGTACAAGTAGAGACAGAATTACACCACGGGATGGGTCAATAAACAGTGGCTCATAGCTGTTTGACGCTGACTCAAAGCCCGCAACATGACGTGTAATATTGGTGCGAGGCTGTCGAGAGAGTTCTTCGAACTTACCTGTTTGAGGTACATAAGTAACGTACTTACCATCGGCAATCGCGTTAAATTCACCGACAAGAGTAACATCGCGAACCGCTTCTTTACCTTCGCCATAAACAACCGTTGCTTGGGTTGTTACTGTCTCGCCTGAGGCAACCACTTGTTGAAGAATGGTATGCCAGAATGCTTCTAGCTCTTGTGTTGATGGCAGTTCTTTGCTTTCAGCCAGTTTCGTTAGTAGAGCGTCACGCTCTGGGAACTGAACAGCGTTTTGAGAGGCAGCAAATAAGCCCTTAAACTCGCCCGCATATTGGCGGACCACACCAAACATTTCGCCCAAAGTACCAGAGCGAACACGTAAGGTTTCTGTTAGTTCAGTCAGCTGCTTATCGTTTTCATCAAATGTCGCTTTAAGTTGATCGCCCAGTGCTTGCTGTGAAGCTAGCTCTTCACGAGCCTGTTGCAATAATGCCGCTTGCTTATCTCGGTTGTTCTTGAACTCAGCTTCACGGGCTTTGTTCTCTTTTGACTCAACGATGCTTTCTGATTTTACGTTTTTGAGTAGTTCAGATAGGTTTTTAGGCGTTTCTGCTTGTACGCCTGAAACCATAAATAAGCTCGCTAGTAGACCAGCGGCTAGAGTTTTGAATCCTTTCATCTCTTATTCCTCCCCAGCATATACAGGCAATTTGATTAGCGCTGGTGGCGCTTGCTTCTTCGCGATACGAAGGCCTTGCTGTACCGCTATGCGGTAGCTTTCCGGTAATGTTTCCCATTGACGTGTTTGTTGGTTCCACATACCTGTCTCACCACCGTCTGGAGATTGGAATAAAAGCGCCGTGCGACCAATACGTAGGAAGTCGTAAGTCACGGTTTCCCCATTTCTATCTAGGCTAGCTTTGTAAGATTCAATTGAGCGAGAGAAGCCTTCTTCAATTTGGTAGGCTTCCATCACTTTACGGAATTTCTCAGAAGTTGTTACGTCGGCGCGATCCATGAGACGACGCAGTTCTTGGACACGTTTATTACGTTCTTTTTTCTGGAAAGGCAGATCGAGAGTCACAAACTCATCGAGTGCATCGATCATTTTAAGTGTTAGTGGCACTACTTCTGTTGCCGTTTGATCGATCTGAGCAATTTGGTTATTTAATGAGTCCAATTCACCTTGCTGTGATTGAACCATACGGTTAATTTGCTCGTTGTAGACTTTCATGCTGTCGATTTGACGTAGTAAGCCTTTGTATTCTGCCAACATGCCTTCAGTACTTTCGGCATAATTGTCGATTTTTTGTTGCGAAGCTTCTGAAGATTGATTTGCTTTTGCTTGTGTGGAAACGACAGCACCAGAGTTGGCCGCTATAGAGCTACTACTGATAGTAAGCAATGCTGCAGCTATGGCACTGAGACCAAATTCCTTGAATTTCATGGTTGCATCCTTGTCAGTGTTTTAGTCAGTCGAAAAGGGCGCGGAAAACCCGCGCCAAATATTTTTTAGAAGTCGTATGATGCCTCGACGTATAGCTGACGTCCGATTGGATCGTCATACCCAGTTGCATAGAATGGAGAGGTATCGCTTAGAGGATCTGCAGGCGGTACTTTGTCAAACATGTTGATAGCACCAAGAGTTACACGACCACTCTCGTTGAATTGGTAAGAAGCCGTTAGGTTCCACGTTGTCATACTAGCGATTTCTGCTTTGTAACCCGCTTTTTTAGCAGAATCACAGTCATCAAAGTAGTAACGGTTTGCGTAGCTTGAACACATACGGTCGCGGTATTTACCAAATAGGTTGATAGCGACATCTTCATATGCCCAGCCAAGATTTAACGTTGCGGTGTATTCAGGCATGAAATCTCTTTCATCCGTTACAGGCTCGCTGTCGTTTTCTTGATATTCAGCAATCAAGATCTTCGTTACAGCAACACGCGTGTTAAATGAACCGAACTCATTAGTGTCGTATGCGTATTTGATCGCTAGGTCAATACCAGAACGCTCTTCATACGACTGGTTCACTGGACCATAGGATACCGACTTGATGGTGCCATCTGGGTTACGAACGACTTCAGTACCTGGGTATTTACCTGGATCGTTAATTACGTCTTGGTAAGTTGGTGCTGTTACGACGTCTTCCATCTTGATGTGGTACCAGTCAACAGTTACACCAAGATCATCCACAGGCTCCCACGCTAGGCCCAAGTTAATGTTTGTACTTGTTTCTTCTTTCAGCTCTGAGTTAGGGCCATTAAGCGTATCGAAGTACTGAGTATCACACTCTGGGTACTTATCTTTATCTTGTGGGCCGCTACCACCAGCGTTGGCACAAAGCACAGGGTCAAAACCAGAACCAAAGCCTCGAGTTTGATCACCAAATAGTCGCTTCAAGTCTGGAGCTCGGAAGCCTAGACCGTAGCTACCACGTAGCAATAGGGTGTCAGTAGGACGGTATGCTAGGGCTACTTTAGGAGTGAATGCGCCGCCAGTTGCCGAGTCGTCGAAGTAGTGGTCGTAACGACCAGCGACAGTCATTTCTAAATCTTCAATGATAGGAATAAGAGCTTCAACACCAAGACCAATCTGATCGCGGTCACCGCCGCCTGACGTTCCACCTAGACCTGAGAAACCACCGGCTGCTGTTGTAGCATCAATCGTCTCATTGTAGTCAGTACGGTTCCATTCACCATAAACAGCAAAGCCAGACATACCTGCAGGAAGTTCAACCAAATCACCAGCCAGTGAGCCGTTAACAGAGTAAAGCTTTGAGTAAGCTTCTTTGCTTGAAGTGCCGCTGTATTTGTCTACAACGTCTTGAGAGATAGGCCCTAGAAGATCGACATCACCATTTTGTACAGCTTGGTCGAGAGTTAGGAAGATTGCTGGGTTGCTTGTTTCAACGCTTTGCTCAGAGTAACCAGCGGATAGGTCCCAATCATACGTATCAGCAAGCAGGCCGTTCAAGCCTAAGGTTAAGCCAAAAGAATCGGCTTCAGTGTTACTTTCGCGTGGTCCAAATTCGACCATACGGCGAGTGTATTCGCCTTCGCCGCGGAAGTGAGTGGCATCAACTTCAACGCTATAAGGGTTAGGTTCGAATTCAGATTCTGTAGACTTGTAGCCAAAACGGGCTTCTGCCATGGCAGTGACATTGTCGTTAATGTCCATTTCACCACGTAAAAGTAGGTCTACTTGTTTATTTTCTGGTTTTAATGTTCGGTACGCAGAGCGGTTAACACCACACTTTCCATCCGCTCGTTCAATCGCGGCATCACCAACGACTTCTTTACATGAAGAACCAGCATCAGCTGGTGTTAGAAGTGTTCCGTTGGCGCCTTCAAAGTTTGCACCGTAGCTAGAGTAGCCACTTAGCTGAGAACGGCTAGAACCGTCATCGCCAGCCCAATCATCTCGGTCAGATTGCTTTAGCATTTCGTTGCCCGCAAATTGGCCAACGAAGAGAATACGTTTGTCGTCAAAGTTTTTGCCAGCTACAACGTCTAAACGACCATTTTGGTAACCACCATCCGTCGCGTCACCCGCGCGTACTTTTACAGAAACGCCATCAAAGTCTTTCTTTAAAATGAAGTTTACGACACCACCGATTGCGTCGGAGCCGTAGATAGCAGAACCTGAGTCGGTCATTACTTCAACACGCTCAATAGCGGCGACAGGGATTTGGCCGATATCTTGGAAGTTAGATGTACCATCTTGTGCTAGCGGGTATTGAGGAAGACGACGGCCATCAATAAGAATCAATGTGCGTGACGCGCCAAGGCCACGTAAGTTGACTGACTGCGCTGCTGGTGTAAACGAGAAAGAGTCTGTTTGAGCCATTACACCACCTGTGTTTTGGGTCAAACTGTTCAATACGTCTTGCGCGCTGTTAAAGCCTTTAGACTCAATGTCTTTACTATTAATAACAGTAACTGGTGAAGGACCTTCCATATCCGTCGTGGAGATACGCGAACCAGTAACTTTCATCTTTTGAAGTTTTTCAACTTGTTGCTCTTCTGCCAGTGCTGTTGCTGGGGCTGCAACTGCTGCTGTCCCCAAAGCAAGGCTTATCGCAACAGATAAAGCGGTTGTGTTTTTATACATCCTTGTTGCTCCGATTATTATTATTTCCTATGTCTGGCCGCATAGCGGCCAAATGTGACGTTAATATTTCGTTAACGTTCGGCCAATGTATAACCGAGATGAAAAAAGGAAGTCAAACCAGTGGTAAACGGGGATGCTTAAATGTAAAAAAGATGTAAATAACCAGGCTTTATTTAAAAGGCGGAATAAAAAACCGAATAATGTTTATGGATCGATATTAAATTTCAATAAAACACCGTATTTTGTGTTTCTTATAAACTTTAATGACTTATCTTGCCTATGGTTTTTTAGTGGGTAATTGAATCTGGAAAAAGATATTTTTCCAGTGAATTGTTCTGAGATGAGTTTTATATCGAATCCATACTTTGTTAGCTCGAACTTATTAGGTGGTATCAAAATATGATACCCATTGCGGTTAAAGGGCTCACTCGTATTTTTAGGTCAAATATAACCTTGGATTATGTGTCTATTTATGTGTGTAGGGTGCATTTTTATGTAGGGTTTTGGCTCTAAACAGCCTAGATTGATATTCTGTATGAATTATTTTTGTGGTTTTTTATAATTTTTTACAAAAACATTTCTGTTTTTCGACATCGAAGGAAGTTTGTCATGTTTTGGTTTCAAACACTTGAAGCTGATGTGGATTCAAGATAAATATGACGCTGAAATTATTGCAGTAGTAGAAAAGTCTAGCTCTTGAGGCGCAGGGAGTGTGCTTCAACAGTTTTAGTTACTACGAGATAAATATGCACCATTTTGGGCGGAAAATATCCTCTTTCACTCCGTTTGAACTGGACAGTAGACAAGGAGCAAGTTGTATATGCTGTCGTACTTTTTACGCCGTTTGGCGTTGGTTATCCCAACGTTTCTCGGGATAACTATTCTCATCTTTGCTATCACTCGTTTCGTGCCTGGCGGACCTGTTGAACGCATGTTGTCACAAATGCAGTCCCAGGGGGACGGCGCCGCATCAATGACGTCTGCGGGTGGTAATACGGCCCTTTCTGACGATCAAATCGCGGAGCTGAATGCGTTTTATGGCCTGGATAAACCAGTAACGGAAGCGTACGTCGAGTGGTTAAGTCGTTTGGTAATGCTAGATCTTGGCGAGTCGACGCGTTACTACGAGCCTGTCTCGGACATGATCGCAGAGCGTTTGCCAGTGTCGTTGTTTTATGGCGGCATGACCTTCTTTATTAGTTATTTTATCTCGATTCCTCTTGGTTACTATAAGGCACTCAAGCACGGTTCTGTGTTTGATTCCGCTTCTTCAGTACTCATTTTCGTAGGCTACGCGCTACCAGGTTATGTGGTGGGTGTATTGCTGATCACGTTATTTAGTTATCACTTGGAATGGTTTCCGATGGGAGGCTTTGTCGGCGATGACTTCGACGATTACGAAACCTTCTTTGAACGCGCTAAAGACATTATGTGGCATGCGGTGTTGCCTTTGATCTGTTACCTCATTGGTGATTTTGCCACGCTGACGATGACAATGAAAAATAACCTGATGGAAAACCTTTCCTCAGATTACATCCGCACCGCAATTGCGAAAGGATTACCTTTCAAAAAAGCAGTTCGTAAGCACGCGTTGCGTAACAGCTTAATTCCAATCGCGAGTCACTTTGGTAACTCTTTGTTGTTCTTCATGACCGGTGCTTTCCTGATTGAAGTTATCTTCAATATTGATGGCATTGGCTTATTGGGTTACGAATCAATCATGGAGCGTGATTACCCTGTTGTTATGGGTATTGTCGCCATTAATGCGTTGTTACTTCTCATTGGTAACATCATTTCAGATATTTGTGTTGCTTTAGTCGACCCACGTGTGAAGTTTGGAGCGTAACATGATTAAAGTTAGTCCATTAACTCAAAAGAAAATTCGTCACTTTAAAGAGATCAAACGAGGCTATTGGTCGTTTGTTGCTCTTTCTATCATGTTGATCCTTTCTCTATTCGCCGAACTTTTGATCAACAGTAAAGCGCTAGTCGTCAAGTACGATGGTAGCTACTATTTTCCTGTTGTCAGTGACGTACGTTTAGGTAGCGAATTCGGCCAAGAGTCATCCAGTGAAGCCGATTATCGTGTACTGCAAAAAGCGTTTGAGGCTGAAGGGGGCGACAACTTTGTTATTTTGCCGCTTGTGCCGTGGAACCCATACGAACAAGATTTTAGTGGTGATTTCCCGCCAACAGCACCTAGTGCCGAAAATAAGCATTATTTAGGTACAGATGTGATAGGTCGCGATATTTTGGCGCGACTCGTCTACGGATTCAGAACGGCGATGGGATTTGCGTTGCTTACGATGGCCATTTCCTACGCGATCGGTACTGCAGTCGGTTGTGCTATGGGTTTTTGGGGCGGTAAATTTGACTTGTTTGTACAGCGACTTATCGAAATCTGGTCAATGGTCCCGTTTTTGTACGTCATTATGATTCTTGTCTCAATCGTTCAGCCGACGTTTGCTCTCTTTGTCGCTATTAACGTGCTTTTCACTTGGATGGGTATGACATGGTACATGCGGACCATGACCTATAAAGAAGCGGCACGAGAATATGTAATGGCGGCTCGTGCTTTAGGGGCATCGACCGGACGTATCTTGTTTAATCACATCTTGCCAAATACGATGGTGATGATTGTAACCCTAGCGCCTTTTACTATTGCAGCTAACATCACAGCACTGACTGCTCTCGATTACCTAGGATTAGGCTTGATGCCACCAACGCCAAGTTGGGGTGAACTACTGCAACAAGGTAAGTCAAACTTAGATTCGCCATGGATTGTTGCGTCAGTAGTGACTTCTATAGTTCTGGTTCTGGTAATGGTGACCTTTATTGGTGAAGCCATTCGAGCGGCTTTCGACCCGAAAAAATTCACACGCTATGTTTAAGCGAGCATTGTGAGCAAAACATAAAAAGGGAAGTTTTATGAAGAAATTATTTTTAGCGTCCACGCTGAGCGCCCTGAGTTTTGGTGCAATGTCAGCAACGCTTCCGACTGACTTAAACTGGCAAACAAACTGGGATGAGCCTCAATATGGTTCGCCAGAAGCGAAACGTGGAGGGACTTATCGCACCTTTATGTCAAGTTTCCCGCAGACGTTACGTAGTGTTGGCCCAGACGCTAATGCAGGGCTACGTTCTTTTATCTTAGATGAAACACCAGGCTTGGTGGTCCGCCACCCAGATACTTTAGAGTTCATCCCTGAGCTTGCTAACGAGTGGGCGTTAGCAGGTGACAACAAAACGGTCTATTTCAAACTCAACCCTGAAGCCAAATGGTCGGACGGCAAACCTGTGACTGCCGACGATTTCGTGTTCATGCTGAAGTTTTATCGTTCCAAGGACATCTTGGAGCCTTGGTACAACGATTACTACAACAAAACGATTGCGGATGTTATCAAGTACGACACTCACACGTTTGCTGTTAAGGCGGCGAAAGAGTTTAATCCGGAAGAGTTGCTGTTACGAATGGGGGCCCTGCGCCCACGTCCCGCACATTTTTATGCTAACCCTTCAAAAGATGAAAATGGTGACGGTATACATGACAACTTTGTCCGCTACTACAATTTTAAAAGTGAACCAACGACCAGTGCATACTACCTAGATGACATTAAAAAAGGTAAAAGTGTGACCTTCAAACATGTCGGTGAAGACTGGTGGGGTTACAGCAATAAGTATTATCAACATCGTTATAATGTCGACAAAATCCGCATCACAGTGATTCGCGACAGTGATATCGCGATGAAGCACTTTGAGAAAGGGAAGCTGGACGCATTTGGTCTTGTTTTACCAAGCTTATGGCATGATAAATCGAATACGGAACCTTACCAAAAGGGATACATTCAAAAGTTCTGGGGTTACAACCAATTCCCAGTTGGGGCTGGTGGTGTATGGATGAACACCGCGATGCCTTTGCTGGATGATTTAAACATTCGCAAGGGCATTACTTACGCGATTGACTTTGATGGCATGATAGAGAATGTCATGCGTGGCGACTACTCCCGTAAACCGAACCCGACCGGTTATGGTCATGGTAAATACACCCTACCAGATGCTAAGGCACCGAAGTTTGATCCCGCAAAAGCGGCCGAGGCATTCGAAGCCGCAGGCTTTAACAAAATTGGTTCTGATGGTATTCGTGTTAATGATAAAGGTGAGCGCTTAAGCTTCGAGCTGACCTACGGAACACCTGTTCATACTCCTCGTATTGCATTTTTGCGTGAGCAAGCCAAGCTAGCAGGGCTGGATATTGAGCTCAAGTTAGTTGATGGCTCATCCATGTTCAAATACGTACGTGAGAAAAAGCACGATTTGGCTTTCTTAGATATGGGTACGTCTGAGATCCCAACGTATTGGGAGTACTTCCATTCAGTCAATGCGAACAAGCCGCAAACTAACTCTTTCACAAACTACAGCACGCCTGAACTGGATGAAAAGATCATCGAGTATCGTTTTGGCATGGATATGGATAAAAAGATCCAGCTAGGTCATGAGATTCAGCGTGACATCATTGATGCTCACGTTATCGTCCCAGGCTACATGGTTCCTTATGTCCGCTATGGTCACTGGCGCTGGTTAAAGTTTCCAGATAAGCCAATGAATCGCATGACAGAGGCGCTGTTCAGTGGTGCAATCATAGGCGATGGCACTTACTGGATTGATAGTGATATCAAAAAAGAAACGAAACAAGCGATGAAGTCAGGCAAAGCTTTTGAACCTGTTGTTGTCGTAGATGACACTTATAAGCTGTAAGGATTGGTTATGGAAAACGATGTAATCCTAAGTGTTAAAGATCTCGAAGTTGAATTTACCACCGATGATGGGCCAGTGAAGGTTCTGCATGGTGTGAACTTTGATGTGAGAGCTGGACGTACACTCGGTCTGGTAGGAGAGTCAGGTAGTGGTAAGAGCGTAACCTCAATGTCGATCATGGGGCTATTACCTAAGCCATATGGCAACATTATCAAAGGTGAAGTGAATTATCGCGGCACCAACCTAGTTGATTTGCCTGCGGAAGAGATGTACGCCATGCGTGGCGATCGCATTTCGATCATCTTCCAAGACCCGATGACGGCGCTCAACCCAGTGCACACCATTGGTCGTCAAATATGTGAAGTGCTTGAGCTCCATCGACCTGAGCTCGACAAAAAGGAGCGGGAGGCGTACTCGATTGAAATGCTGGCAAAAGTAAAAATTCCAATGCCAGAGAAGCGATTGAATGAGTATCCCCATAACCTATCTGGTGGTATGCGCCAGCGTGTCATGATCGCGATGGCATTGGCCTGTAAGCCGGATATTCTGATTTGTGATGAACCGACTACAGCGTTGGATGTTACGGTTCAGGCGTCTATCCTTGAACTGATGAACGATCTTCAGGAAGAAACGGGCATGGCGATGATATTCATCACTCACGATCTCGGGGTTGTGGCAGAAGTGTGTGATGATGTTGCCGTGATGTATGGCGGGCGTATTGTCGAAAAAGCAGAAATTTTTGAGTTGTTTGATAACCCACAGCACCCATATACAGAGCGTTTGATGGGGCTGATGCCGAGCTTAGATAATGAGCCAAAGCAGATGATCGATATCAAGCCTATTGATGCCAGTATGTTTGCCAGTTAACTGAGCAAAGTGAACCAGTCATAAAAGAGGATGTTATGGCAAAAGAAGTATTAAGAATTGAAAATCTTAAGCAGCACTTTGTTTCTGGTAAAGGGCTGTTCAAGAAAGGCTACACCATCAAAGCGGTAGACGGAGTTTCACTGTCTGTTTCTGAAGGTGAAACACTGGGGCTAGTTGGTGAGTCAGGTTGTGGTAAAAGCACCCTTGGTCGCACGATCTTAAAGTTATACGAGCCAACGGAAGGTAAGATTTTCTTTGAAGGTAAAGACATCACAAAATTGTCTGTGAAAGAGATGCGCTCGCTGCGTAAAGACATGCAAATCGTCTTTCAAGACCCAATGGAGTCACTCAATCAGCGTCATACCATCGGTATGATTCTGGAAGAACCGTTTGTTATTCATAAAATTGGCACGCCAACAGAGCGTAAACAATGGGTAAAAGAGCTTTTAATCAAAGTGGGATTACCAGAAACGGCAGTAAACCGTTATCCACATGAATTTTCAGGCGGACAACGGCAGCGTATCGGTATCGCTCGCGCGATTGCATTGAAGCCTAAACTGCTGATTTGTGATGAATCGGTATCTGCGTTAGATGTGTCGGTACAGGCGCAAATCTTGAACCTATTGCTACAACTGCAACAAGAAATGAACTTGGCGATCATATTTATCTCTCACGATCTCTCTGTGGTGAAACATGTCTCTGACAAAGTTGCCGTGATGTATTTTGGTAAAGTGGTAGAAGCAGGCAGCGCTAAAGAAATTTATGCAAACCCGCAAAACGAATACACCAAAAAACTCCTATCTGCGATTCCGATCACTCACCCTAAATATCGGGAGAAAAAGCGCGTAGCTGAAAAAAAGCAGCAAGTGGCGTAAGTGATGCCACAGGTCCTATAACACAAAAGCGCTCCGCCAAATAAGCGGAGCGTTTTTATAAGCAAATGCCAGGACTTGGAGTCGATTCGCACTGATGTTTATTCTGATTGATTGAAGATCGTTGCATGCTAAACTCAAGGCCTATTTTCTTTGTTTGGATAATGGACCATGCCGTCGAATTTACCGAAATCCTTTAGTCGACCTTTCCTGAGAGTCTTCCATATTTTGGAGGCGGTGTTATTAGTCTCTATTACCTTGGCGACGTTGTACGCCATGATGCAAGAGTTTGTGCACGTATTTGTAGAGAAGCGTGTCTTACTCACAGATATTCTTTTGATGTTTATCTATCTGGAAGTGCTCGCCATGGTGCAGCAGTTCGTGATGAATGGTAAAATTCCGGTACGCTATCCTATCTATATCGCGATGATGGCGATCGCCCGCTACATCACACTCGGAATGAAAGAGCTGGATGCGGTTTTGGTTGTGTGGTTATCTCTGGCTGCGTTTATTTTGGCTGCGGCTACTTTGCTGATCAGAATTGGGCACCATTATTGGCCCTACGTTGATAACAGTACTTTGGAAAAAGACGAATAAAAGAAAGCCCCGTATTAGCGGGGCTTTTTTGTTTCAATACTCGATGACTTTTAGATCATTCAATGTTTTGGATCTGCTCACGCATCTGTTCAATTAGAACTTTCAGTTCAACGCCCGATGCGGTGATGTCGGTGCTGATGGATTTCGACGCTAGCGTGTTCGATTCACGGTTGAACTCTTGCATCATGAAATCTAGACGACGACCGACTGCGCCACCTTTCTTCAGGATGTTTGTTGTTTCTTTTACGTGAGAGTCAAGACGGTCTAGCTCTTCTGCTACGTCTGATTTCTGTGCCAGAAGGATAAGCTCTTGCTCAACGCGAGATGGTTCTAACTCTACTTTCGCATCTTCAAATTTAGAGAACAGACGCTCACGTTGCCACTCTAGTATTTCTGGCATGCGTGCGCGCACTTTCACAACTTCTGATGTGATCGCTTCTAGGCGTTGCTCAATTAGCGCCTTCATGTTCTCGCCTTCACGAGCGCGCGCTTCAATAAATTCATCCATTGCGCCATCAAACGCTTCTAGTAGCACTTTATTTACCGCATCCATGTCTTGCTCTGGCGTTTCCATTACCCCCGGCCATTGCATGACTTGAAATGGATTGATTCGGCTCAGTTCACCAGTCATGTGCATGACTTGTTCAGCGGCTTTAATTACCTGGCTAGCAAGCGCTTCATTGATGCTAAGCTCACCTTTTGCGGCAGGGTTTGCTTCAAAGCGTAGATTACATTCTACTTTGCCTCGCGCTAAGCGCTTACGAAAACGCTCACGTAAAACGGGCTCTAACCCGCGAAATTGCTCTGGCATGCGGAAGTATGTTTCTAAATAACGCTGGTTCACGCTGCGGATTTCCCATACCGCAGAACCCCAATCGCCTTTTACTTCTTTGCGTGCATACGCTGTCATACTGTAAATCATCGAATTTTCCTGTCTTCATTTTTTGAAAATTACTTCAAGAGTGTATCACGCTGCGTCGATAGGTGCGCGGGATGTATGGATTGTTTATGTTGTGCCAGATGCGTAACCTATGAATCCGGAATCGATTCCGTTATAATCTTCGCCCAACCAAATCGTCTTCTCCTCATATTTAAGGTAGATGCCCATGCGTCCAAACGATCGCAAGGCGGATCAAGTTCGCCCTATCAAAATTACTCGTAACTACACAGCTTACGCTGAAGGGTCAGTGCTAGTTGAGTTCGGTAACACCAAAGTGTTGTGTAATGCGACCGTCGAAGAATCTGTGCCACGTTGGCTAA
The DNA here is from genome assembly GCF_033338615.1 of Vibrio sp. Vb1980. Classification (NCBI taxonomy): domain Bacteria; kingdom Pseudomonadati; phylum Pseudomonadota; class Gammaproteobacteria; order Vibrionales; family Vibrionaceae; genus Vibrio; species Vibrio sp. Vb1980. The sequence goes on from NZ_JAWOSZ010000003.1 coordinate 153,925, forward strand.
AAGGTCAAGGTAAAGGCTGGGTTACAGCTGAATACGGCATGCTACCTCGAGCAACACATTCGCGTACTCGTCGTGAAGCGGCAAGTGGCAAACAAGGCGGCCGTACGATGGAAATTCAGCGTCTTATCGCGCGAAGCCTACGCGCTGTTGTCGACCTAAAAGCCATGGGTGAGTTCATGATCACCGTTGACTGTGACGTTATCCAAGCTGACGGTGGTACGCGTACTGCATCCATCAGCGGCGCAAGTGTTGCAATGGCCGATGCATTCCAACACCTAGTAGATAGCGGCAAGCTAAAAGCAAACCCAATGAAAGGCCACGTAGCGGCAGTTTCAGTTGGTTTGCTAGGTGATGATGTTCTGTGTGACCTTGAATACGTTGAAGATTCAGCGGCAGACACAGACATGAACGTGGTAATGACAGAAGAAGGCAAGATGATTGAAATTCAGGGCACCGCAGAAGGTGAACCGTTCAGTCACGAGCAGCTGATGGCTCTGCTAGAGTCGGCGAAAGTCGGCATTACGGAAATTGTCGCAGCGCAGAAGGCGGCGTTAGCCAATTGATTTAGATAGCTCCCATTATGGGGGCTATTTTTTTATCTCGACAATAGAGAAATGAATGATTGTCGAGAAGAGACACAAGAAACCAAGGACATAGAGAGAAAATAATGAAAGCATACCAGCGTGAATTTATTGAGTTTGCACTTGAGAAAGAAGTTCTTAAGTTTGGTGAGTTTACTTTGAAATCTGGCCGTAAAAGCCCGTACTTCTTTAACGCTGGTCTTTTCAATACTGGTCGTGACCTAGCGCGTCTTGGTCGTTTTTACGCAGCAGCGCTTGCTGATTCTGGCATTGAGTTTGATGTGCTGTTTGGCCCGGCGTACAAAGGTATCCCAATCGCGACGACAACAGCAGTCGCGCTAGCGGATCACCACGATATCGACACGCCTTACTGCTTCAACCGTAAAGAAGCGAAAGATCACGGCGAAGGCGGTAACCTTGTAGGCTCTGCGCTTGAAGGTCGTATCATGCTAGTAGATGACGTAATCACAGCAGGTACTGCGATTCGTGAATCGATGGAAATCATTCAAGCAAATGGCGCAGACCTTGCTGGTGTGTTGGTTGCGATTGACCGCCAAGAAAAAGGCAAAGGTGAGTTGTCTGCGATTCAAGAAGTGGAGCGTGACTTTGGTTGTGCAATCATCTCAATCATTAGCCTGACTGACCTTGTGACTTTCCTTGAAGAGAAAGGCACAGACAAAGAGCATCTAGAAGCAGTCAAAGCGTACCGCGCAGAATACGGCATTTAATTGGTTACTTTTTCTGAAAAAGTAAAAAGGGCAGATGGATATTCATCTGCCCTTTTTTGTTTTTGGATTCATCGCCTTGACCACTTACTTATAGCGAATGCCTTTCTCGACATGCTCATCTTGCATGGTTTTATAGCGTTTATGGAGCCACATCCATTGCTCTGGAGCGCGTAGAATGACTTTTTCCACATACTTGTTCATATAAGCGGCAGCGGCGACTTCGTCTTTTTGTGGATAATCGGCTTCAATGCAGTTATCGGCGATGATGTCGTATTTTCCTTTGTCATTGCGAAACCCTGAGCCTGGGATGATCGCACATTTTGAGGTATACGCCAGAATGCTCGTGCCTGTTGTCGTACACGCATCGTCTACGGCAAAGAAGGGCACAAATACTGATTTTTTGCGACCGTAATCGTGATCCGGTAAATAGAACAGACGCTCACCGCTGCGTAAAACACGAATCATCTTTTTTACATCTTTACGATCAATCAGTTTATTGCCGTTATGTGTCCGTCCCCAATACTGGATAAAGTTATAAGCAGGATTATTATGCGGACGAAACGCGCCGTACCCGGCCACGCCTAACACGGCGAAAGCACGCGCAGTGATCTCTAGATTAAGAGCATGGACACAACAAAGTAGGACGCCTTTACCTTCTTTGGCTTTTTCACGCAGTGCGCCGAGATCTTTCTCGACGATCAGGTTTTTAAAGCGCCAAGTCGGCCAGAACCAAGTGATTCCGGTTTCTATCAGTGCCATACCGGTATTTTTGAAGTTCTCTTCAACAATATGTTGAATCTCTTCAGGTGTTTTGTCTGGAAAGGCCAATTCTAAGTTACGCTGAGCAACGTGGACACGCTTTTTACCGTAGCGCATGCCAAGTTTGCCGAGTGAACGACCTAATGAAAGCAGCAGCCGATAAGGAAGAATATTGACGAGGATGGCCAACAGACCAAAACCAAGCCATACGCCCCAGTTACGAGGGTGAAGAAGTGAAAGAGAAAACTCGGGCTGCGTGTATTTGTCTTTACTCATAGTCTTTTACTTTATTTGTGCACTCAAAAGCGCCCAGTACTCGTCAAAGTTTGCAGTCGGCTGGTATTTAAAGTCGCTACGCACAAAGCGGTTTAGGCTCCCCTCAACTTGTCCCAGAATTTGCGCGGCTAGGATGCGCTCTTCGACAGGGAAAGACTTCCCTTCACGAATCTTACGTTCACGCAGGATTTGGCGCAATTGTGTTTCTATACGCTCAAAGAGTTGATTGATGCGTTCACGTAGACGTTCATTTTCAAACATTAGAGCATGACCCGACAAAATGCGTGTCAGACCTGGGTTACGTTCAGAGAACGCCAAAATAAGGTGCATCACCATACGAATACGCTCTAGTGTATCTTTTTCGTCGTCTAGAATACGGTTGATACGTGTCATCAAGGCTTCTTCAATGAACTCAATCAACCCTTCGAACATGCGCGCTTTACTTGGGAAATGACGATACAGCGCGGCTTCTGAAACGCCGACTTGCTTGGCCAGTTTTGCCGTAGTAATGCGTGAAGCGCCATCTGTTGATTCAAGCATTTCTGCCAATGCTTGTAAGATTTCTTCACGACGGTTGGATTTTTTACTGCCGGCCATTAGTTACTTCCTTTCAAAATACAAAGTTGAGCGGAGGGGATTATAAGACGCTATTTCGCCTCAAACTAGACCACTAAGGGTGGAATGGGAGATTTAACACCCTTAGTTGTCATTTTTGTACCAAATTTATGCCAGCTTTTGTAAAAAATTGGCAGGGTTTTCAAACGTTAGTTACATCAATTGATGCATTTTTTCGAGAATTTTAAAGCTCAATGCTTCTTTTGATTCCAAAGCGAGCGCAAGTTCACCTTCAGGCCAGTAAAGGGTAATTGCGTTGTCGTTGCTGTTAAATCCTTGCCCTGCAACCGAAACGTCGTTTGCACAGATCATATCGAGGTTTTTCTTTGTTAACTTGCCTCGAGCATAGGTCTCTACATCATTGGTTTCAGCCGCAAAACCGACGGTAAACGGACGCTTCTCCGTCATTGCTGCCACAGATGCAACAATATCAGGATTTTTAACCATATTAATGACCATTTCTTCGTTGTCTTCTGTCTTTTTCAACTTTTGAGACGCGATCGTTTGTGGGCGGTAGTCGGCAACGGCAGCGCAGCTAATAAAGGCATCATGCTGGTTTGCATGTGTCATAACGGCTTCGTGCATCTCTTGTGCACTGGAAACATTTATGCGCTCAACACCTACGGGCGTATTTAAACTGACAGGACCGCTCACGAGGGTGACTTTTGCTCCCATCTGCGCTGCGGCGCTCGCCAATGCATAGCCCATTTTCCCGGAGCTATGGTTTGTAATGTAACGCACTGGATCAATCGCTTCGCGAGTTGGTCCGGCGGTAATGAGTATCGACTTACCTTCTAGCAATTTTGGTTGAAAGAACTGTTCACATAGATGTACTAGCTGCATTGGTTCCAGCATTCGACCTGGTCCTACATCACCACAGGCTTGCTCTCCTGCCGCAGGGCCCCAGATGTGCATACCACGACGCGCTAACGTAGCGATGTTCTCTTGGGTTGCGATATTGCGATACATCTGTTGATTCATCGCAGGAGAAACAGCAACAGGGGAATCCGTCGCGAGCACGAGCGTAGTAAGTAAATCGTTCCCCATGCCTGCGGACATGCGCGCGATTAAGTCCGCGGTCGCGGGCGCTAATAGCACTAAATCTGCCCATTTGGCCAATTCAATATGGCCCATAGAGGCTTCCGCTGCTGGGTCTAGTAAACTGTCCGAGACAGGACGGCCCGAAACGGCTTGCATGGTTAAAGGGGTAATGAACTCTTTTGCGGCTTTCGTCATTACAACTTGAACTTGCGCTCCTCTCTCTATGAGGCGACGGGTTAGCTCCGCACATTTATACGCGGCAATACCGCCACTGATGCCGAGTAGAATTTTCTTTCCTGCTAGTGTTTGCATGTGAGATCTCCAATTTGATGACCGGATTTTAACACAATTCAAAGTCTGACCGCCCGAGCATATATAACGAGAAGATAATTCACATCAAACTCCAGAGTATTAATCTGACCGAGGAAGGGAAAATTCTCGCCTACCTCACAGACAAGTTGCGCGGAGTTTGCAAGTCTGAAAAGAAAAAGAGGTAGTGGAAACCATGGTGTTGAAAAGTCGAAACAAATTGCTGCTGATAACCCTAATTCCGCTGTTGTTGATCACTACGTTGATCTCAGTGGTGTATTACATCAACAGCAGTAAAAGTTTGGAAGCGGAGCTAGCAAGAGACAGGCAAGAGCTCATCGAAACGAAAAAGAAAGAGTTACAAGCCTACATGATGATGGGCGTGACGGCGATAAAACCGTTATACGACGCGGATGTAAATGGAAGTAATAAAGAGGCAGCAAAAGAAATTCTGAAAGCCATGCGCTTTGAAAGCGATGGTTACTTTTTTGCCTACGACTCTCAAGGTGTGAATACGTTGCACGCCATCAAACCTGCATTAGAGGGTAAAAACCTTTACGACTTAAAAGATGAAAATGGGGTCGCAGTTATTGCGGGCTTGATTGACGCTTCTCAAAAAGGGGATGGGTTCCTCTATTTCTCGTGGCACAAACCGACCATTGACGCACAAGCGCCTAAGTTGGGCTATGCAGAATATCTATCGAAATGGGACTGGGTTTTAGGTACTGGCGTTTATATTGATGACATCGACCAGCAAGTTGCGATGCACAGAGAGTTAAAGACTCAAGAGCTAAAAGAGCATACGTTATCTGCCGTGTTGATTTCCGTTATTGGATTGATCATTACCAGTGTTCTCACCAGTATCGTGGTGTCTAAAGGCATTCAGCCATTACAACATGTCGCGGCTTCATTAAAAGATGTTGCCGCAGGCGGCGGTGACTTAACGGCTCGTTTAAAAGTCGAAAGTCAGGATGAAGTCGGTGAAGTGGCGGCCGCGTTTAATGAGTTTATGGATAAGCTGCACCCACTGATGCAGGACATTCATCGCTCTGCGACGACAGTACAGACCGTTTCTCAAAGCCTGAACACTCAGACCAGCCAAGCGAGCGGTCAAATGCAGGATCACTGTTTAGAGACGGACAAAGTCGTGACGGCAGTGACGCAAATGAGCATGACTGCCAAAGAAGTAGCCAGCAATACTAATGCGACCGCGCAGGCAATTGACGATGCCAACAGTCAAGTCACCGCCGCTCAGCATGAGGTCGAGCAAGCAATAGAAGGCATTACCGAACTCGTGACGGAGATAGACAGCACGTCAGATGCAATTTCTGAGTTGAGTTTACAGACCGAAAAAATAACCAAAGTGCTGGATGTGATTGGCGAGATAGCCGAGCAAACGAATTTGTTGGCCCTAAATGCGGCGATTGAAGCGGCTAGAGCCGGTGAGCAAGGTCGAGGGTTTGCCGTCGTTGCGGATGAAGTGCGCTCGTTAGCCAGTCGTACGCAAAATAGTACTCATGAAATTGGCGACATGCTCAAGCAGCTACAAAATGGTGTATCAAGAGCGGTCAGTACGATGTCGGTGAGCCAAAAACGAGGTGTCAAAACGGCGGAAGAATCTGCGCTCATTCAGCAATCTCTTTCTGGTGTTCATCATTCTATCGGAACAATTCGAGATATGGGTATTCAAACCGCGTCTGCCGCAGAAGAACAAAGCGCGGTTGCAGAAGACATCAACCAAAACTTAGTGGCTATTCAACAGATCGTGAACAACATTAATGAGACGTTGCAGCATGCCGAGTCAATCAGCACGCAGCTATCACAGTCTGGAACGGAAATTCACGGCTTGGTTGGCAACTTTAAACTCTGATGAACTGTTAAGTTGCATGGAAAGCACTGATGGTACGAAGAAAGCGAAAGTCATACTCGACTTTCGCTTTTTGTTTTGTGGAATAGGGACACTTTCCATATAAAGAGACATCAGATGATACTGAAAGCTTTGCCAAATGAGTCCATGCCCAGAGAGAAGCTACTGCAACGAGGGCCGCAAGCTTTGACCGATGCCGAACTGCTGGCCATCTTCTTGCGCACAGGCACCCGCGGAATGAACGTGATTGAGCTTGCAGACTTCCTTATTCAAGACTTTGGTTCGCTCAGACAACTATTTTCAGCATCAGAAGAAGAGTTTTGTCGTCACAAAGGATTAGGGCAAGCCAAGTATGTTCAGTTGCAAGCGGTACTAGAAATGACACAACGTTACTTGGCGGAGACGCTAAAGCGTGGTGATGCCTTAACCAGCCCCGACCAAACTAAGTTATATCTGTCTTCTATTTTAAGGGATCGGCAAAGAGAGGCTTTTTATATTCTTTTTCTCGATAACCAGCACCGAGTGATAAAAGATGAAATTTTATTTGAAGGAACGTTGGATGCAGCGTCGGTGTATCCGAGAGAAGTTGTTAAGCGTGCTCTGCATCATAACGCGGCGGCTTTGATTTTGGCGCACAATCACCCTTCAGGCGTTGCTGAGCCGAGCCAAGCTGACAGAAGGATTACAAGGCGTCTCACCGACGCATTAGCATTGGTGGATATTCGTATTTTGGACCATTTCGTCATCGGAGATGGGGAAAGTGTCTCTTTTGCTGAAAGAGGCTGGATATAACTGTGCGTTTTTTAGGTTGTTAGTTGCTAAAAATCTGCTATCATCCACGCCACTAAATTTTTAACTGAATTCAGCTTGGACTGCTAAAAAAATCTGCTGTCTAAAAAAAGATCACGAAAACCTGTAAAAAGGATCTGTTCGGGTCTTGAGCAATGCATATCAAGTTAGTATAATGCGCGACCTTTGATAGCCTTGTATGGATTTTCCATAGCGGTTCTTAACCTCTAACTTCTTTTCGAGAGATAGAGAGGTTCGGCCACCAAGGTTGATATCGAGCTGAAACGATTTTGGAGAAGACATTCATGTCACGAGTATGCCAAGTAACTGGTAAGCGTCCAGTAACGGGTAACAACCGTTCACACGCACGAAATGCTACTAAGCGTCGTTTTCTGCCGAACCTACAAACTCATCGTTTCTGGGTAGAGAGCGAAAAACGTTTTGTTAAACTACGTCTATCTGCTAAAGGTATGCGCATCATCGACAAGAAAGGTATTGATACTGTTCTTGCAGACATGCGTGCACGTGGCGAAAACGTTTAAGAGGAAATAAGCAATGGCAAAGAAAGGCGTTCGTGAGAAAATCCGTCTAGTATCTTCTGCAGGTACAGGCCACTTCTACACAACTGATAAGAACAAGCGTAACATGCCAGGCAAATTTGAGATCAAAAAGTTTGATCCAGTAGTTCGCCAGCACGTTATGTACAAAGAAGCAAAAATCAAATAATTGGTTTCAGTCTCTTTGATGAATTGAAAAACCCAACTTTCGAGTTGGGTTTTTTATTACCTGAATAAAAGTGCTGAAGAAAAGGTTCAGTACGTCATCGGGTTATAAGGCACTGCTGAAGTTATTCTACTGGTCCGACTCTATACTCGAATTTTTGATTGATCGCCTCTGCCGCTTAGTCACCACTCCCTACACACTTGCACACCGTTGTTCTAGTCAAGCTCAATACTCTTTGGTAATTTACTCATAACGATAAGAGAGTAGAGATGGTTATGCGTGTGAGTCCGGCTCGTCGCCGCCGATGGAACAATATTCTTATTCTGGGCATTATCGCGTTTATAGTGATCTTAAATGCGCCGATGTGGATCAAAACTTACCTATTAACAGCCCAAGCAGATCCTTACCCAAATGTACTTCGCTCCGACTATACGGTGGAGTCTTTGTACTATAGTGGCTGGGAGTTTGAGCTGCATGATGGACGGTGGCAATCCAACATCAAAGTTGATGCACCGATCAGTGAGCTTGTATCACGCTGGCAATCATTGGAAGGGACCGAGCTTACCTCAGAACAGTACGACCATTTAAAACCTAACCTAGCGGTACCTGAAACGGTAGAAGTCTGGTATCAGGATCTCGAAGAGCCGCAGCGGGTGACTTTCTTTCGTTTACCTGATTTTTGGCTATTTAAAACCTGGCAAGACAAATGGGTAGCTATCTCCGTTGATGAAAACTACCTTATGCCAGAGTAAAGCCTTTTTGCGTCTATACCCCTAATAAGCTTCCCTATTTATCGTTTTTCTTTTCGATTATGCTAGCAGCGAGAACTATTAGCCGGTGAATTGGAGAATCTAATGCCTGAGTTGCCAGAAGTTGAAGTCAGCCGTATGGGGATTAGCCCCCACATGGTTGGACAAACGATCCAGTCGTTTACTTTTCGAACGCCTAAATTGCGCTGGGATATTCCTACAGAGCTTAAAAAATTGGAAGGGCAGGTGATCCGTGCGATTAGTCGTCGTGCGAAATACTTACTGATCGAGACAAACACAGGTACAGCCATTGTTCATTTGGGCATGTCGGGGTCTTTACGTGTTCTAGACGCCGACTTTCCGCCAGCAAAGCACGATCATGTGGATCTCAAACTAAGCAGTGGAAAAATACTGCGTTATAACGATCCGCGTCGTTTTGGGGCATGGCTGTGGTGTGCTCCTGGCGAGTCACATGCTGTGCTAGCAAACATGGGGCCTGAGCCTTTAACTGAAGAGTTCAATGCGGAATATGTAGCGGAGAAAGCTAAAAATAAGCGTGTCGCCGTCAAGCAGTTCATCATGGACAACAAAGTCGTGGTTGGTGTTGGGAACATCTACGCGAATGAGTCGTTGTTTAAATCTCGAATTCACCCTTCAAGGCCCGCAGGTAAGTTGACTTCTCAAGAGTGGAGGTTACTTGTTGAAAATATCAAAATGACACTTGAGATTGCCATTACGCAAGGTGGGACTACTCTGAAAGATTTTGCGCAAGCCGATGGAAAGCCGGGTTACTTTGCACAAGAGTTATTGGTTTACGGAAAACCCGGAGAGCCATGCCCAGAGTGTGGCGAACGACTTCAAGAGCTAAAGATTGGCCAACGTAATACCTTCTTTTGTAGTGAGTGTCAGAAGTAAGTCGAGCTATTATCGAGCTTAAGTTGTTGTAATCTTGCGTTCGAGCCTCAATAATTCAATCAGTTTCGAATAACTTAGTAAATTATATGAAAGTCATTTATCCGGGCACTTTTGATCCAGTGACTAATGGTCACCTCAATCTAATAGAACGTACTCACGAAATGTTTGATGAGGTTGTGATTGGCGTAGCCGCAAGCCCATCGAAGAACACTATGTTTTCATTGGAAGAGCGCGTTGCACTGATGCAGGACGTTGTAGCGCATTTACCTGGTGTGACGGTAAAGGGGTTCTCCGGGTTATTAGTGGATTTCGCGAGAGATGAGAAAGCTAAGGTTCTTATTCGTGGTTTACGAACAACGGTAGACTTTGAATACGAGTTTGGACTGACCAACATGTACCGAAAGCTATTACCAGGAATCGAGAGCGTATTTTTAACTCCTGAAGAAGAGTTTGCGTTTTTGTCGTCGACTATCGTGAGAGAAGTAGCGATTCATGGCGGAAGTATCGAACAATTCGTTCCCAAGCCAGTAGCCATCGCGATTGGGGAAAAACTGAATGAAAGACAGTAAGTTCCCTTATTATTTCTCAAACGCTCTCTCGATACTTATCCCTCGCTTTGTATATCGAGCACAAGCCAAGCGTTTACTTTCGAATCTGACCGAAGCAGAGCAGCACCGCTGTCTTGAGCGAGTGAACTATTACAATAAGTGTGAAACGCCGTTTTCAGTCGATAGCCGAGAACAAAATTACTCGACCATCGATACATTCAAAAAAACGAAAGGCTGGACGTATTTTTTCGATCTTCGCCAAGTTGTACGCTATTTCCCTTCCAGTTTTGCGTTTAACTACATCAACGGCGATGTTACACACATCCCCAATGTACCGAGCTTTATAAAAAGCCGCCCTATTTTTGGTAACAACCAAAATTCAGTGGTGTTGAAACTTAATCAAGTTCGTCATTTTAAATTTATTGATGATCCTGTTCGCTATCAAGATAAAAAGGACATGGTAGCGTGGCGCGGCGTGGGTTTTCAGCCGCATCGTAAAAAGGTGATTCATGCGTTTTACAACCATCCGCAATGCAATATTGGCCAGACCCGCCCGGTAGAAGGGGAACCATGGGAAAAGGGCTTTATGAGTATTGAAGAGCAACTGCAGTATAAGTTTTTGCTCTGTATAGAAGGCAATGATGTGGCCACCAACCTTAAGTGGGCTATGTCGTCTAACTCCTTGGTTATTATGTCAAAGCCAAAATATGAGACTTGGTTTATGGAAGGTAAGTTAGAGGCAGGCGTCCACTATGTTGAAGTGAAGGATGACTATTCGGATTTGCCCGAAAAGATGGATTATTACCTAGCGAATGAGCAAGAAGCATTAGCGATCATTGAAAATGCGCACCAGTGGGTTGAGCAGTTCAAAGATAAACCTAAAGAGCGTTTGATCTCATTGATGGTTGCCGATAAGTACTTCGCTTTATCTCAGCAACAATAAAAAAGGGGCGAAACGCCCCTTTTTATAATCTTAAGCTTCTAGAAATTGATCAACACCATTCTCACAGCGTTTAAGCTTGTTTTTAATGGTGTTTTCTAAAATCTCGTCATTTTGTCCGAGTGACGCACGAGAGTTTTCTACGTGGTACAAGTGGTAGCCTACACCTGCGAATTTTAGGTAAAGACGTGACTTACCCGCATTCAACATGCGATGAACAAACTCGCTGTCTTCGCGTCCCCATCCAACAAAATCTTGGTTGAAGCCATTCACCTCGATGACATCTTGTCGCCAAAACGCCATGTTGCAGCCGCGAGTGGCTTTATCGTTATTACGCTCGTAAGAGAACCATTTCGATAGCAAGGCGTTGGTGATGCAGTTTTTACGATTGCGAATGCCTTTGCTGAAAATGGAAGGCACTAAGCCGTTTTCCATGATGGCCTTGCTGCAGCTTTCATCCGTTAACACACGTCCACCCTGCACAAACCAATTTGGTTGTGCGACTTGCTTATGTGATTCAATAAACGTTTGGGACAGCACCATGTCGCCATCAATCATGATGAGGTAGTCACCTGATGCTTTGGCGATCGCACGGTTGCGGCTCATTGAAAGCTGAAAGCCATTATCCTCGTGCCAACTATGAATCAGTGGAACCGGAAAACCTTCACGCATTTGGTCAACCATTGCTTTGGTGTCTTCTCGAGAGCCATCATCTGCAACAATTACTTCGTCAGGCAAAACGGTTTGACGTTTCACGCTTTCTAACACCGCTTTTAATGCTTCTTTCCAGTTGTAAGTGGTGATAATTAAAGTCGTTTTCATGATTTTTTTGCCTGTTCACGTAAGTAGAGATCGATATATTTTACAAAAGTAGAGTGCATGCTTAGCCAAGCTAGAATGAAGCCATGCTTGCCATCAAGGAAACCTCGTTTGAGCACATACATCTTCAAAAAGCTCGCAAGAGCGTGAACGATAGCGGTCGTTAAACCTGCTTTCTTTTTACCTTCACGTTCATCCGTCCAGGCCTTGAGGTAACCAGTGGTTTTATTGATGTAATGATGAAGGTGCTCGTAAGTGTAGTGATGCAGTCGACCATCCAACTTTTCAGTTTGATAGTTTTTCTCATCAACTTTTTCATGAACGAGCGAATCATTATATTGCGTATATTCGGTGCGATATAAGCGCACAATCCAGTCTGGAGACCAACCAGAATGGTAGATGAACTTACCAAACGCTGAGCTTAGTCGATTAAGTTTGTATAAAACGTTCGGCTTATTGGCTGATACCGCGTGTAAGATACTTTCTTTTAGCTCTGGAGTGACTTGTTCGTCCGCATCAAGCCACAAAACGTAGTCTGCCGTAACGTATTGCTGCGCCAGTTGGCGCTGTTTACCGAATCCTGGCCAATCTAGGTTGGTGTAAAACTTATCTGTGTATTGTCGGGCGATTTCTTCAGTGCGATCAGTGCTGCCCGAGTCTAGAAGGACAATCTCATCGACCCAATCTTTTACTGTGTCTAGACAAGCTTGTAAGTGCTTCTCTTCATTTTTTACAATTAAGGCAACGGCTAAGGTTGGTTTGGACAAGGTCATTTCCTTCTTAACAAATCAAGACAGTAAGTTTACTGGTATTGAGGATACAAATCTTCTAAGACTTGATCGAACATGCTCATTACTTGAGTGCTGGTAATGCGGTTCATTGCCGTTTCATCTTTAGCGCGAGTTCGCCAGCTTAACTCGTGACTGTTTTTACCTGTTTCCGCAAAGATCGTTTCTTCATACACTGAGACAACGTATTTTAGATAACGGTAAGGTCCCACTCGCAGCGGATTATGGTGTGCATAGAGCCCGATGATTGGCGTTTTCATGGCATTCGCCATGTGTGCTGGTCCGGTATCGGGGGCGATGACCATTTCAACCTTATCTATTAACGCAAGCATTTGCAGAATTGAACTTTGTCCAACTAAATTTAGACACGGTTCTTCCAAGCGAGATTGAATGGCTTCTGCCAGATCCAATTCTACCTGAGCAGGGCTGCCTGCCAGAATCACGTTCCAGCCTTTTGCTCTGGCGTGATGAATCACATCTACATAACCTTCCGCGTTCCAGTTTTTATAAGCTTTGCTCGCACCAGGCACAATCAGCAGGTTAGGTTTACTACGAGAAATATGAGACTCTGCCCAAGTTTGATCGTGGTCTGAATAAGAAAGTACCCAGTCTAGTTCTGCCTTTGGTACCCCAATTTGATGGGCAAAGGCCATTAAGCCATCTGCGACATGCAGAGATTGCGGGGAAGGCACTTTGACATTGGTAAATAGTGTTTGAAAGTCCTGGCTTCTATCAGAAGAGAAACCAAGTTTGTATTTTGCTTTAATGCCCAACGTTGCGACACTCGCTCGAATCGCGTACTGCATATGCAATAGCGCATCAAACTCTCTGCCTTTCAGCTGTCGCCAAAGTGATTTGTAGCCATCAAGTCCCGCTTTTTTATCAAAAACAATCACTTCTACACCATCGATGGCGGCTAATAACTGGGCTTCAAGTTTACCCGTTATCCAAGTAATCTGGGTCGAAGGCCAGTGTTTCTGAATAGCTTGAATGGTGGCGATAGTATTGCAAACGTCTCCGATAGCGGACAAACGCAAGACGCATAGTGACGATGGGGCAGAAGTGAACATAATTATTGTCTGATTCGATGAATAGAGGCAGGTAAATTATGCAGACATCCCCAATAAATGTAAAATACACGGCTCGAATATAGCTAAGTACCGATAAGTGTTCTGCAATGTCAAAGACAACACCACATCAATCGCAAGAATCTGGCAAGCCGGGTAACACCGGGCTAAAGCGCATCGTTAAAGCGACGGGTTATTCGATCCAAGGATTAAAAGCGGCTTTTAAGTATGAAGCTGCCATTCGACAAGAGTTGGCTCTGTTGAGTATCGCCGTGATTTTGGCTTGGCTCGTGGATGTCGGCATGGTTGAGCGTATCTTAATGATCGGGGTCGTGGTGTTAGTCTTGATTGTAGAGCTTGTAAACTCAGCGATTGAGGCGGTAGTGGATCGTATCGGTATTGAACGGCATGAACTCAGTGGTCGAGCTAAAGATATAGGCTCTGCTGCCGTTATGGTTGCTTTGGCGTTTGCTGCATTTACTTGGTTGTATATATTAGCCAGCCGGTATTTAGGCTAGAGGGTGAGCGTATGACTCAACAGTATAAAAACAACAACCAAGTGATCTGGTTTGATGACGAGATCATTACAGACCCTAGCCAACCGATATTTGATGCGGAATACTGGCAGTCCTCCGACAAGGTGGTTGGCAGTGCGACGGGGCGAGGCACGACATGGTTTATCCAACTAGAGAGCATGCAAGCGGCACTACGTCATTACCGTCGTGGCGGTTTGTTTGGGAAGTTAGTTAACGATCATTATTGGTTCTCTGGCTGGGATAACACCCGTTGTGCGCAAGAGTTTCAGCTTTTGTTGGCGCTAATTGAGGCTGGGGTGCACGTTCCTCGTCCTATTGCAGCAAGAGCCGTAAAGTCAGGACTCTTCTATCAAGCTGATTTATTAAGTGAGCGAATCCCAAACGCCAGAGATCTGGTTAGTATCTTGCAAGAACAGTCTTTATCGGTAGAAATGTATCAGAAAATAGGGCAAGAAATTGCCAAGATGCATCAGGTTGGCGTTAACCATACCGATTTGAATATCCACAATATCTTGATCGACGACAAAGATAAGGTATGGATTATCGATTTTGATAAGTGTCGTTTTGAAACTTCTGGTGACTGGAAGCATCAAAATCTAAATAGACTTCTGCGTTCATTTAATAAAGAGCTTTCTCGTAAGAGTATTAATTGGAACGAGAAGGATTTTAAATTTTTGAAAGAACACTATGATATATATTCTGATAAAAATTAAATGTAGGAGTATAGTTGATTAAGTAATTAACTATACTCCTTAATTCTATTTACTATTAGAATTAACAGTTATATTAGGGAGGCCAAAAAGCCACTTATTGTAATAAGAGGTGTTTTTACCATAGGAATTATCAAAGAGATGTATATTCTTTCCTAATAAGCATGAAAAAATCAGTCCGTGTAGTCTATCAGTATGAACTTCATTATGCATATGAAAGTAATTCTCTGAACGAAAGACTATCTCTTTTGATAGTCTATACCAAAGGTCATTAGCTTTCTTTTGTTTAAATTTCCACTTTTCTAGCGATGAATACTTTTTCTTGATATTAATATCTGATATTGAAATAAGATCATCCCAGTCAAACCCTTTTTTTTGTAGTCTCAAGTCATTATTTTGTGACTCAATATCCTTTCTAATCAGATTTAAAATTCGTCGTTGTTGAGGAAGTTCATCACAAAGTTCTTCTTTTTCGATCATCGGATGAAGACTATGAGCCATATCAGGAAGCAAGTGATAGTTATTTGTGAATTTTTTCGATATTTCGTAACTTCTTTCATCGCGAGTAATAAAGTGGAAATCTTTATGTTTAGAAAAAATTTTGGCGCTAGACTCCTCATTTGATATATCTTCAAAAAATATTGTTTGTGGAAGACATATAATTCTTTTAGTAGGGAATTTAGATATGATATTTTCTCTTAGATTTTGGTGAACTTTATAAAGATCTCCAAAGTTACCGCCACCGTGTAAAACTATGACATCAGCTTCTTTAATCTTCTTAAAATCTAAATTTTCACAACCACTACGATATATAACGTTAATATCATGTTCTTTAAAAAATTCTTCCGTTCCAAGGTATATAAGAAGATCTCCAACATTAAAATGTATCGGTATGTCTATATAAGCAATGGACTTTCCGTTTATCAGAGATGCAATAAGGTTATGCTGAGATTTTGCGCTATCCATAATCTCAAGCCACTTGTTTTCTCTTCTACTTCTACTCATAGCTCCTCCGGCTATATGAAACGATAATTAACCACTAAATACTTTGTATATTTTCATTTTTATTCTGAATAAAAATGAATCACTAATGTTGTACATTGACTTTATATGTTTTTCATATTTTTCATATGGTATTGATTCATTTTTTAGCTTTCTTAAATATTTAATAGCTGTTTTGTAAAAACTATACTTAAGTTTGTTACTGCCTTTCATAGTAGAATATGCAGAGTCAATGATTTTCACAAAATTATTTTGGTAATTAACATCATTAACTTTACTATTCATTATAGAATTTTGTCTAATTCTGTAAAATATGACATTGTCACAGATAGAGTATATTCTTAATTTTTTAGTAAATACCTGCCAATAAAACTCTTCATCCTCATGAATTAATCCGGGTACGAACCATATATTGTCAAGCACTTCTTTTCGATATAATTTATTCCAAACTACGAACTCTAAGGAGAAAAATTTTTTGTCCAAATCTAATTTCCCTATAATTCTTCTCTTTCGATAGTCTTCATATCTTTTATCTTCTTGATAAAACTTAGTTACTCTTCCTGAAACAATATCGTATCCAGTAGAATGCAACAATAATTTCTCAATTGCATCTTTTTCTAACCAGTCGTCTGAGTCTAGAAAAAACAAAAAATCTCCACGAGAGTTTTTTATCCCTGTATTCCTCGCTGCTGATAGCCCTTGGTTAGTTTGCTCTATGACTTTTATTCGAGGATCCTCATCTCGATATTGCTTAGCAATGTTTATGCTATTGTCTTGAGAGCCATCAATAATAGCAATTATTTCTATATTTCTATATGTTTGTTGTACAGCAGAATCTAGACATTCAGGTAAATACTCTTCTACATTATATATAGGAACTATAATACTGACTAATGGATTGTTATTACTCATTTTTTATTCTCAAGGTTATATAGAAAATCAGAAAGTTGCTCGTATAACCTAAATATTTCTATATAGAGCTTATTCCATGAGGTGATACCAGATTTATCTTTTCGAGAACTGCCTATTGTTGAGGGAATATCGGCTCTTTTGACAATATCTGGTCTTAAAACATACGTGGATACACCATGTTTATACGGTTTTTCCATGTAGTCATCTACAGGTTCTATAAACTGAGTTGCGTTTTTTATGAATTTCGAAGCAGCATGTGGAGTTAGAATATATCCCATAATGCCGCATGTGCGTTTGTTGAAGCGTACAATATTAAGTTTGTTATTAACTGAAGATATGACTTTAAATGATTTAGGCTTGGTTGCAGCAAGTTTTAGAAAGTCGTATTGTTCCGCTAATGTGTCGAAATGTGAAAACACGTCAAAAAACTCAGGTAATAAGTCGCAGTTATCTTCTAGAACCAGTATTGGTTCGTTTAGCTCCAAGCACTTTTCCCAGGCTAGGTGGTGACTAGAGAAGCAAGCAATTTCGTTCTCAACTAGCCTATAGCCAAATCGTTTTCGAGTAAGATCATCATTGCTACGTTCAGAGTATAGAAAGTTTGGCGCAGAGGAATCTATCGCTTCTATAAATTCGAATGGTATGTTGGCTTTGTTGAGTGCATTTTCCATACGAACTCTTCTATCAACTGAGCGTTTCATGTTAATAACAAAAACTTTCATTTTATACTCTCAATACATCTAATTGTCTTAGTTAGCGCACCAACATTATCTTTGACAAAGCTAAGGAGGTTTTCTTGAACGATACTTTTTGCTAACGCACCTTGAAACATAGCTTCAACCTTTAGACTCATATCGTTAGGTGACTCAATCAGTTTGATAACTTTCTTATGAAGCATCTTAACAACCAGATCTTGGAAGTTGTAATAGCTTGGTCCCGTGATTACTGGTACTCCCAGTGCTGCGGGCTCTAGCACATTATGCCCACCGACTTTATCTCCAACTAGGCTACCGCCCATAAAGCAGATGTCCGCTGCGCCCATCAACGTTAGCATCTCACCCATTGTATCGCCGAGATATACTTGAGTATTCGTCTTTACTGCATGCGTTGAAGTACGACGCACAGTGTTAAAGCCTTGCTGTTGGCAAAGCGTGAATACATCATCAAATCGTTCCGGATGGCGAGGAACCAAAATAAGTAATGCATTTGGATGAGATTTTAAAACTTGTCTATGTGCATCTAATACCTGTTCGTCCTCGCCTTTGTGGGTGCTAGCTGCAATCCAAATTGGACGATCCTTTCCAAGCTGGGCTCGAAGCTGCTGTCCTTGCTGTTTCACTTGCTCTGATATTTGAATATCGAACTTAATCGAGCCAGTAACGGATAGTTTCTTTTTCTCAACGCCTAAGCGTTCGAAGCGCTCTGCATCTGAATCCGTTTGGCAGAGTACTTGAGTTAGGCATGGATGAAGCTGGTTAAAAAGCCGCTGTATTTTGGCGTAGTTCTGACACGATTTTTCAGATAGGCGCGCATTCACGACAGTTATAGGGATACCCGCTTTGTGAACATTGTGAAGCGTGTTTGGCCACAGCTCAGTCTCAATGATCAACATCTGTTTTGGTTGCACTGCTTTAAGAAAGCCTTTGATAGCAAACCCAAAGTCAATTGGCATATAGCGGTGTTCAATTAAATCACCCAACTTAGCAATCTGTTCAGCTCCGGTACTTGTTGTTGTAGTAACTAGAATAGATTGTTCGGGGTTTTGTTCCTTAAGGGCTTTAATTAAAGGTGTTGCTGCTATGCTTTCACCAACAGATACGGCATGTATCCAAATAGGTTTGTCGTTGCTTTTTAGCTTGGGAGTGATACCAAAGTGCTCTTTCCAGCGAGAGCCGAACTTAGGCTTATTTGGTTTGCTCTTGTACAAACCAAATAAAAGCAGCGGTGACGCTAGAGCGAGTAGTAAGGTATAAACAATACGAACTAACATGAGCTTATCGTAATGGCGTCAAGTTTTTGGATACTATCTAGCACTTGCTTAGGCGAAAGTTCTGTCAAGCACTTAAGGTGTTTGTACTGACATTCACGCTGGAAACAAGGGCGACAATCAATATCGGTATGAACAATCTCCACTTTTTCTGCGAGTGGGGGTGTGTACTTCGGTGAAGTTGAGCCATACACTGCAACAACATTACAACCAACCGCAGCTGCCACATGCATTAAGCCTGAGTCATTCGCGACAACAGTCTTACATGCAGCAAGTAAGTCGACCGCTTCAATTAAGCTGGTTTGGCCTGCTAGAACGTGAATGCCCTCATGGAATTGCGTCGGAACAAGTGCGCGGATATTGTTACAAGTCTCTAAGTCTTTTTGAGAACCAAACAACCAGATTTGATGCCCAGATCGAGCCATTTGCGTCGCAACTTCAGCGTAGTGTGTTTCGGGCCATTTTTTTGCGGGACCAAACTCTGCTCCTGGGCATAGTCCGATAATTGGTTGGTCTTGGGCTAAGTTGAACTTTTTGATCGTGGCTTGTTGCTCTGCCGCGTTGATTGCAAGGCGTGGGCGAGGCAAGGTTTCAAGCCCGCCGAGAGAGTTAGAATCCACCATTTCTGCTTTTGGATAAGCTAACGCTACATAGCGCTCTACCATGTACTGAAAAGACTTCATGTTAGGGCGTAAGTCGTTCAATAAACCATAGCGCATTTCTCCCTTCCAGCCAGTACGAAGAGGAATGTTGGCAAACCATGGGATCAGTGCCGATTTCGCTGATTTAGGCAAGATATAGGCGTGGTCATATTGCTTTTCACGTAATGATTTGCCAATTTCCCTGCGGCCTAATAAGTTAAACTCACCATGACCGATAGGCATTTCAATCGCTTGATGGATTTCTGGCATACGCTCAAGAATCGGTTTACACCATCCTGGAGCGATAACGTCAATTTGGCTATCTGGATGGCGTTGTTTTAATACGATATATAACGATTGCGACATTACCATATCGCCGACCCACGCAGGGCCAATAATTAAAATCTTTTTCATTTATTTACTTGCCAATCAGTATCATATCTAGGCTTGAAGATATTGTAATAGTTATTGCCGTCTTCTTGAGAGTGCAGCAACTGTAGTACCCACATATATTGTTCGGGTTTATCACCGACAAAATATTCAATGGCTTCATTACAGGTACGAGCGTCTTGCTCTTCGCCTTTATCCAGCTCAAACACTGGTAAAATCTCAATATCAAACGTACCATCTTCAGTGTTCATCGACGCAAATAGAGGTAGTACTTTTGAGCGTGATAGTTTCGCAATTTTGCCTAAACCAGGTAGCGTTGCTTTACGTGTTGCAAAAAAATCCACAAACACACTATGCTCTGGGCCGTGATCTTGATCGGGTAGGTAATACCCTACATAGCCATCTCGAATGGATTTCAGGAAAGGCTTAATGCCACCTGAGCGTTCATAAACACGGCCACCGTATTGGACTCTTTGCTTGTGCATTAGCCAGTCAGCAACATCATTCTTTTGTTTCTTCGCCATTGCAGAAACTGGCATTCCCATTGACGCGAGCAAGATAGCAGGCACATCAATTGCCCAAGAGTGGGGAACCATTAAAATTACATTTTCGTTGCTATCAATGTGCTGTCGTAAAATGTCTAGGCCGCGAATTTGGCAACGGTTCTGAAGCCATTTTGGTGAGCGTAAACTTAGTAACCCGAAGCGAAAAAAGAACATGACCGCTGTGTAGAGTGTTTTTTCTATCAAAGCTTCACGTTCTTGGAACGATTTTTCCGGAAAACACAGCTCAAAGTTAACCCTCGCTCGATGAGCTGGACCTTTGTGGGATTTAGACAGTTTTTTGGCTATGGTTTTCGCCAACCACTTTTGTAAACCCAGTGGCATTAATGATAACGGTAAAAATAAGATAACACCTAACCACGTGCCCCAGTACTTAGGCGACAAAAAGTGGCGCTTAAACTCAGGGTTATATGCTTTGGGGTCGAAGTCATCACGTTTTATGGTCATGGCGTGTCTAGTTACCTATTCGTGTACGGGCGAAGTGGTTTAAATGAGAAAAAGATAGTTAGGAATGATACAGGCTATTGCACTTGAGTAAAGGTGGCAGGTTATGGTTCTACCACCTTGTGGTGCTTAACTGTTTTGGATAGTTAAGTATTCAGCAACGCCTTCTGCAACTGTCTTGAATTCAACATCACAACCTGCGGTGCGCAGTTTGGTCAGATCCGCTTGTGTGAATTCTTGGTAAGCGCCTTTTAGGTGCTCAGGGAATGGGATGGTTTCAATTTGGCCTTTGCCATGATGCTTGATAACTGCTTTTGCTACCTCTTCAAAAGATTCAGCACGGCCAGTACCACAGTTAAAAATGCCTGATACGCCGTTTTCTAAGAACCACAGGTTTACTTTACATACATCACCAACGTAAACGAAGTCGCGTTTGAATGATTCGCTGCCCGTGAACAATTTAGGATTTTCACCTGCGTTAAGTTGGTTGTTTAGGTGGAACGCAACTGATGCCATGCTACCTTTATGGTCTTCACGTGGGCCATATACGTTGAAGTAGCGAAAGCCGGTGATTTGAGAAAGGGTCTCACCATGTTCTTCAGCGTCTTGCCATAGGCGACGAACGTAGTTATCAAACTGCTGTTTCGAGTAACCGTATACATTCAGTGCACCTTCGTATTCGCGTTCTTCAACGAAAGTATCTGTATCGCCGTAAGTGGCTGCTGAAGAAGCGTATAGGAATGGAATCTCGCGATCTAAACAGTAATGAAGCAGCTCTTTAGAGTACTCGTAGTTGTTTAGCATCATGTACTTACCATCCCACTCAGTCGTTGCAGAGCAAGCACCTTCGTGGAAAATTGCCTCAATCGGACCAAAATCATCGCCCGCCATAATTTGGGTCAGAAAGTCGTCACGATCCATGTAATCTGTGATGTCCAGATCAACTAAGTTCTTAAACTTTTTGCCATTTTTTAGGTTGTCGACAACCAGGATATCGTTAATACCAGCTTCGTTTAGTGTTTTAACAATGTTGCTGCCGATCATGCCAGCGCCACCAGTTACGATGATCATAGAACTTCCACCATAGATTAAAATTTTCTCAGGAATTCTAGCAAGAAACGAAAAGTAGCGCTATTGGAAGCAGGAAGATAGGTTTGAGTCTTCTATGACTCAGTATCTAGATATGAAAAAGGGAGCCGCAGCTCCCTTGATTACTTTATTATTCCACATCCGAACGGTTAGGCCTTTGATACCAAGGATTTCGCTCGTCGGTCAACTCAATCAAGCTGTATTTACGTCCGAGTTTCTGTCCTCCGTCACGAGTAAGAGGCTGCCAACTAAAGTTCGCACGATTGTTGCTTGGCTTAACGGTCATGATGTCAAATGGAATCGACAAGTAGAAACCTTTGGTAAAGCTACCTTCACCAAATTCATCCGCAGACAAGTCTGTAAATGACGCAAAGGCACCAGCAATTACGCCACTCTTGAACTGCTTAGAAACATTGATTTGTGTACCAACATCACCAGCTAGGAACTGACCAACATCGACTTGGATCATCAAATCTTGTAGGAATTCCCATTGAGGGTAGTAGTAACCAGATACAAAACCAGTGAAGCCTTTATCAATAACTTGGAACGGACGTCCATATTCTGGCACGTTTTGCCATTTCTCATCGTAAACACCGAAGTAACTTTGTGGATCACGTTGAGAAATTACGTTGACGTCAGCGCCAATCGCCCAGTTAGCTCCTTGTGGACGGTAAAGAAACTCGGTACCGACTCCAGCAAACATACTCTCCAGATAGCCCGCGTAGAATTGCTGATCCATCGTATCGGAATACTCTTGGAACCAAGTCAATTGTAAGTTTGACATGGTTACAGCATGTTCATTTTGGTAAGCGCGGAACATGGTGCGAACACGAGGAACGGTAGTACCATCAGGTGGAGTGACATAGTTAAACTTATCGTAGTTGTTATACCAATCCCAGTATAACGAGCCGCCAATTTCAAGGTTGTCCGTCAGCCAGTATGAGGCATTACCGCTTAGTCCTACACTAAAGAGGTAGAAGTCTTCTGCGTTACCGAGAGTTTGAACAAGCTTCGGTGCAAAACCCCAATCAAAACGTTCAAAACCATCATAGACAGATTCTCCACTTGGCTTATTGCTAGCTTTTGCGGTTGCGTCTTCTATTTTGGGGTTGATGTAATTAACTTGGGCAAAGTCGCGATATTTCTCCTTGGAAATAATCGTTTGTTCGCCGACTAAGCCTCGGCTACGTTCATTGATCGCATAGGTATCAATATCGTCAGGCATTTCATTATGGAGTACAGCTGCCGCTTTTTCGTGTGCCTCTGTACGGTCACGATATTTTTTCTGCTCACCAACGACAGTTACTGTATTGTTATCAACATAAACACGCGTGTTTCGGTAACCAGCAATTTTGTCTAAATCTTCTGTTACATGTTCCCAATCAACATCAGACAGTTCTTCAGGCTGGCTATCTTCGAATTCTGGTGTTGGTGTGTCTCGCCAGAATGATGGCATGTCATTGAAATTAGTGTTTAGCGTTAAGCCCGCGACCAACGTGTCTCCGCGTTCGTAACTTAAACGAAAATCGGCCATGCCTAGACGGTAGAGGACACCAAAGTTCCATGGTGTATGTGGAGTCATGTCTACGCCACCGCTCACCACAGGGAATTCTTCGCTGTAATCGTTACTGTCGTACTCAAGCTTAAAGCGAAGAGGGGCGTGTAATGTCTGATATTCAACACCACCAAACAATGCTGCTGCTCCCTTGAACACACGGTCAAAGTTGGTTGTCCCACCCGTTTCTAAAAAATCGGCAGGACGTTCACAAAATCGCTCTGATAGCTTACAAGCCGGATTAGAAATATTGTCACGAGTGCCTAGCGAACCCCAGCCCATACCTAAGGTAAGATCAAAGGTACCTAACTTTCGATTGGAGTATCGCTTGGTTGCCGCTATGTATTCTCCATCGAACAAGCCAGTGCCCGCAAAATCTCTCACTCCAAGCGAAAGTTCGGGAAGGTATTCTGATTCGTTCAGTAAACGAATTTTGAAGTCAATGCCTTTATCAGTATAGTTAGTATCATCGGAGAAACTCGGGTCACTACTATAAAGTAAATCTCGAACAGAAGTATAACGAATGGTTGTTTCTAGCCAAGGCATGAGTTGTAGAGTGATGTTGTAAAAAAGGTACTCATCACTACCGGTAACAGAAAAGTTGAATTCCCCTTCAGGAGCCATACGTCCTGTTGGCATTTGCATTAAACCAACGCCACCGAAGTCTGTTTGGGATGGTCGTAAAGGAGGAGCCTCAAACGGCATCTCTTGAGCCCAAACCAATGCTGGGCCCATTAAAGCAAGAGTTAAGCTTTTTCTAATTGGCATCATTGTGGTCTCTTTGCGGAATTTGGTATCAGTTGAGTGAGTAGGCGGACAATATCTTGGTCCATTTCGGAGTATTCAAGATCACCAAACGGGACATATACCAATGTCAGAGGTGGTAAATAATATTGTGTTGTTAACCAAGCTCCGTGATGCGGTTTAACTACATGACCATCTGGGTAGATCAACACTGGCGGTGTTGATAACGTACCAATGTTACTTTTCAAACTCTCTATTTGTCTCTGCAAAGGGATGCCTGCCTGGTCCTTAACGGAATACACGCTATTTAGGTTTCCCAAGTAATACACTTTCTCCTCGCGTAGAGGGCTTGCGAGCACGTAATTGCCGCGCAACAGTGGGTTGTCGAATTTATTTAGTCGAATTTTATCAACATCGATCGCGGACAGTAAGCGTGGAGCAAAGCTTTGCTTCTTAATGAATTTGTAGAATGGGTGTGCAACCAAATTGTGTTGAATCATTTGATTGAGTACCGAGTTCTTTAAAGCGGTAGAGGTTTTCTCGGCACGATCCGATTTGTCAAACAAAGTCGTACCAAGAGAGTATTGCAGAGAGGCGCTTTGCTCCTTAGCAAGTTCTAACACACTTTCTAAACGAGCTGAACTTTGGAATTGTAGCTGTTTGCCTACGTCCAGCAACTCAACATTTAATGGCTGTGTAGTAGAGGTTTCTGTTTGAGCTAAACTATATGAGCTCAAAAGTGGCATGACCAAACAGAATAATGTGATTAGTCGCTTGCTCATGATTTGCGATACCCCTTCAAAATGGTCAACTCAACCGGAATCATATTAGGTCCTAAATATTGTAAGGTTTTAACAACCTGACCTAGTTCATCAACCCAATAAATATTCTCGACACTGTGGGAAAGACTACTAAACTCAACAGTTTCTTTATATACATTGGTCGTCGCGCTAGACATTGGTGTCGTCAACGTTTCTTGACCAGAGTAAGAACGAGTCACACTTGCTGGA
Organism: Vibrio sp. Vb1980; assembly: GCF_033338615.1. NCBI lineage: Bacteria > Pseudomonadati > Pseudomonadota > Gammaproteobacteria > Vibrionales > Vibrionaceae > Vibrio > Vibrio sp. Vb1980. Next base: position 179,022 of record NZ_JAWOSZ010000003.1, read on the forward strand.
AAGCCATAACGATATTGTGTCGCCCAGTCGTATGAAAGTGCGTAGTTGACAGAGGCTGAATCAGAAGAAAAATCTGGCACATCACCATAAACACCCGCTAAGTCCCCATTCTGTAGACCTATCGTTTTGACGATATGCCCATTCTCCGTAACGATCATAGCTTTGTCAGCACTTACCCATTTTAGTTGTGTTTTTCCATTGAGAGGGTTTTTCTCTGCAAAAGCTAAAACAACAAAGACCTGTTTTTGATTCCCAAGTCTCAAATAGGCACTGGCATAAGGAACGGCATTTATTTCTTCTGGGGTCATCTCTACATCGATGTAGTTACCGTAAGCTTCTTGGACGGTTGCTGAAACATCATTGAATTTCTGTGTGCAGCCAAAGAGCAAACCTAGTAGCGGAAGAGTGAGGAGTGGTTGTATCCATTTGGACGTTCTGAAGATGTTCATTGATCCCTCTTGCAAATAAAATCGCCCTGAATCATTCAGGGCGATTATCTTCTGTCTACAAAACGAAATTAGTTAGTAGAAGTAGAAGTAGAAGTAGAAGTAGATGTTGAAGTAGATGTTGAATCGCTATCTGACGCTGCAACTGCTACTACAGTTACTGCTGCTGCCGCACCTACTGCTACAGCTGTTGTGCCTGTTGCAGATGCAGAAGCTGCGCCTGCTGAACCTGCTTCTTCTGCTGCAAATGCAGTTGATGCGCTTAGAGCCATAAGAATAGCTAGAGCTGTATTCTTCATTATTAATCCTTGTATATCCGGTATAAAAACATCGATGTTTGGTAGCATAAAAAATGCTCCAAATTATATTCTAGATAAAAAAGCCTTAGCATGTAAATAGTTTCTTATTTTGCTATGGCTTACGATCTCATTTCTAACACCAGCGTGACATTGTGCGGTTATCTTGCTCCCTTGCTTGCTGATAAACTATCAAGAGTGCATAATTTGTCGGCCTATTTCCTCCAGGACTAGAGGTTTGGAGTCAATAGGTCGTTTTTACTTACACCATATAGAAAGCGATACAGTGGCTTACGCTCAACGCCTCAGGGCGGTAGCGTACCAACTCTTCAGTATTTAATGGCCTGCATAGCACGCTTAACTTTGCTTTGGCAGTCCATATTATTACCAGTACTAGGAACTTTTTACGTGATAAGAAAGCAGCATTGTTTAGGAATACTTAGTGCACTGGGCTTAAGCCTGAGTTCTTTTTCAGCGTCAGCCGATTTTTATGCTGGTGCGTTAGTGAGCTACTCAAATGCAGAACTGAAAAGCTCGTCTTCTGAGTCCGTAAAAGAGGGGAGTCCTTTTCTTCTTAGTGCGCAAGCTGGTTATTTCTTTAATGACTATATTGGCTTAGAAGGGCGTTATGGGACATCAGTTCAACGTGACAGCGGTCTTGCCGTTGATAGCGTTTTGAGCGGCTTTGTTAAGTTGAATATGCCAGTTTCAGAGCGAGTTGCACTTTATGGTTTAGCTGGGTATTCAAGCGTTCAGCTCGATCTACAAAATGTAGGTTCTCACAAAGAACAAGGATTTAGTTTTGGGTTAGGTATGCACTACGCTTTAAACAACCAAAGCGCGGTGATATTTGAGTTCGTTGATAACGTCTCTGAAGACCAAGTTCGCCTTAACTCGATTACACTGGGTTTTCAGCACCGATTCTAATTTAAATACCTAGAGCTCAAACTTGGGGCTAGGGTCTTTTATTCAATTATTATAGTGACATACCATGTTTAAAGGATATTTCTCTATTGCCGCTTTTATATTGGCAAGTACGTTTGCGTCTTATTCGATGGCACAAACACCCACTCCAGAACAAATAAAAATGTTTCAAAATCTACCCGCCGACCAACAACAGGCCTTGGCGAGTAAATATGGTTTCTCCATTCCTTCTAGTTCATCTTCAAACAAGTCTCCTTACGAAAACCCGCAAGTAATCAAACCTAGGGCTGAATCTAGTGGTGCTGTATCTTCCAATATAGAGGAACAATGGCTCAAAAAAGACGAGAAGGAAGAGCTTAAACGCTTTGGTTTAGATCTTTTTGCTGGTTCTCCAAGCACGTTTGCTCCGATCAGTGATGTTCCTGTACCGGCAAATTACACTGTGGGGGCTGGTGATGAAATCATTGTGCAGTTGTTTGGTAAGGAGAACGAGACACATCGCTTACGTGTAAATCGCGCAGGCACAATCAACTTCCCCTCACTTGGGCCGGTAAATGTTGCTGGCATGCACTTTTCTGATGTTCGAGACTCTCTTACACAACGTGTAAAAGAACAAATGATTGGTGTGCGCAGTGATATTTCATTGGGTGAATTGCGCACAATGCAAGTGTTTGTAATGGGTGATGCATATAAGCCAGGTGCCTACACGGTTAGCGCATTAACGACAATTTCACAAGCTATTTATTACAGCGGCGGTTTTGGTGAAAGTGGGGCGCTGAGAGATATCCAGCTAAAGCGTGATGGTAAAATCATTCGTAAGTTGGATATGTATGACCTGTTATTAAAAGGTGATGCAAGTAATGATGTGCGCTTACTACCGGATGATGTTGTTTTAATTGGTTCTGTTAACGATACAGTGTCTATCGAAGGCGAGATCAACCGTCCGGCAATTTATGAAGTCAAGGCAGGTGAAACTTACCAGCAACTTATTCAGATGGCTGGTGGTTTTACTGCGAATGCTCATGCCGAGCAGTTGGAGATAAAACGCTACGCTTCACATGGCGCTCGTGAGGCTTTGACGCTTGATTTCAATAAAACGCAAGATCGACAGAGTAAAGTTAAAAATGGAGACGCCATCAAGATCTTGAAAAAAAGCGAAGAGCTTACTCGTTACGTGCAGATAGAGGGAGATGTTCGTCATCCTGGCTATGTGGAATGGCGCAATGGCCTTCGTGTTGCCGATCTTTTCAAATCTGTTGACTCAGCTTTTAATTCTACAGCTGATGTTAACTATGCGGTTGTGGTAAGAGAGATTAATCCACAGCGTGATATTGAGGTGTTCCAACTAAGCTTAGCCAACGCGATTCTATCACCAGGTAGCCAAGACAACCTTAAGTTACACTCACGAGATCGTATATTGGTTTTCAACCGCTTTAATAACGAAGATTTGGATACATTGGCAACACAAGAGGCTGTTTCAAAAGCAAAAACATTGGAGCAAGCGCAAGAGCAAGCTGAGCTGGAACAACAGAAAGAGCAAGAAGTGATGAGCTCTTCTGTTGCCGTTTCGCATTCAGAAAACGGTATGCTGAACAACCAGAACGCCACAGAGCAGGCGAAACCTGCTAAAATCATTTTCCGTGGTAAAGAGATTACAGAGGAAGATTTTGAAAAGCTGAAGCAAAATACTCGTCGCACTTTACTTGCCCCAGTGTTGTTACAACTTCAGCAACAGTCTCGTTTGGGACTAGCCCCTCAAATTGCTGAAGTCTTTGGTGAAGTGAAGCACCCAGGACGCTACCCGATCACTCCAAGAATGACGGTATCAACGCTTATTGAAGCTGCTGGTGGTTTGACTTACAACGCATTCACAATTAATGCAGAACTAGCGCGAACCGCGATTAATAGTGCGGATGAGCGTGCGTATATTGATGTTGAACGCATTGATTTACGTAAAGCAATACAAGGCAGTGCTTCAGACGATGCAATTATCGTAGGCCGAGATCGTTTGAACATCCTCGAAAAGCCAAATGTGAAGCTACAAAGCACAGTCACTTTACAAGGTGAAGTTCGCTTCCCTGGAACCTATACCGTGCGCCAAGGTGAAACCTTAAGTGAGTTATTGGACCGAGCGGGCGGCCTAACCGAATTTGCTCACCCTCAAGGAGCAATATTTACGCGTGAAGCATTACGCTTACAAGAGCAGAAGCTCTTAAATCAATACGCCGCAGATATGCGAAAAGAAACAGCGAAGAAGACGTTTCGAGCAGATAGTAATATAGGTTCTGTAATTTCAGACCCAGAGAAAACGTTAGCGTTTGTAGAGGAAGCAAGTCGCAGCAAAGCACTTGGCCGTATGGTGGTACAGTTAAACCGTATCTTAAAAGGTGAGCGTTCAGCAGACTTTATGCTAGAAGATGGAGACTTCCTCTTTGTGCCGACCTTCCGCAACACAGTCTCAATTATGGGTGAAGTTCAGGTTCCAATTACTTACTTGTTGGACAACAAACTTGATGTCGATGACTATCTTAACAAAGCCGGTGGTGCCAAGAAGCAAGCGGACGAAGACCGTATCTTTGTAGTACGAGCTGATGGTTCAGTTTACAAACCATCCTCTGGTTATTGGTTTGGAAATAACACAGAAGAACTAAAAGCTGGTGATACGATCGTAGTCCCAATTGATACAGACTACCGTGATGCATTAAGCACCTGGACTGCTGCTACACAGATCCTTTACCAAACGGGTGTTGCGATTAATGCACTTAGATAATTTGTGCTCTTTTAATTGGTCTTAAGGTGATTTTTATGTCTATGCAAGAACCGCAGGTTAACTTCAATAATGATGAAGTTTCACTGAAAGAGTTATTGTCGGTACTGTGGAAAGGCAAAGTGACTATTATCGGCTTTTTAGTTATTTTTGCGATAGCCTCAGTTGCTTACTCCTTATCTTTACCAAACATATACAGAGCAGATGCCCTATTGGCTCCATCCGAGATGAGTTCCGCATCTGGGTTTGGCAATGTTTCCGGACAATTGGGAAGTATTGCGGCTTTAGCAGGGGTAAATTTAGGTGCTGGTGAATCTAGTCAAAGTGGTTTGGCTGTTCAAGTTATACAGTCCCGAAATTTCGTAAATATGTTCATTACTAAGCATGGATTACTCGTTCCTTTAATGGCGAGTACAGGCTGGAACTTAGGAGATAATGAGCTTGTTATCGATCCTGAAGTTTATGACATCCAATCGCAAACATGGCTGCGACCAGCGGACGGAATGCGAGGAGCTGAGCCTACTGCCCAAGAAGCATATGAAGTGTTCATTAAAAGGGTACTAAGCGTTTCACTAAATGAAGATACTGGGCTTTACAACTTATCAGTAAGCCACTTTTCTCCTTTTATTGCTAAGCAATGGGTAGACTGGTTGATAGAAGACATTAATGACGTCATGAGAGATAGAGCGATATCTGATGCGACAAATAATCTTAATTATTTACATGCTCAGTTAGAGAAAACTTCTATTTCAGAAATGCAGACAACCTTCTATAGCTTAATTGAAGAACAGACTAAAAGTTTAATGCTTGCTCAGGCACAAGACGAGTTTGTCTTTAAAGTTGTTGATCCTGCTGTCGCGCCAGAGCTTAAATCTGGACCTAAAAGAGCAATTATGTGTGTTTTAGGTACTTTACTGGGAGGAATGCTTGGTGTGGCTATTGTATTAATAAGGTTGTCATTTTTTAAGAAGAATAAGTCGATTGAGTCTTAAGCTCATTGAATTTTATAACTTAGGGATTATTGATCTTGACCATGAAAAAAAAGGTTCTTACGGTATTTGGTACTCGACCAGAAGCAATAAAGATGGCGCCTCTAGTTCATGCTTTAGCTTCCGACGAACGATTTGAAGCAAAGTGCTGTGTGACAGCCCAACATCGAGAGATGCTGGACCAAGTCCTTGAGCTATTTGAGATAAAACCAGATTATGACCTTAACTTAATGAGAGTAGGTCAGTCACTTAATGACGTGACTGCACGGATCTTATTGGAATTAAAACCAGTATTACATGAGTTTAAACCTGATGTTGTTTTAGTCCATGGTGATACTGCAACTACATTTGCAGCTAGCCTTGCTGCATATTACGAACAAATTTCAGTTGGTCATGTAGAAGCAGGTTTAAGGACAGGCAACATCTACTCTCCTTGGCCTGAGGAAGCAAATAGAAAGTTGACGGGAGCATTAACGCAATATCACTTTGCGCCAACAGAAACATCCCAAAATAACTTGTTACAAGAGAATTTCGATAAAAAGAATATCTCTGTGACGGGGAACACGGTTATCGATGCACTATTGATGATTAAAGATAAAATTGATCATGATAAGTCTCTTCATCAGCAGTTATCGGAGCAATTCCCATTCCTTTGTGAAGATAAAAAGTTAGTACTCGTTACAGGTCACAGAAGAGAGAGTTTTGGTGGCGGCTTTGAGCGTATTTGCGAGGCTCTAGCTTTGACAGCGCAAAAACATCCAGAAGTTCAAATTGTTTATCCTATGCATTTGAATCCGAATGTACGAGAGCCCGTTAATCGAATTCTTGCGGGCATCAACAATGTGCATTTGATCGAGCCTCAACAATACTTACCGTTTATCTACTTAATGAATAGAGCGCACATCATACTTACTGATTCGGGTGGCATTCAAGAAGAAGCGCCTTCTCTAGGTAAACCGGTATTAGTAATGAGAGACACTACAGAGCGCCCAGAAGCTATAGAAGCTGGCACCGTTAAGTTGGTTGGTACTGACATAGACCGAATCGTTGTTGGTTTAACGACGCTGCTTCAGGATGAACAAGCATACAAAGAAATGAGCTTTGCACATAACCCTTATGGGGATGGAAAAGCATGTCAACGAATTCTAGATGTTCTAGCAAAATAATTTAATTTAACGAGAAGTATATATGTCTTTTGAAACAGTATCAGTTGTAGGTTTGGGCTACATTGGTTTGCCAACAGCAGCAATGTTCGCATCACGCAAAAAAAAAGTTATTGGTGTTGATGTTAACCAACATGCTGTTGACACTATCAATCAAGGTAAAATCCATATCGTTGAGCCTGAGCTTGATATGATCGTAAATGCCGCAGTTAAAGAAGGTTACCTAAAAGCGGTGATAACTCCAGAAGCGGCTGATGCTTTTCTTATAGCTGTTCCAACCCCCTTCTTACCTTGCAAAGTAGGTGAAGTCCCAGCTCCTGACCTTTCTTACATTGAAGCTGCGAGTAAAGCAATTGCTCCTGTCTTAAAGAAGGGAGATCTAGTTATCCTAGAATCGACTTCACCAGTAGGAGCTACTGAGCAGATGGCAGATTGGCTAGCTCAGGCACGTTCAGACCTTACTTTCCCTCAAACTCATGGCGAAAACGCGGACATTAACATTGCACATTGCCCGGAGCGTGTGTTGCCAGGTCATGTCGTTCGAGAACTGGTTGAAAATGATCGTGTAATTGGCGGCCTTACACCTAAATGTTCGCAACGATCAGTTGAGTTGTACCAAACATTTGTTCAAGGCGAATGTGTTATTACTAATGCGCGCACTGCTGAAATGGCAAAGTTGACTGAAAACAGCTCTCGTGACGTTCAGATTGCATTTGCAAATGAGCTTTCTGTTATTTGTGACAAGTTAGAAATTAATGTCTGGGAGCTAATTGCACTAGCAAACCGTCATCCACGCGTGAACATCCTTCAACCTGGTCCGGGTGTTGGTGGACATTGTATCGCCGTAGACCCTTGGTTTATCGTTTCAAAAACGCCGGAAGAAGCTCAGATTATTCATACTGCACGTAAAGTGAATGACAGCAAGCCTAGTTGGGTTGTCAATAAAACAAAAATGGCAATTGCGGATTTCTTGCAAGAGAATGCTGATAAAACAGCCAAAGAGATTACAATTGCATGTTATGGTTTAGCCTTTAAACCTGATATCGATGATTTACGTGAAAGCCCTGCAATGCAGATCGTAAAAGAAATAGCTTCTTTTCACACTGGGAACGTAATTGCTGTTGAACCTAATATTCACCAGTTACCAAGTTCATTGGAGCACGTTGAACTTCAGAGTTTTGACTTTGCAAAGTCGACTGCTGATATTCATATAATGCTCGTTGATCACACAGAATTTAAAGAACAATCTATTAGTTCAGACTTTTTAATTGATACTAAGGGTATCTGGTAATGCGAATTCTTGTGACAGGTGGAGCCGGTTTTATCGGTTCCGCTGTAATTAGGCATATAATTACTAATACTAATGATAGCGTTGTTAATATTGATAAACTGACATACGCAGGCAATTTAGAGTCGCTAACGGAAGTCTCAAGTAGCGATCGCTATTCATTTGAAAGAGTCGATATTTGTGACAGAGAAGAGCTAGAAAGGGTTTTCAAGCAACATAACCCTGATTTAGTAATGCATCTTGCTGCAGAGTCCCATGTAGATCGTTCCATTGATGGTCCATCCGCGTTCATAGAGACGAATATCATTGGTACCTATACCATGTTGGAAGTGAGTAGAAATTATTGGGAACAGCTTGATGAAGAGAGAAAAAAAATTTTTCGTTTCCATCATATATCAACTGACGAAGTTTATGGGGATTTAGAAGGTACTTCCGATTTATTCACAGAAACGACTTCTTATTCTCCAAGTAGCCCTTATTCTGCTTCAAAGGCTTCGAGTGACCATCTAGTAAGAGCATGGGCTCGAACTTATCAATTTCCTACAGTCGTTACAAACTGTTCCAATAACTATGGGCCATATCACTTTCCTGAAAAGCTTATACCTTTAGTTATATTAAATGCACTGGAAGGAAAAGCTCTACCTATTTATGGCGATGGTCAACAAATAAGAGACTGGCTGTTTGTAGAGGATCATGCACGTGCTTTGTATCTTGTGGCAACAAAAGGGGTTCTTGGAGAAACATACAATATCGGTGGACACAACGAGAAAACGAATCTTGAAGTAGTGACGACGATTTGTCGAATACTCGACAAATTAAAACCAAATAAACTCCAAAATATCAAAAATTATGAAGATCTCATTACATTCGTTGCCGATCGTCCTGGGCATGACCAGAGGTATGCAATTGATGCGAGTAAAATTGAGAAAGAGTTAGGTTGGACACCAAATGAATCATTTGAGAGTGGGATTAAGAAAACTGTTGAGTGGTACTTAGAAAATACAAACTGGTGGCAACGTGTTTTAGATGGTTCTTATAATCTAGAACGTTTAGGTGTAGGAAAACAATGAAAGGAATAATCTTAGCTGGAGGTTCTGGCACACGTCTTTACCCAATTACGAAAGGTATTTCTAAGCAGTTGATTCCAGTGTATGACAAACCGATGATATATTATCCATTATCAGTTTTAATGCTCGCTGGTATCAAAGATATTTTGGTGATAACTACACCTGAAGACTTACCAAACTTTGAACGCCTACTTGGTAATGGCTCTGCATTTGGAATTAATCTTAGTTATGCAGTACAGCCAAGTCCTGACGGTTTAGCCCAAGCATTTATTATTGGGGAAGATTTTATAGGTAAAGACTCGGTTTGCCTTGTCTTAGGTGATAACATCTTTTACGGCCCAGGTTTTTCAAAAAAACTAAAAGACTCTGTCAATAAAAAGATGGGAGCGACTGTTTTTGGGTACCAAGTTAAAGACCCTGAACGTTTTGGTGTTGTTGAGTTTGATGAAGACTTTAATGCTAAATCAATAGAAGAAAAACCAAAGAACCCTAAGTCAAACTATGCAGTGACTGGATTATATTTTTATGACAACAGGGTTATAGAGTTTGCAAAATCAATTCAGCCATCGGAGAGAGGTGAACTAGAAATTACGTCTATTAATCAGAAGTATCTAGAAAACAATGAACTACAGGTTGAGTTGCTAGGGCGAGGATTTGCTTGGTTAGACACTGGTACACACGATAGTTTATTAGAAGCTTCTCATTTTGTGGAAACAGTAGAAAAAAGACAAGGTTATAAAATAGCATGTTTGGAAGAGATTGCTTTTTATAACGGATGGCTGAGTGAAAATGAAGTTCGCGAAATTGCCACATCCATGAAGAAAAATGGTTATGGCCGTTATTTATTAGATATTATTAGTTAAGATATGAAGAAAATTATTCACCTATGTCATGAAGAAAAGTTTCTTCCCGCTTTTATTGAGCTTGTTCGGAGCAATTTTCCAAATGAACAGCACCATTTTGTGGTCATGAAGCAAGGGAATGGTTTCGATATAGGTGAATTCTCAAATGTCACTTATGTTGAGGAAAGAGAGCAGAAACTAAGCAATAGGCTTTTCTTGATTATAAAACTTATAAAAATTATTAATAACTTTGACAAAGTTATTTTCCATAGTCTCTTTAAAGTCCAGTATATCCAGCTTTTATTTTTATTAAAGAAAGAAAGTCTTGAAAAAATATGGGTCGTTTGGGGAGGAGACTTATATCAACAGATAGATAAAAGTTCTAATAGCATTAATAACAAGGTTTTCTCAATAGCGGTGTCCAATCTAAATGGGTGTATAACTCAAATAGGGGGCGACAAGTTACTTGTTGAAAAAACGTTCAATTGTAAGCTAAAGCATTACAGCTCATTCTTCTATCCTTCGAATGTGGTGAAAAAAACTGACATTAAATCTAAAGCGTATTGCGATAAATTGACTATCCTCTTGGGGAATTCAGCGTGTAAAAATAACAATCATTTAGAAATGATTGAAAAAATTAGCTTTATAAAAAATAGAGAAGTAGAAGTTATTTGTCCTCTTTCATATGGTGATACAACATATGCACAGTCAGTTATCAATGCTGGAAAAGCAGCTTTTGGGGATAAATTTCATCCTTTAACAACATTTTTGTCTAAGGTTGAGTATGAAGAGGTTTTAGCAAAAGTAGATGTGGCAATTTTTGCACATGACCGGCAGCAGGCTTTCGGTAACATAATTGTTTTGCTAGAAATGGGTAAGAAAGTCTATTTAAAGAATAAGACCACTCATTATAAAACGTTAAAAAGCATTGGTTTTAATATCTATTCCATAGAAGACATGGAAATATCAAAACTTAGTGATGAAGAAGCGAAAGAAAATAAAGATAAAGCGGTGAGGAACTTTTCGATTACTAATTTAAATTCTCAATTGGAAGAAATATTTAATGGCTAAGATTAAAGTTATTATCTACGGTCTCGGTGATTTTGCAAAATTTTGTTTAGAGGAATTTGAAGGTAGTGGGCTTTATGAGGTTATTGCTTTCACTGCTGATCACTCATTCATTAAAGAAAATGAGTTCTGTAATAAAAAAGTGTATGCTTTCGAGGATATTCAAGCTCATTTCCCTCCTGAAACGTATAAAATGTTTGTCGCGGTAGGTTACTCTAAAATGAGAAATAGAGTAATCATGTATAAAAAAGCAAAAGAAAAGCAGTACCAGTTAATTAACTACATTTCTGAAAATTCTGATGTTTCACGAAGTGTGCTCCTTGGCGATAACAATTTAATACTGAACAGCGTTATATTAGAGCAACATTGTCATATCGGATCTAATAACATCATTTGGAGTAGAGCCACACTATGCCATGATTCCATAGTTGGTGATCATAACTTTATAGCGTCAGGTGTTATTGTAGGGGGGAGAACGGAGATTAAATCTAATTGTTTTTTTGGTTTTAGCTCTACGTTATTACAAGATTTAATTATTGAAGATGAAACGTTAGTAGGAGCTAAGTCCTTAGTTCAAAATAACTCAAAAAAATATGAAAAACTGATAGGCATTCCAGCTCAAGTGATTAGCTATCATGAAGAGGATGGGATCGTAATAGATTAAGGTAATCTCAGTGTATAAAAATAAAGTTGCAATCCTTCAGCCAAATTATATTCCTTGGAAAGGTGTATTCGATCTCATCGACAGAGTCAATACTTTCGTATTTTATGATGACGTTGATTATACAAAGCAAGATTGGAGAACCAGAAATAAGGTTAAAACTGCTAATGGTAGTGTCTGGCTTACAATTCCAGTAAAAAAGGCGCCATTAGGAACTAAGATTAATGATATAAAAATCGATAACTCTAAAAACTGGAAGAAAAAACACTATCAAACAATTACTCAATCATATAAGAAGGCTCCTTATTTTGATGAATACAGTTATCTAATCGAGAAAATTTATAATGAAATTGATAGTGATAATTTGTCTGAATTCAATATAAATACAACTATTTTATTATCTGAAGCTCTTGGGATTAACGCTAACTTTGTAAAATCATCAGATCTCCGTAATGAAGGTCTAAAAGGGATGAGGCTGATTAATATCTGTAAGCAGTTAGAAGGAGATTATTACCTTTCCGGACCTGCTGCTAGAGATTATATAGTAGAAAAAGAGTTTGAGGACGCTAATATAAAATTGGATTATATTGATTATTCTTATCCGGAATACCCTCAAAGTTTTGGTGAATTTGATCACCATCTTTCTGTACTTGACCTTATTTTTAACTGCGGACCCAACGCATTAGAGTTTATAAGAAAAAATGGATGATATTAAAATGATTCCTTTCAATCGCCCACCAGTTCTTGGCACGGAGTTTACCTATCTCGAGCAAGCTATGCTTAATAAAAAACTTTGTGGCGATGGAGAGTTCACAAAAAAATGTACATCTTGGTTTGACAAGCGATTTGTTAGCTCGAGAACGTTGTTAGTTAATAACTGCACTCAAGCTTTAGAAATGGCGGCGATCCTAATAGATATACAACCTGGCGACGAAGTTATAATGCCAAGTTACACATTTGTGAGTACAGCGAATGCATTTGTGCTTCGAGGTGCAAAGATTGTCTTCGTTGATATAAAACCTGATACGATGAATATCGATGAATCATTGATTGAAGGTGCTATTACCGATAAAACTAAAGCTATTGTTCCTGTTCACTACGCAGGAGTTGCGTGTGAAATGGATACAATAATGGCTATTGCTGAACGACATAATCTATTTGTTATAGAAGATGCAGCACAAGGCGTTATGTCCAACTACAAAGGTAAACCTCTTGGTACAATTGGTCATTTCGGTGCTTTTAGTTTTCATGAAACTAAAAACTATACCAGTGGAGGTGAAGGCGGTCTACTGATTGTCAACGACCGAAACTTTTTTGAACGCGCCGAGATAATCAGAGAAAAAGGGACAAATCGTAGCCTATTCTTTAAAGGGGTTGTTGATAAATACACATGGGTAGATGTTGGGAGTAGCTTTTTACCAAGTGAACTACAAGCAGCTTACCTATATGCACAGTTAGAAAGTGCAGAATCAATAAATTCAACTCGTTTAAAGTTGTGGGACGTTTACCATAACAGTTTTGAGCATTTGAAAGAAGTGGAACGCCCTTCTATCCCTCAAGGTGCAGTTCATAATGCACATATGTATTACTTAAAAACGCAAGACCTACAGACGAGAGATTCGCTAATAGACTTTCTTAAAATTCATGGTGTGCAAGCTGCATTTCACTATATACCTCTCCATTCTTCTCCTGCCGGTAAAAACTGTGGTGAATTTCAAGGTATAGATCAGTTTACTACTATAGAGAGTGAACGTTTATTGAGGTTACCATTGTATTTGGATTTATCTGAAAATGAGCAAAACAAGGTTATTAAACTCGTTCAAGAATTTTTTGCTAAATGAATATAAAGGATAAGGCTATTCGTGGGGTCAAATGGACCTCACTGTCATCAATTACTGTAGCTTTGTGTCAAATAGTTCAGCTTGCAATTTTGGCTCGCTACATAGAACCACAAGGGTTGGGGTTAATAGCCATATCAACGGTTGTGATTGGGTTTTGCAATCTATTCATGGATATGGGAATTTCTAATGCAGTTATACATAAAAGAGAAGTTACAAAAGAGCAGTTTTCTTGTTTATTTACATTAAACATTATATTTGGTGTTTTCTTAACGTTATTGGTTTATTTCTCTTCAAACATAATAAGTTTGTTTTTTAATGAACCTGCTCTATCAAACATACTAGGCATACTTGCAATAACGTTTTTTATATCTTCAGTCGGAAACTTGCATAGAGCTATTCTACAAAAAGAATTACGTTTCAACACGCTAGCTAAAATAGAAATATTCTCTACTGTATCATCATTTATTCTTACGATAGTTTTGGTTCTTCTTAATTACGATATCTATAGTATAGTTTATGGTGCAATCCTTAAGGTTTTATTACAAAATGTTATTATCTTCTTTAAAGAAAGAGCATTATTTAAGCCTGAGATAAAGTTTTCTTTTCATGAAGTTAGAGATTTTCTTTCTTTTGGGATGTTTCAGTTGGGAGAAAGAAGTATTAACTATTTTTCTTCCCAGTTTGATACCATTATCATCGGTAAGTTACTTGGAGCTGAAGTCCTAGGTGTATATAGTGTTGTAAAACAACTCTGTCAAAAACCATTTCAAATACTAAATCCGGTAATCAATAGAGTCTCGTTTCCTGTTTTAGCCAAATTTCAAGATGATAAACGTCAACTCTCTGATATATTCATAAAAGTTATAAGATTGGTCACAATATCAATAATTCCTGTTTACTCAATTTTGGCTCTGTCTTCTTATGAAATACTAGAGATATATCTTGGTCCCGGATGGGGGGAGCATAAGTCTTTGCTTGTTGGACTGTGTGTAGTAAATGCACTAAATGTCTTTGGTAACCCAGTTGGTTCGTTACAATTAGCTAAAGGTAGAGCTGATTTAGGCTTTTACATGAATTTATTAATGAGTTTGATATTATTGCCTTCATTGTATATTTCTTCTCATTATAGCTTAATCTTAGTTGTTATAACGATAATTTTTATAAAGCTAATTTCAATTCTTCCTATATGGAGATTTGTTATCTTACCGCTATCAGGGATCCGTTTTAGTAAATATGTTTCGCCACTCATTTCTGCACTTGCAGTTAATGTCGGTTTGGTTCTTTTGTTGTATTTCTCTTTCGGAAATATGGATATTGAAGTTTATTACTTAGTGATAGTTAAATCAGCATTATTGTTGTTGTTATTATTTGTATTTTATATTTCATTCTATCCGGATGTACGAAGTAAATTAATTAAACGTGGTAAATGACATGTCGAACTTTTTATTCTCTATAAATGAAAAGATTAAACACTATGATTTTAATCATTGTCTTGCTTCGAACATAGATAATGATATTCAAATATCAAAAGATAGGAAAAGCAAATTCTATAAAGATGCTGTCTTAATTGATAATGAAACAATGTTGTTATTTATAGACGGTGTTGTTTTAAACAAAAGTGAACTATCCGAACGATATGATGATGCCCTCTCTTGGGAAAATGTTGTAATAAATCTTTATAAAGATTTTGGAGATGATTTTTTTAGCTTATTTAGGGGGTCTTTTCAAGGTGTAATTTTAAGTAAAGAAAATGATAAGACGATAGTTTTCTCTGATCACATCGGTTCTAAGCCGATTTATTACACTAAAACAGAAAAGGGCTTTATTGCGGGAAGTTGCTTTGTAGACGTACTTGCGAACTTAAAAGAACTAGGGTGTACAATCGACTTAGAAGAGGATTCTGCCTACGATTTATTAACTTACGGTTTTGTCTTCGGCGGAAAAACTTTAGTCAAGACTATTAATCGAATTGAACCGGGTCGTTTTGTTAAGATTACACCAAACGAGTTATCAATAGAGCAATTCTACAAACCGGATAATAAGCATATAACCTCACTAAATGAGGAGAAAATCATAGATAGACTTGATGAACTTTTCAGACAGGCTATCCATCGTGCATTTAGTAAGGATCGTGAGCACAATTATAAACATTTGGTTGCACTCAGTGGCGGGTTAGATTCAAGGATGACGACTTGGGTTGCTAATCAAATGGGCTTTGGCAAGAACATAGTCAATTATACTTTCTCTGAGTCCGATTATTTAGATGAGACTATTCCTAAAGAGATCGCTCGTGATTTAAAACATGAATGGATATTTAAATCCTTAGATAACGGCCTCTTTTTAAACAACGTGGATGAAATTACAAAGATTACTGGCGGTAACGCTCTATACTTTGGACTTTCTCACGGGAAAAGTTGTTTGGATTTAATTGACCAAGAGCGCTTTGGTATGATTCATTCGGGTCAATTAGGTGATGTGGTCATTGGTACTTATTCATCAAAATCCACACACGTTGTCGATTTTGATAGGCTTTCAGGTGCGTATTCGAGAGTGCTTGCCAATAACATTGACTTAAACCAACCTCGTTATGAATATCCTAACGAAGAAATGTTTAAACTGAATACACGAGGATTCTCTGGCATAAATCAAGGTTTGGTTCTAGCTCAACAAGAGACGGAGACATACTCTCCTTTTTATGATGTTGACCTGTTAAACTTTTGTTTATCGATTCCTTTAGATATGAGATTCGATCATTATATCTATCGAAAATGGTTACAAAAGAAATACCCTCAATCTGGTGATTATGTTTGGGAGAAGACTGGGAGTAAAATCAATACGCAATATATCTCAGTTAAAGGTCGTTCTTTGCCTTTAAAGTACGTGATTAAAAAGTTGTTAAAAAAGGTAAATATTTTTCCAAGCCTGAACACAAGAAGTAATATGAACCCGATAGACTTCTGGTTAAAAAATAATGAAGAGTTGAGAGATTTCTATCAGCAGTATTTTGAAAATAACATTTTATTTCTAGAAGTTCATCATAAACTTAAGTCGGAAGTATCAAATCTATTTGATAATGGTACTAGCTTAGAAAGAAACCAAGTTATATCATTGTTGTCAATTGCAAAATTTATATATGAAAAATAAAGTATTATATGTCGTTCCTAGTATAGAGAAAAAAAACAGTGGTCCAGCTGTTCGTGTAAGTAATATTATTCAATCTAAATTCTTCGGAAGTGTCATTTCTGGCTCGGGTCGAAGTAAACTTTCCGATTCATTGAAAGTTGAGTCTAAGAGTCTAATTTATGTTGAGTCTTCTACAAACAGGCTTAATGTTGTAGACCTATTTTGTTTGATTTTTCTTAAGTATATCAAGGCTTGTGATATTCACGTATATATCCGAGATTGCTACACAATCCTTTTTCCTGGCGAATATAGCTCGTTTAGAAAAAAGATTACTAAGATTCTGCTTGATCTAACAAATAAATTCTATATATCTCTTTCTAAGACATTATATTTTCCAACCTTAGGTATGGGAGATGTTTACTGTACTTACTATAATGTAAAAAAAGATATAGGGGCACTTCCTCCCGGTATTGTAGAGGATGAATATAAATCTTTTTCTTTCCCTAAAGTAAATGATGAAAGGACGAAATATATTATTCACGTTGGAGGTTTGCAGTATCGATATTCTGGTGTGAATGAATTAATAGATTTCGCTTATAATCTAGATAAGGGTCTAAAGCTCCTTTTAGTTACACGAGATGAGAAAATAGTCTTCGAGCATTCGATGTACCCGAATGTAAAAGATAATATTGAAATACTAAGTTTGAATCGAGATGGTGTGATAGAAAGATTGCGTCAAGGTGATATAATAGCAGCTGTACATTCTAGACCTATTAATAATTATGATGCTATTACATATCCAATTAAAATATTGGATTATATTTCTTGGAAGTTACCAATAATTACCCTTAAACATGAGCCGATAATTGAACTTTTAAGTGAGGATTATCCACTTTTCTACGGTGATATATCAGAGTTTTCTTATGATGAATATTTTGACGTACTTGCTGAAATTAAAGAAATATACAATGATGTATCCATAGAAAAAAGCTATAGAAAGATAATGTTGCGATTGGAAGACTAACAATGCTTTTCGAGCTTTCTATATTATCACTGTTTTTTATATATTCGTATATAAATACAGCATACAAACACGAATTTAAATCTCTAATATTTTTGTTTTTTATACCTATCTTAATCTTGGTTACACTAAGGCAGTTTGGTTATGATTTAAATAACTATTACACGATTTACAATGAGATTGTAGGGTTAGATTTCTCGATAAGTTCTTTTGAACATCGCGTTGGTGTTCTAAATAAACACTATGAAGCAACCTTTCATATCTTTTCTCACATGTCTGACTACTTTGGTTTTGGGTTTCGTGGGGTACTATTTCTTTATATCTTAGTCTCTATAGTAGCGTTAGTCTTTGCAGGTTTTTTGACTGGTCTACCATTAACGTTGTTCTTTTCTGCGTATTTTTTAATTGCTTTTTTACCCGGTCCCTATGAATCGATAAGATCGTCTGTCGCAATTTTAGTTTCTTTTTCAGCAATAATGTTTTTCTCAAAGAGATCTTACGTTGCGGCTTTAGTATTATTTATTGTTTCATTTTATTTTCATAAAACTGTTTTAATCTTTCCAGTATTATACTTTTTATATAGTGTTGGAAGATTTTTCAGAATAACTAACAAACTGATTCTAATAGTTACTCTTGGAGCGTTTCCGTTATCAATACTGTTACTAACGCTTGTTGTAGAAAAGGCTGGTTTTTCCCAACCCATATTAGTGTCTATTCATGCGATATTGACAAGAGAAGGGAAAGAAAGTTTTGCAAATAGTACGGAAATGTTAAAGTATCTATTGATGATAGGAAGATGTTTAATGCTATATCTATTAGTATTTTTTATTAATGCTAATACTAGTTTGCTAGCTCAGAAAGAAAAGAGAAAATCTTTTAGGTTACCATTAAATTTAACCAATATAATGGTTTTCTTGTCTCTATCAATGATTATTTCTAATCAGTTTGTTATAGCGGCCAGAATAGTAGAGCTTAGTTATCTTCTAGTTATCTACCTTCTTGTTTTTACAATCCACTATGTTAAAGGAAGAAAATATAATATTCTATTCCATTTCGCTACTATTGGTATGCTTGGTATTAATCTGGTTGCGATTTTTTTGATGTATCTTTTACCTAGCGGTGTTCCCGTTTAATTATTGATGAGGGAGAACATGATTCATATTTTTAGTACGGAATTAAAAAATGGTAAAGGTGGTATTAGCACAGCGCTAGTCGGTTATGTAGAAAGTCTACGTGCGAACAATATAGAGTTTGAATTGACAACGACACATTCTGAAGGAAATAAAATTAGAGATTTAATTTCTTCCTGTAAATCTGCTCTTAGCGTAAAGAAAGGAGATGTTTGTTGGTTTCATTGTGGTCCATGGTTTTCAATGTTAAGGAAAACTTTACTTATATTATTGTGTAAAACCCAAGGTGCTAAAATAGTTATTCACTTTCACTCTAGAAAAACACACTCTTACCTTAATAATGTTGTTGGTAGGTGTTATTTGTCGTTTTTATATTCAATTGCAGATAACTTTGTTGTGCTAACTAAATGGTGGAAGAGTCAATTTTCATCTAAAGGTTTTACTCACAAAGTAGTAGTTTCGCCAAATCCAATTGATCAACAAATATTGCAGTTCATAAAGAGGAATCAGGCGTCCCCTCAGATAAAGAAGTTCTTTCCCGAAAAACCAACAATTGATGTCCTTAGCATGGCGAGACTCGTAGAAGATAAAGGTTTAAGAGAGACAATTTCAGCTTTCCAGCATTTACCTCCTCACTACCATTTACATATTGGAGGCACCGGCCCTTTAGAGAATGAACTCAGACAGCAAGTAAACAACTTTGGTCTGCAAGATCGCGTCCACTTTCTTGGTTGGGTTGATTATGAAGCCAAGCTTGAATTGTTTTCCAAAACTGAACTGTTTTGCCTACCCTCTCGATTCGACTCCTTTGGTATGGTTTATCTGGAAGCTTTATCAGCTAATATTCCCGTTGTAGCTCTCAATTTCCAAGCGATACCAGACGTAGTGCCTGAAGGCATGGGAGTTTTGATTGACAATGATGACCCAGTCTCTTTGGCTTGTGCCATAAAAGTAGCAGCAGAAATGAGAGATATAAAAGGAGACGAATATGTACTTAGTAAATATTCTCCCGAGCCAGTTACAAAGAGGTTTTTAAAGAATGTCGAATACAGTGCTTAAGACTAATATTGATAATTTTGAGGTTCATTGCTTCGATAAAATGGAATCTGCTGTGAGCACTATCATGAACCATAACCTTGATAACGCAACAATCGCAGTTGCAATCAACCCTGAAAAAATTCTCGCGTCTAGAACAAGTTCAGAAACAAAAAGTGCCATTGAAGTTGCAAATTTTCGTTACTTAGATGGAATGGGGGCGGCTTGGGTCGCATCTAAGAAACTTAGCCAAAAGATTAGTAGAATCCCCGGCTGTGAGCTTTGGGAGCAGCTTATGATTGCAGCGGCTAAAGACGATACCCCAGTTTTTATTTTAGGAGCCAAAGAAAGAGTGTTGCTCAGAACTGTGGATAAGCTCAAGCAGCAAGGTGTTAACGTAGTTGGGTCTCAGGATGGTTACTTCTCTGATGAAGAGTTACTTATTAATGAGATTCGGCGCTCTGGAGCTAAAATCCTTTCTGTGGCTCTTGGTTCTCCAAAGCAGGAGCTATTTATGAAGAAAGCAAAAGATAGTGGTTTAACTTGCTTTATGATGGGGGTTGGCGGAACTTATAATGTTTTTGTCGGTGAGGTTAAGAGAGCGCCTGATTTTTGGTGTCGTCTGAACTTAGAATGGCTATATCGACTACTCTCTGAGCCATCAAGAATATTTAGACAAATAAAGCTTACAAAATATGTTTACTTAGCTTTAGCAAACAAACTGTAGGTCGAGTTTGAAAAGGGGCCTGAGAGCCCTTTTTGTATCAAAGCTCGGTTGCTGTCGCTTCGTTACTATTTAACTTACTACGAAAGTAACTCGTAATTCGCCACACATAAGCAAGTAAAATTGAATACACAATAAAACAAGCAATGAAGGTATAGAACATCACTGGTTCAGAAATACCCGCCAGCTCACCGTAAATACCAAAAGCAGCATAAAGAGTCGCGATACCGCAGATTGCTACTAGGGTTTGCTTAGGGCTTAAACCCATACGTTGGAAAATATGATGCAAGTGTTCTCTGTCAGGTTTGAATGGCGAATCCCCGCGGCGAACGCGGCGAATCATGATGGCCGCCATGTCCATCAACGGAACCGCAATTAACCACAATGCTGTTACTGGACGCATCAAAGGTTTGCTTTCTGCTTGGCTGACACCGAGCAACAGCCAAATAACTGTAAAGCCAATCATCATGCTGCCTGCGTCACCCATAAATACTTTTCGAGCGCGCCCTAAAATACCCAAGTTCATGAAAATATACGGCAGCATGGCAACAATAATTACCACACAGAGGTAAGCTAAGCCGTGTTGGGCGTCTACCCTCAATAAATAGGCAAGAGCGCCAAAGGTTACAATAGAAAGCCCACCCAGAAGACCATCAATGCCGTCTACCATATTAAAAGCATTGATTGCACCTATCACCGCTAACACTGTAATCACAATGCCAGTCCAACCTAAGTTGATTTCACCAAAACCGAACATGTTTCCTAAACTGTGCAGTTCAATACCGGCAATATGAATCATCACTAAAGACAAGCCAGCCTGAACCCCCATGCGTATCTTGAAACTCAAGTCGACCTTATCGTCGATGGCTCCGATAAGCGTTAAGAGTGCGATAGAACATACATACAGCCAACTGTATTCGATAACTTGTGGTTTAAAGGTGAGAAACTGGATAAGAACAATGCAGATAGAAATCCCACCGATAAGTGGAACAGCACCTTCATGTAACTTCCTTTCGTTTGGTTTATCGACTAAGCCAACCGACTTAGCAACCTTACGCATGAGAAACAAAGTGGCAAACGAAGAAAAGAAGATAAATAGAAGTTCCAGAAACATAATAGTGCCAACTGCCATTGTAATTATTCGACGGCTATTTTAACCGACAAGGTAACTATCTCAAGGAGAAAATAAGCAACGAAATGGTAGCAAAACGTTACTTTTACACTATTTCTCCTGATTTACTTATCAGTAAATTAAAGCACAATGTTCGTTTTTTTCCTGGCAAAATGTTGATACAGCTCCGCTTTTGCCATTCTTTCACCATGAATCAAATGCACTTCTTTTGGCGGCGGATTAATTCCTTCTACAAATCGAATTAGATCAGATTGATCTGCATGAGCAGAATAGCCAGACATCGTATGTATTTGAGCTTTCACTTTAATTTTCTTTCCTTCGATATCAACCTCACTCGCCCCTTCTTGAATTTCTCTGCCTAGCGTTCCCTCTGCTTGATAGCCAGCAAACAGCACATCATTACGACTATCTGGTAACAACGCATTAAGATAATTTACCACTCGACCACCTTCGCACATCCCAGAAGCCGCAACCACAATAGCTGGCTCAGACGTGCTCGCCAGACGATTCACCAATCTCATATGTTCAGCATGAGTCTCAATCGTAATACATTGTTCAAACGCTAAAGGGTGACGTTGCTGCTCCAAACGCTGCTTCGCTTCTTTACCCCAAAGCTTTTTAAAGCGCCGATAAGTTTTTGTCACCTTTCTTGCTAAAGGCGAATCAAGAATAATCGGTAGGGCTCTATGTAAAGACTCCTGGTACAAAAGCTGTTCAATATCGAATAACAGTTCTTGTGCTCTACCTACACTAAAAGCAGGAATAACAATCACACCACCATCTTCCAGTGCATGTTCGACAATAGAAAGCAGCCGAGCACTTCTACTTTTCACACTTTCATGGTGCTTATCACCATAGGTCGATTCAATAAACAAATAGTCCGCTTTTTCTGGCGGCTTAGGATCAGGAAGTAAAGGCGTATCACTTGGGCCGAGATCGCCGGAGAATACAACTACGTCATTATTTGAGAGTTTAAATTCCAAATAAGCAGAGCCTAAAATATGGCCTGCAGGCTGAAAGCGTAAATAAGCCAACCCCTTAAGAGGAAGCCATGTGTTGTACTGGCACGGCACCAATCGCTGCTTAATTAGATTTAAGATGTGCTGTCTTTGATGCTTGCCTAAACCCAGTTGTAGCTTTAATCCATCCTCTAGCATAAGAGGGACCAACTCAGCAGTAGCTTGTGTGCAGTAGATTTTACCTTTAAAACCCGCAGCGAGTAACCACGGTAATCGGCCTATGTGGTCAATATGAGCATGAGTCAGCACCAGTGCTTTTACCTTGGCTAAGGAAAACTCTATCGCCATCGAACGGTCATGACGGCCTACCAATGCATCTTTACCCTGAAATAGCCCACAATCGATAAAAATGCTCCCGTGCTCGAGTTGCAGTTCGTGACAAGAGCCTGTCACCGTATTCTTCCCACCATGATGAAGTACTTTCATAACGATCTCCTTTTCATGAGCATCAATGTAATGAATTCAAGAAAGAAGAGGGAGAGGCAACCAGCCAGATAAACACAAAAGTAGGAGTCAAAATGCTAGGAGAGTGTCAAATGGTATTTTTAGTTGCACTAAATTGTGACGCATATTCCACATAGTCAACTTTTTGCATTTTGTAATAAATAAAAATGAATAAATGCGTATTATAAAACGCGTTTTAGGTAGGCAGAATTTACGATCTTCTTGTCAAACTGACAGTTTGCATTTTGGCCAGTTGTCATAAGAAAGCCATTTTTTTGTCAGTGTTGTGCTTTTCGTTGCAACCTGTTTGCTATACACTCCTTTGCCTTGAGCACAAATGATAAAAAAACAAATGCATTGCCTTTAGGAGCCAGACCTAAGGGCGGTAGCGTGCCAAAAAGCAAAAAAATTTCTCCGAGTGACATAAAAATGTCGCCAGACAATAAATACAATTAAGCACACTGTTGCATTTCTGGCAAGGCTCTATAAGTAAAATAGAGACTTCAAACAAACACTTAAAGCACCTCCTATTACGTCAGAGGAGGACAAAACAGTAATGAACACTGTTTTAAAAAGATAATGGCTAGGCATCAGGTTTATCAACCAATACCTATCAACCACAGTCTTCACAAGAGCTTCTTCTTTGCGAAAATGACTGACTTGCCTAAATTGTCTACCTAGATTTCTGCTCCTCAAAGGTATGGCGCGTTCGTTTGCGTATTTTCCTCTGGGGTTATTGTGCTGTCCGGAAACAATGCTTTGTTGCTTTTTAATGTAAGAAGAAGTGTTGTGTCCACCACTCGCGATTATTCACATCAACGTCCTATTCTTTGGCCTAGGTTATTTACAATGTCTAAAAAGAAAATTCTCACCGTATTCGGTACACGTCCAGAAGCCATAAAAATGGCTCCTCTAGTTCATGCGCTTGCAAATGATGAGCGATTTGACGCTAAGTGCTGCGTTACCGCTCAACATCGAGAAATGCTGGATCAGGTTTTAGAGTTATTTGAAATTAAGCCTGATTACGATCTTAACCTGATGAAGGCTGGTCAATCACTGAACGATGTAACGGCCCGTATCTTACTGGAACTTAAACCAGTACTTCAGGAGTTTAAGCCAGATGTAGTGCTTGTACACGGTGATACTGCAACTACCTTTGCTGCAAGCCTTGCAGCTTACTATGAGCAAATTGCTGTGGGCCATGTAGAGGCAGGTCTGCGCACTGGCAATATTTACTCGCCATGGCCAGAAGAGGCAAACCGAAAACTAACCGGTGCGTTAACTACTTATCACTTTGCTCCTACAGAAACCTCGCAACACAATCTGCTACAAGAAAACATCAATTCAGACAATATCAGCATCACAGGTAATACCGTTATCGATGCTCTATTGATGGTTAAAGACAAAATTGATAACGACAGTGCGCTTAACCAACAATTGGCAAGCCAGTTTCCAATGCTTGATGAAAGCAAAAAACTGATTTTGGTTACTGGTCACCGTCGCGAAAGTTTTGGTGGCGGTTTTGAACGCATTTGTGAAGCTTTAGCTAAAACCGCGCAAGACCACCCTGAAGCACAGATCTTATACCCAGTACATCTAAACCCGAATGTAAGAGAGCCAGTAAATCGCATTCTGTCAAACGTAGATAATGTGCATCTTATCGAGCCTCAACAATATCTGCCATTTATCTACCTAATGAGTCGAGCACATATCATTCTTACCGACTCTGGCGGCATCCAAGAAGAAGCGCCTTCCCTAGGCAAACCTGTATTAGTTATGCGTGACACAACAGAAAGACCGGAAGCCGTTGCCGCGGGCACAGTAAAGCTAGTGGGTACAGATGTAGATAAGATTGTCACTGGTTTAGATGTATTACTGAATGACAAAGAGGCTTACCAAGCGATGAGCTTTGCACACAACCCTTATGGTGATGGTCTAGCATGTCAGCGTATTTTAGAAGAATTAGCAAAATAATCATTTAGTTAGGAAATAATTATGTCTTTTGAAACAATCTCAGTTATTGGCTTAGGTTACATCGGCTTGCCAACCGCAGCCATGTTTGCATCACGTAAGAAAAAGGTAGTAGGTGTTGATGTAAACCAGCACGCAGTTGATACCATCAACCAAGGAAAAATCCATATTGTTGAGCCGGATCTCGATATGATCGTAAGTGCAGCAGTGTCTGAAGGTTACTTGAAAGCAACCACAGCGCCAGAGCCGGCAGATGCATTTCTGATTGCGGTTCCAACGCCATTTTTGCCATGTAAAGAAGGTGAAGTACCAGCGCCTGATTTGTCTTACATTGAAGCGGCAAGTAAAGCCATAGCCCCCGTTCTTAAAAAAGGTGACCTCGTTATTCTTGAATCCACGTCACCTGTGGGTGCCACAGAGCAAATGGCCTCTTGGTTAGCTGAAGCTCGTGGTGATCTGACTTTCCCACAAACGCATGGTGCACAAGCGGATGTTAATATCGCTCACTGTCCGGAGCGTGTATTGCCTGGTCACGTTGTTCGTGAATTGGTAGAAAATGACCGCGTTATTGGTGGTATGTCTACTCGCTGCTCTGAGCGCTCAGTGGAGTTGTACCGTACTTTTGTGCAAGGTGATTGTGTCGTGACAAATGCGCGCACAGCGGAAATGGCAAAACTGACAGAAAACAGCTCGCGTGATGTTCAAATCGCTTTTGCTAACGAACTTTCAATCATTTGCGACAAGTTAGACATCAATGTATGGGAATTGATTGCACTCGCGAACCGTCACCCTCGCGTAAACATCCTTCAGCCTGGCCCTGGTGTTGGTGGCCACTGCATTGCGGTTGACCCTTGGTTCATTGTGTCAAAAACACCAGAAGAAGCACAAATTATCCATACGGCACGTAAAGTGAACGACGGCAAACCGGACTGGGTGATTAATAAAGTAAAACTGGCCATTGCCGAGTTTTTACAAGCAAACCCAGATAAAACAGCTCGTGACGTCACGGTTGCTTGTTACGGTCTGGCCTTTAAACCTGATATTGATGATTTGCGTGAAAGCCCTGCAATGGCAATTACACAAAAAATCGCAGAGATGCATGCAGGTCGTGTTATTGCAGTAGAACCAAACATTGATGCTGTTCCGGAAAAACTTAAACATGTTGAACTAATGGATTTTGAAATCGCACCGAAAGAAGCGGATATTCAAGTTATATTGGTTGATCATAAAGAGTTTAAAGAAGCTTCTATAAAAACTGGTTTAATTATTGATACAAAAGGTATTTGGTAATGAAAAAAGAGCTGCTGAAAAGCAGCTTTTTTAATGTCATGTCTGCGATTTTTAGCAAAGGTAGTGCAATAATTATTAGTATTATTTTTGCTAGAACTCTAGGTTCTGAGTCTTTTGGCTACTTTTCTATTATTCAAGCAGCAGCTTCTACACTGCTGATCTTTATATCCGTAGGCTCTGGTGTTGTAATCACAAAGCATGTCGCTTTATATCTGGAAAATGGAGGGAATGATAAAGCAATAGGTTTTACTTCATTAAATTTAATTATGTCAATATCAATTTCTATTTTGATTATAATTTTAAGTGTGATTTATAGCACTGAAATAGCGAAAGCTCTATTGAATAACGCAAACTTATACTACCTTGTAATATTTTCATCTTTCATCCCTTTATTTTCTTGTTTTCAAGTTGTAATTACTGGCTATGTTAATGGAAAAAAGGATTTTAAGTTTAATCAAAATTCTGCACTGATTACTGGACTTACATCAATTCCGATATCAATATATTTAGTGTTGGAGTATGAATTGGTTGGGGGGGTGGTTTCTTTACTTATCAATCAGGCTATCATCGCAAGTTTCTAT
Organism: Vibrio sp. Vb1980; assembly: GCF_033338615.1. Classification (NCBI taxonomy): domain Bacteria; kingdom Pseudomonadati; phylum Pseudomonadota; class Gammaproteobacteria; order Vibrionales; family Vibrionaceae; genus Vibrio; species Vibrio sp. Vb1980. The sequence goes on from NZ_JAWOSZ010000003.1 coordinate 205,844, forward strand.
TTGTGTTATTTTTACAAAACGTGTGGCAGTAATCATGGAAATTTTCGTGAAAATATAAAACTCAACTATCTAGAGTTTAAAAATATAATTTTAAAAGATAGCCTACCTGCTTTACTAGTAGGTTTGACCGTCACACCCACTCTTCTAGTAATTTATCAAATCGCAATAGAATACAATGACTCTGGACTGGAGATTGTTGGACAGTTTGGTGCGATAAACCAATGGAGAAATCTTTTGATATTTATACCTAGTGTTCTAGGTGTTGTTTTTATTAGCTATTTTTCAAAATATAAAGAAGATCAAAAATATAGAATGTACAACATAATTGTTCCTTATTTTTGTGTTTACTCTATTATTTTTCCTATTTTGCTTTTTCCTGAAATTGTACTGTCCGTATATGGTGATTCGTTTATTGGTTCTGACTTTGTTATTTCACTCTACACTGTTGTTCTTGCTTGTTTGATTGTGGCTGTAAAAACAGCTATTGGCCGTGAGGTTGTATTTAAAGAAAATTATTGGATATCAGCAATAAGTAACTTTATTTGGTCTGTTTCATTTATAAGTTTATACTTTTTGTTTGTTAATCTAGGTGTTTTAGGGATTTCTCTTTCATTTTTACTTTCTCATATTATTTCTCTCATTTATTTCTTGTTTAGAGTGTCTTACTCAAGGGTTCTTTTCAAAGAGTTCCTATTAAATAAGTTTTTTATAATTTCTATTTTTTTTCTTTTATTGTTTTTGTTAAGGTTTTTATTATGAAGAAAATTGTCTGGATAAAAGGTGCGTATGGCCCTCATAACTTAGGAGATGACCTTCTTTATACTTTGATTCATCGTAATATTTCCTCACGACTAGGTTCAAAGTTTGAGGTTGTTGTTGGTGTTGACAATATAAATAAAGCAAAGAGAGTAAATGAAAAGATTAAATATAAGGATTCATGTCAAAGAGTTCAGTGTGATTATCTTGTTCTTGGTGGCGGAGGTCAGTTTTATTCTTTCAACAACACAGATAGAAGTTACTTATCAAAAATTAAATTTTATATAAATTCTATATTTAATCTTAAAATACATCATTTATTATTGCGTAAGGTCTTAAGAGACAAATTTAGCTTTAAAGTTGGGTTTTGTGTTGGAGTCGGACCTTTTCATAACAAAAATGATAAAATGAAAGTAGTGGAGTCAATTAGGAAATTTGACTATTTCTCTGTTAGAGATAGTGAGAGTGAAAAGTTGTTGCAGAGTCATGGTATATCTCCTTTTTACTTTACAGATCCTGTATTTTCTTTAGATGCAATGAAAATAAAATCAAAAGGAGATCGTATCGGTATTATATTAAGAGATTGGAAGAAAGATTCTGATGGTAAAAATGTAATAGGGAAATTGGAATCATTGGCAATAAAATTGCGTGAGCGCAATCATTCAATAGAGATTGTTCTATTATCAGAGCATGATAAAGATATGCTTTCTCAAGAACTAAGTTCTTTTCCTGTTTGGGTTTGGAATGCTGATGAAAACCCTGAAGGCATAGTAGAAAATTGGTGCGAAAGATATAATACAATCATCACTACTCGCGCGCATGGGGTTTTAATCGGAGCGTTAGCAGGCTGTAATGTTATAGTTGCTCCTTTAGAATCTAAACTAAAAAACTTTCATCTATTTTTTCCTAATAGCACTCATTACATAGAAAAAAAATCTTTTCTAAAAATCCTTCCTCAGGATATTGAAGATAAAATAAATAATAGCTACTCAGTGGAAAAAAGAAACGAAGAAATTGAATATAATAAAAAAATAGCCGATATGTCTTTCGACTCTTTATGTGATTGGATAAAGAAAACTAATGCTTAGTTTATTTATTTTTCAGATGTATATAATTTCTCATATACTATTTGATGATAGAAAAAATGGTTTTTTCTTAGTTGCAATGGTTTTGTTTTTTGGCCTACTATGTCTTGTTTTTCAGATCTATGAATATCAAACATTTAGTACGCTTTTATATAAAACTGACGAACAAACTTATATAGATTTAGCATCAAAAGATATAGATGATTTAGCTAGGTCTCTATGGATACTTATTAATAAATACTTCTTTTATATTGAGCCAACTAGCAATTACTATATAATGAAGATGGTTAATATTCCTATCTTGATGATATTTTCTTATTACTTCTACTTGTTTCTAGACTCAAAGAAACATGCTTTACTATTAATAGTTTTCGTCCCTTATTTATTTGTTATGTCTGTTTCAAATTTAAGAGATCTTTTGATATTATTTTCAATAGTGTCATTTTTTTATTTTTTAAAGAAAAGAGCTTATTCTATTTCAGTGGTTTTCTTTTTTTTATTGCTTTTTCTTCGCCCTTTAATGGCTATTTTATCTATTAGTTCATTATTGCTTGTTTTGTTTTTCATGTCTAATTTGAAATTTCGGAATAAATTTTTATATTTTATTGTTTCTTTGTTGTTTTTTATTTTTGCGTATATCCTTATAAAGGATTATATAGCGTCATATTTTAACTATTACACATACTTGTATGATAATTCTGGCGATGTAGATGCTAGAGGAGTTGTTGCTAGTGGGTTTAATATTAAAGACTTTTCTTATGCGTTACTTACATATATAGCTACACCAATGCCTCACTCTTTAATAGAACGTATCGTTGATGGTGGTAGTGAAATTTGGGGTATCACAGATGATGTATTTAGAGCCATAGGGCAAGTTTTATATTATATAATGATTGCTAGCATAGTTTTTATTACCGCAATTAAACCTAAAAAGTCTATAGAAAAAATTAAATTAGTGCCCGTAGAGTTAAAAGCACTTATATTGACCTTTATATTATATGCTCCAATTTACGCTATACACTTGTCTGGTATAACGCATCAGCGTCTGAAAGTGCCATTTCAGATAGCAGTTTTTATTATATTTATAATTTTATTTTTTAAGGTTAATCATGAAAATGAAGAGAAGGGAATTGAATGAAGTTAAAGTATTGTTTATTGGTAAAAGCATAAACAGTGCTCCAAAAGTAAAGCGAATATATGATTTTTTTAAATCTCGATCATCAGTAAAATATATATTTATCTTAAGCGAAAGTGAAGATGATTTTAATAACTTTACTTATAAGTCAAAATATAAGTATATGTCATATGTTAGGCTTATGTATTACTTTATAACATCACTTTTTTCCATGTGCTTAAAGCGAACTGACATAAATGAAAAAAAGGAATTGTTGTATGCGGTTAATCTTCCAGCTGCAATATTAGGTCGTTTAGCTAAATTATTTAACAAGCGATATTTGCTTTGCTATGAAGCTTTTGAAATTAATGTGGGTATGACTAGAAGTATATACTCTGGTCGATTTAGAAGTTTTTGGAGATATATAGAAAATTGGGTGATAAAAGGTTCTGATTTTTTTATTGCAACTGATGAATTTAGACTGAAGTTCCTTAGGAGATATTATAAAATAGACCCATCTAAAGTTAGTTGTGAATATATATATAATACACGAGATTCTGTTGGTAGCATAGAGTTTCATGACTCTGATAGTGTAAGGATATGTTATTGTGGTGGCGTTATGAGAGGTAGAAATATTCTTGAAACTGTACTCGCTTTGGAGAAGGTTATTCCTGGAGCAGAATATAATATATACGGCTCAGGTGACTGCAAGTATATAAATGAAATGCAGTTGAATTTAGAATGTTTAGGGATGGACAATGTCTATTTTAAGGGGAAGTATGATAACAAGAAGGTTGATGAGATACTCTCAAAAGAGGATATAACATTTTCTTATTATTCAAATGTATCATTAAATAATAGACTTGCTAGTCCAAATAAACTTTTTGATGCAATGGCTTCTGGAGTTCTTATTTTAACCTCCTCCTATCCTCTTGTTAGGAAGTTGAATAAGAATGGCAAGGTAGAATGTATTGTAGTCCATGATGTCGAAAGTATATATGATTTCGATGATACTTTTATTTATCAAGAGGTTGATCGTAACAGAAAGAAAAGATTAAAAACAGTTAAGTTATTTAATGAGAGTTATTCTTGGCAAGCAATGGAAAGCAAATTAGAAAAGTTATTTTATAAATGAACGTATTTTATATCTTATCACGAAAGGATTTCTTTGAATTAGGGAAAAACGGCCGAGTGGCACATGCTGCTGGGATAGTTGATGGCTTAGTAGAAAATAATATAAGTGTTACTGTTTTTTCGAGTGTTTCTGCACGTAATTACTGTAGTGAAAAAGCTAGTTTCTATAAGTTATCTGGAGTTGGTGCTTTTTGGTATTTAGATTTAATTTCCTCTCTGCTCAAAAACAAAAAACATGCAGATTTCATCATTGTTAGATATTCAACTTTAATGGGGTGGCTCTACTGTCTTATTTTAAATGCTTTTGCGAAGAATAAGTGGGGTTTTGAGCTCAATGGTCTAGGATATCATCAACTTAATGGGAAGCGCAGTAATCTAACGAACATACTACGTTACTTTGAAAGGTTTGTTATATCAAAAACTCCATTTATCAACTGTGTGTCAGAAAACATAAAAAATGAAATTTCCAATATAAATAACTCAGTATATGTTTTACCAAATGCTGGCTATGAAGTTGAAGAACAAGACTGTATAGATAACGATTACAGCGATGTTGATAAGTTAAAGATTATTTATTTAGGTATGTTTCATGATTATTATGACTTTGACCCTTTAGTTAAGTCAATATCAGAACGTAATGATGTTAGTTTATACCTATATGGTTCTGGTAAGCAGTGTGATTATTTGAAGAACGAATCTCTTTCTGTTGATAATATTCACTTAATGGGCCGCTATGATCTAGAAGATATTGTAAAATCAGGGAAACTAAATGGTAGGACAGTCTTAGTCTTACCTTATAAAGAAGGAACAGTCGCTGACTATGGCTCTCCAACAAAGTTGTTTGAGTACTTGTCCTTAGCTTTGCCTGTTATGTCAACAAGAGTAAGTCAGCCATATGACATTTTAAAAGACATTGAAAAGACAATTCCTAACTCAGTTTTCTTTTACGATAGTTCTAATATAAACGAGATGTTAGATACAATGGTTCATACAGATCTTCGGGTGGATAGAGAGAAACTAAAGAATAAGTACATGAATGAACACACTTGGAAAAGCCGTTGTTCAGACTATCTCAAAATGATTCGAAAACATCTTTCTAAGTAATAAAATGTTACTTTATAAAATTAATACTTTGATGCAACTAGGTTTACCTAATTTGGTTAGAGTCTTCCTATACCAAGTCGGAGTTCGTTCTAAACTAAACCCAGTAAAGCGCTTGCAGCCAGAGCAGATAGATGGTTGTGTGTTTAGAGCGATCAAATGCAATGTTCATCATAGTTCTTCTAATTCTTTCGTTTTCAAACCTTTTGGGTGGATGAAAGGAGAACCTGTAAAAGATATCGTGTGGATGCGCAGTGTATTAACTGGAAAATGCTACTCCAACATGAATAAACCTTGGTTTTGTTTGTCTGACTTTGATTCTAATGTTGGTGATATTAAAGGGGTTTGGGAAGCATCTAGATTTGACTGGGTGCTAGGCTTAGCGAAGGATTATCTTTCTGGAAGAGAGCAAGCGCTTGATGAGCTGAATGCAACTACGAAAGATTGGCTAAAACACAATTCTCCTTATTTGGGGCCGAACTGGAAGTGTGGTCAAGAAGCGTCAATAAGAGTCATGCATTTGGCTATGGCTGCTAAATTACTGAATCAAGTTGAAAGTCCTGAACCTGCACTGTTGGCATTTGTTAAAGCCCACTTAAAACGCATTGCACCGACCATCTCTTATGCCGTAGCTCAAGATAACAACCATGGCACTTCGGAAGCTGCAGCCCTATTTATCGGTGGAAGTTGGCTTGTTTCCAGTGGCGATGAAAGCGCTATGCGCTGGCAAAATATGGGGCGTAAGTGGTTAGAGAATCGAGCAAAGCATTTAATCGATTGTGATGGAACATTCAGCCAGTATTCAGTCAACTATCACCGAGTTATGTTAGATACATACTCAATGGCTGAGCTATGGAGGCGGGAACTCGAACTCAAGCCTTTTAGCCAATCACTATATACAAAAATTGGTTTAGCAACTCAATGGTTGTTTCAATTAACTCAAGAGGTTAATGGAGATGCGCCTAATTTAGGACATAACGATGGAGCAAGGTTGTTACCTTTAAGTGACTCGGATTATCGAGATTTTCGCCCAACGGTTCAGCTCGCCTCAGTCCTGTTCTTGCAGTCATCTGCTTGGGAAAAAGCAGGTAGCTATGATGAGCCACTTAAACTTCTGGGATTAAGTAAACCTCAGCGAGTACTCAATCAACCGAGCGCATTCCATTTCGCGCAAGGCGGATACGCCGGATTAAGAAGCCAAACTGGAGCGTTTGCACTATTCAATTACCCTATATTTCGTTTTCGACCTGCTCAAAACGATGCTCTACATGTGGACTTTTGGCTTGATGGTGTAAACCTGTTAAGAGACGGTGGCACCTTTAGTTACAATGCTGGTCAAGCATATATCGATTACTATGGTGGAACGCAAAGTCATAATACGGTTCAGTTTGATGAGCATGAACAAATGCCACGCTTGAGCAGATTTCTCTTAGGTGCTTGGCTTAAGGCTGAAAATGTCCATTGGGATGAAGATCGCCAATATTGTAGCGCTAGTTACCGTGACTATTTGGGGTGCAGTCATAAAAGAGAGATTTCTCTTTCGAACAGTGCGCTGCGAGTTGTCGATGATATCCACGGTGTACAGAACAAAGCGATACTACGTTGGCGCCTGAGTCCAGGGGAATGGATGATAGAAGGCAATCGCATCACCAACCATATTCATTCTATAACGATAAATAGTAATACCGACATCAAACGACTTGAGTTAGTCGAAGGAAAAGAGTCTCGCTATTACTACCAAGAAACTTCCATTCCTGTTTTGGAAATCGAAGTAACGTCAGATGGCAAAATAACGACAGAGTATAATTACAGATAATGAATATTCTTTATTTTCATCAACATTTTTCAACACCTAAAGGTTCCACAGGAATACGTTCCTACGAGATGTCAAAGCGCCTAATTCACCATGGGCATAATGTCACTATGGTATGTGGCACATATGGTGGAGGAGAGACAGGGTTAGAGTCAGAGTTTATTGGTGGCAAACGTGAGGGCGTCGTCGATGGTATCCGCATCATTGAGTTTGATTTGGCGTATTCCAACTCAGATGGCTTTCTTAAAAGAAGCATGACATTTGTTAAGTTTGCACTCAAAAGTATCGGCTTAGCTTTTACAGAGAAATACGATGTATTGTTTGCAACAACAACACCATTAACAGCGGGTATTCCAGGTATTTTTGCACGTTGGTTACGTGGAAAGCCGTTTGTATTTGAAGTAAGGGATTTGTGGCCTGAATTACCAAAAGAAATGGGGGTAATTACAAACCCTATCATTTTGGGTTTGATGTCTCTATTAGAATGGGCGTCTTATCGCAGTGCGAATCGCTGTATTGGCCTTTCTCCTGGCATTGTCGAGGGAATCAAGAAGCGTGGAGTACCTAAAGACAAAATCGCGATGGTGCCCAATGGCTGTGATCTCTCCATCTTTACTCAACCAAGCGAGCCATGGCGACCAGAAGGTGTCGCGCAAGAAGATTTGATGGCGGTTTTCACTGGCACTCATGGTATGGCGAACGGTTTGGATGCTGTCTTAGATGCAGCGACAGAGTTACAAAGCCGTGGCCGAAACGATATTAAGTTAGTTTTGGTGGGGCAAGGTAAGCTAAAACCACAATTGGAGGCGAAAGCTAAAGAGATGCAGCTGAATAACGTTGTATTTCACCCTCCTGTAAATAAGCAGAAGTTGGCGGGTTTGATGGCAAGCGCTGATGTTGGAATGCAAGTGTTGGCAAATATCCCTGCTTTTTATTACGGAACATCTCCGAATAAATTTTTCGATTATATTTCTGCGGGCCTCCCTGTGATTAATAACTACCCAGGTTGGTTAGCAGGGATGATAGAAGATTCTCAGTGTGGCTTTACTGTGGCTCCGGAAAATCCGCAGGCATTTGCAAATGCCTTAGAGCAGGCGGCAGATAATCGAGGGGCGCTTGTTAACATGGGGGCATCCGCTCGACAGCTTGCTGAAAGTCAGTTTGACCGTCAGTTGTTAGCTGATAAATGGGTTCAGTGGGTAGTAGGAACGGCTCAAACAGATGTGAAATCTGCAGAGGTAAATAATGAAAAGATCATTTGATTTCACGGCTTCTTTATTTGCCCTTATTTTACTTTCACCGATTATCGCGCTCGTAGCTTGGAAAATACGCAAGAACTTAGGCTCGCCCGTGTTGTTTCGTCAAACACGTCCTGGTTTGCATGGCAAACCATTTGAAATGGTTAAGTTCCGTACCATGAAAGATGCAGTCGATTCACAAGGAAATCCACTTCCTGATTCCGAGCGAATGACTCCGTTCGGAGACAAATTGAGAAATTCAAGTCTCGATGAGCTTCCGGAGTTGTGGAACGTATTGAAAGGTGAGATGAGTTTAGTGGGGCCACGTCCTTTATTAATGCAGTACTTACCGCTTTATAGTAAAGAGCAAGCAAGACGTCACGAAGTCAGGCCTGGCGTAACGGGCTGGGCTCAAATTAATGGGCGTAATGCGATTAGTTGGGAAGATAAGTTTAAGCTCGATGTCTGGTATGTCGATAATCGTAACCTATGGCTAGATATCAAAATTCTGTTCCTAACCGTTAAAAAAGTGTTTGTGAAGGAAGGAATATCGGCAGATGGCCATGTCACGATAGAACCTTTTACTGGTCAATCAAAGCAGAGCGAAGTCCATGAATAGAACTTGCGCAATTTTAGGCGCTAGTGGTCACGGGAAAGTCGTTGCTGAAATTGCGGAGCTAAATGGTTATACAAACATTGAGTTTTTTGATGATCGCTGGCCAGGGTTGCAAAATGTGGAGCATTGGCCAGTCAAAGGGAATTCCGAAACCTTGTTAAAGATAGCGGCGCAGTTTGATCTAACGGTGATAGCCATCGGCAATAATAAAATCAGGTTAGAAAAGCAGAATCAGCTCAGTACAGCTGGCGCTAAGTTCTCTGTACTAGAGCACCCTAGGGCCACAATTAGTCGGCATAGTCAGCTTGATAAAGGTACGGTGGTCATGGCTGGTGCTGTCATCAATCCTTTTGTCAAAGTTGGTAAAGCATGCATTATTAACACGGCCTCAACGATAGATCATGACTGCCATTTAGCGGATGGCGTTCATGTTAGCCCTGGTTGTAATCTTGCGGGCGGGGTAACTGTCGGGGAAGGTTCTTGGCTCGGTATCGGAAGCCAAGTTAAACAACTTATTTCCATTGGTACGGGCGTAATGGTAGGAGCTGGCGCGACTGTCCTGAACCATGTACCAGATTTGCAAACTGTTGTGGGTACGCCTGCACAGCTCGTAAATTCAAAATAACATTCTCAGAATAATTTTTATTTAGGTGACATCGTGCTTAATACTCCATTTTCTCCATGGCCTTCTTTTACTCAAGAAGAAGCCGACGCAGTTAGTCGTGTACTACTGTCAAACAAAGTAAACTACTGGACGGGTAGTGAGTGCCGTGAGTTCGAAAAAGAATTCGCAGCTTGGGTTGGATGTGATCATGCTGTTGCACTAAGCAATGGTACCCTTGCACTCGATGTCGCGCTTAAAGCGTTAGCGATTGGTGAAGGGGATGAGGTTATTACGACGCCTAGAACGTTTCTTGCTTCTGCGTCCTCTATTGTTACGGCTGGTGCTAATCCTGTTTTTGCGGATGTAGACCTCAATAGCCAAGCCATTACGGCAGCGTCGATTGAAGCGGTCCTAACTCCTAAGACTAAAGCGGTCATCGTTGTTCATTTGGCTGGTATGCCGGCAGAAATGGATGCCATTATGGCGCTTGCAGAAAGACATGGTTTTTATGTTATTGAAGATTGTGCTCAAGCACATGGCGCGAAATATAAAGGCCGCAGTGTCGGCACAATTGGTCACATTGGTGCTTGGTCATTCTGTCAAGATAAGATCATGACGACAGGTGGTGAAGGCGGCATGGTGACCACGAATGATAAAGATTTGTGGTCAAAAATGTGGTCTTACAAAGATCATGGTAAAAACTATGACGCGATTTATAACCGTCAGCATCCACCAGGCTTTCGCTGGTTGCACGACAGCTTTGGAACCAACTGGCGTATGACTGAGCTACAAGCTGTGGTTGGTCGTATTCAATTGACTCGCATGTCAGAGTGGACGGCAAAACGCCAAGCTAATGCGGCACAAATCGATGAGGCTGTTGCAGATCTCAATATCGTTCGACGCGTTCACGTGCCTGAGCATTCGCAGCACGCTGAATACAAACATTACCTTTTTGTTGAGCCTAAACATTTGGCAGAGGGCTGGACGAGAGATCGCATTGTTGAAACCATTGTGGAACGTGGTGTTCCGGCTTATCAAGGTAGCTGCTCTGAGGTGTATTTAGAAAAAGCATTTGATAATACGCCATGGCGACCAGAAAAACGTTTGCCGAATGCAGTGCAGTTAGGTGAAACCAGTTTAATGTTTTTGGTTCATCCAACATTATCGTCAGAAGAAGTCGCTAAAACGTGCGGTGTGATCCGTGAAGTGTTGTTAGAAGCGCAGAAGTAAACCAGTTCAGTCTAAGTGGGACGCATAAATAATAGTGCTTTAATATGTCGTTATTTATGTTTTCCTGTAACAGCGTCCCACCACTTGATGAAAATGTAAAATGTCTGCTACGCAGATTGCTTAAAAGATGCGATGCAGTGAGAGAATATGCAATTAATGGTTCTATACATAATCATCAGGTTGTATAATCTTTGCTCAGGCTATCTCATAATATTAACTAGCATTACCACCAAACTCTAAAAATAAACTTGGGGTAATGAGGCTTACATACTGTCATGATTGAAAATAATTCCAAACTTAACGTCATTTGGTCTTTACCGAGATATCAAAAGCGCCTTATTAGTATCGGAGTGGATTTCTTTATTATCTCTGCTGCTTTTATGTTTGCTTATTGGTCTCGCATTGGTGAATTCCGCCCACTTCCAGATATAAGCAGTAACTATGTATTGTTGGCAACCATTGTCTGTACTCTTGCTGTTTTTGTCTCGTTTGGCCTCTACCGAGCGGTGCTACGCTATTTAGGCTTTCATGTTCTGGCAGTCGTCGGGTTGGGTACGATTCTATCTGCGCTTTGTGTGGCCAGCTTTGCTTTCGCATTTGATGCCCAACTACCACGCTCGATTCCTTTTATTTATGCCGCTTTTCTTGCGATCGGTGTAGGGACTAGCCGTCTGCTGGTAAGGAGTTTGGTTGCTCAATCGGTACACAAAGCCGGAGCGCCAGTTCTTATTTATGGTGCTGGTAGTGCCGGTCGTGAGCTTGCGTTTGCGCTGCGACAATCAGAAACCTACCGAGTTATTGGCTTTGTCGACGAAGACAAAACGCTTCAAAACACAATGCTAATGGGTTACCGAGTCTATACAGCGGATAACGCGATGAAGGCGATTAGAAAGTATGAAGTAAAAAAAATCTTACTTGCTATTCCTAGCGCTTCAAACAAACGCCGTAAGGAAGTCTTAGATAGAATTTCTAAACTGCCTGTTGAAATCCAAACCGTTCCAGATATGAAAGATATCCTTACGGGTAAGGCGAAAATTGATGAACTGAAAGAGGTTCCGATTGGTGATTTGTTAGGTCGAGACCCTGTTCAGCCGCAACAAGTATTAATGGAAGCGAACATCAAGAATCAAGTGGTGATGGTGACGGGAGCTGGTGGTTCAATTGGCTCTGAGTTATGTCGTCAGATTTTAAACTACTCGCCAAAATCATTGATCTTATTTGAACTGTCTGAATTTGCGTTGTATCAGGTGCACAGTGAATTGAGTCAAATCATTAAAGCTAACAATCTGAGCATTGTCGTCGTTCCATTGGTTGGCTCTGTGCAGAGACAAAATCGCTTAGAAACTACCATGAAAGCCTTTGAAGTGGACACGGTTTACCATGCTGCGGCGTACAAACATGTTCCGCTGGTGGAGTACAACGTTGTTGAAGGTGTAAGAAACAATGTGTTTGGCACTTACTATACAGCGCAAGCGGCGATTGATGCAGGTGTGAAGAATTTTGTTCTTATTTCTACTGATAAGGCTGTTAGACCAACGAACGTGATGGGTGCGACTAAACGTATGGCTGAGTTAGGGCTACAGGCGTTGGCGGAGCAACAAAACCGAATTCGTGAGAGCAACCCTAATCTGGGTACGCGTTTCTGTATGGTGCGCTTTGGTAATGTTTTGGGTTCGTCTGGCTCGGTAATTCCTGTATTCAAAAAACAGATTGAGAAGCGAGAACCTATTACGGTCACCCACAAAGACATTACTCGATACTTTATGACAATTCCAGAAGCTGCCCAGTTGGTTATTCAAGCTGGGGCGATGGGTAAAGGTGGCGATGTATTTGTTCTCGATATGGGGGAGCCCGTTAAGATTATCGATCTAGCGAAGAACTTGGTTTACCTGTCAGGGCTTGAAGTTAAAGATGAAAACAATCCTCATGGCGATATAGAGATTCTCTTCACAGGTTTGAGACCGGGAGAGAAGTTATATGAAGAGCTGTTGATTGGAGATGACAATGTTTCCGAAACGGCACACGCACGTATTATGACAGCGCAAGAAAGTTACCTACCACTAAAAGAGTATGAAATCTTAATCGACAAGCTCGATGTCGCCTGTCACAACTTCCAACACGAAGTGATTCGTCGCTTGTTACTCGATGCTCCTACAGGCTTTAATCCGGTGGACGGCATTGAAGATCTCGTATGGAAGCAAAATACTCGCACTGCGGAGTTATATACTTTTGAACCAAAGCAAAGTAATGCAAGTGAAACTTGATGCTTTTGTCTGGTTGGTAAATAATAGAAAAATTAATAAGATATGTTGTCTTGGTGCTCGCAGTGGTGGTTTGTTTACTACGAGCGTAACGTGAACATGTCGTAATCTCAAAAAGGCACTTCTGAGTGCCTTTTTCTGTATTCAATACATTAACAGTGGCTAAAACTGATGGCACAGAAAACGATAAAAACAGGGATAGCAGCATTATCGCTGCCGCTATTGGTAAGTACTTCTCTTACCGCTCAGGAGTTGGCGACGCTACCTTCGAACCAAAGCTTTACCGGATTGACTTTTACGCCCAATGCACAGTCTTTAAATTACGGCGATTTTTCTTTTACGTACGCTCAAGGCTTACCATTTAGGACGGCAGTTCAAGATTTAGATTCTCTAAAATTCTCGTTCGGTATGTTTGATGGCTTGGAAGCTCACGGAAGAATTGTAACGGATGACTATACCTCAAATTGTTTTTACGATTGTGGTGATACCCGTGATTTATCTATGTCTTTCAAGTATCAGGTCCCTAACTTTTGGGGATCGGAGAATCTCGACTTTGCTCTAGGTATTCAGGACTTAGGTGGCTCAGCCAATCAGTTCAGTACGAAATATGCGGTTGCAGATTACTCGTTCGACTTTGCTCCGGTTCGCATTTCTGCAGGTTATGGGCTTTCTGATATCGGATTGGGTGTGATGGATGGCCCGTTCGGTGGTATTGAATATCAACCATTGAGCTTTTTGCAGGTTAGCGGAGAATACGATGCTGTGGAGTTTAACTCCTCGGTCAAGCTTTTTACCCCACAAGGCACATTGCCTTATGATGTGACAGCCTCGCTCAGTTATCAGCTTTACTCTGGCCACAATACTGATGAACAAAATATTTGGAACGCGGCACTTTCAGTACCTCTAGTTACTGGGTATACACGTTCTCGCGATTACTCGCGCAATAATCTCACGTTAATGGAAAAGCTGTCTTTGGAGCAGAATAAAGCTAAAGAGGCTTCTATCTCTGCTTTAGTGAGCGCGCTTCGTAATGAAGGCTTTGTGAATATTCAAATCGGTTTGCTGAATCAAACAACAGTAGTGGCGCTAGAAAACCGTCGTTATAACCATAACCAAGTAGATGGTTTAGGTGTTGCTATGGGGATCATCTCTAGCCACCTAGGTCAAAACGCGGTATCAGAAGTGGGTGGTGATTCAGAGCGAATTGAGCTATTTATGCTCGTAAACCAAAAGCCCGTTGTTAGTGTGCAAGCGAATTCAACGTGCTATCAGAGTTTTATCAATGATTCTGCTGCGTGCGAGGATATTAAGTTCACGACACGAGATTTAGCCGAAAAACTTGAGTTGGTTAACTGGAAAACAGAGCGCGTAAATAGCGGCGCACTAGACTCTCAAATTGTCTTTTCACCAATGGTTCGCCATGCCGTTGCGACCGAGTTCGGTGTTTATGACTACTCTTTTGCGATGTCGAGCAACTTATATACCTACCTTTGGTCTGGCGCGGCTGTCGATGTTCGCCATATTTTGCCGTTAGCGGAAACTGACGATTATGAAAAATGGGGATACTTTGAGGATAGTGCTTACGAAAATGATATCGAACGCGCAATGCTGCACCAATTCTTCCGTTTACCTTATGTCGATATTGCGAACCAAGTATCCATCGGTTTAGCGAAAACAGATTATATTGGCGCGAGAAGTGAGTCTACATGGTTTTCTCAGTCTGGTGCGCACGCTTTGAGTTTGGAAATGAGCTACTTCCAGCACGTCGATGAGAAAGATGAAAATGGCTATGAAACTCTCGATCGTCAAACTTCGCTAGCTCGCTATACTTTTTCAATGCCCGAATGGGATTGGCAGTTTAACGCGACAGCGGGTGAGTTTTGGCGGGGCGATGTTGGCGCTAAGCTAACAACATCGCATTGGTTTGAGGATATTGAGGTTTCTGCTACTTATCAGGTTACTAAGTACAAAGATACTGATGAAGAGCAGTTTGTCGCTGTGTCAGTCAAGCTACCACTAACACCTTGGCGTGATATGTCTCCTGGCTTATTGCAGGTTCGAGGTAACGAAGCTTATGACTTTAATGTGATGACGCGAGTAGGCAATGACGTCAATTTCTTAAGTGATGGACAAGGTGATGAGCTTATCATGGACAACAGCATGCTACGTCGTTACTTCAACCGTGGTCGTTATGGTAGCGATTACTTTGAAGAGAATAAGATTCGCTTACGTAACGCCTACCTGCGTTACTTATCAACTCAGTTAGACTAAACCCATAGAACAGTACGATGTATAAAAGCGGCCAATGTGCCGCTTTTTTATTTTCTAATGTATGAAGCTTAGGTTGCACAATATTGTTTCACTATCCAAAAATTAAAACTATTGATATTCTGATATAAGAACTAAAGATTAGGGTATTGGAATGAAAATAGCGGTTGCCGGTACGGGGTATGTCGGGCTCTCTAATGCGATGTTGTTAGCCCAAAACCACCAAGTTGTTGCACTTGATATTGTAGAAAAAAAAGTTGAGTTGCTTAACAACAAGTGTTCACCCATTGTAGATAAAGAAATTGAAGATTTTCTGTCTAATCGAGAACTAGACTTTACTGCTACCACGGACAAAGAGCTCGCCTACAAAGGTGCTGATTTTGTTGTTATAGCAACGCCAACGGATTATGACCCACAAACCAATTACTTTAATACGGCTTCCGTCGAAGCGGTGATAAAAGATGTAATGGCGATTAATCCAAATGCTGTAATGGTAATTAAGTCTACAGTGCCTGTGGGTTATACTGCACGCATTAAGCAAGAGTTAGGTTGTGAAAATATTATTTTCTCGCCAGAGTTTCTTCGCGAAGGCAAAGCACTTTACGATAACCTTCACCCATCTCGCATCATTGTTGGTGAGCGCAGTGCACGTGCTGAGACATTCGCCAATCTTCTAGTTGAAGGGGCGGTAAAAGAAGACATCCCAGTTTTGTTTACTGATTCTACAGAAGCTGAAGCGGTTAAGTTGTTCTCAAATACTTACCTTGCAATGCGCGTAGCTTATTTCAATGAGTTAGATTCTTACGCTGAGGCGCATAATCTTGATTCTCGCCAAATTATCGAAGGTGTTGGTTTGGACCCCCGTATTGGTAACCACTACAACAATCCTTCATTTGGATATGGTGGTTATTGTTTACCAAAAGATACCAAGCAACTTCGTGCAAACTATCAAGATGTCCCAAACAGTATTATTGGGGCCATAGTGGAAGCCAATCGAACTCGTAAAGACTTTATTGCTGAGTCTATTCTCAAACGAGAACCTAAAGTGGTTGGGATATACCGTTTGATAATGAAAGCTGGCTCAGATAATTTCCGCGCTTCGTCTATTCAAGGTATTATGAAGCGTATCAAGGCAAAGGGTATTGAAGTGGTGGTGTATGAACCAGTACTTCAGGAAGACGAGTTCTTTAACTCACGTGTAATCAACGACCTGAATGAGTTTAAACAAAGCGCTGATGTGATTGTCTCTAACCGTATGGTTGAAGAACTTACTGATGTGGCTGATAAGGTGTACACGCGAGACCTATTTGGTAGTGATTAGACTTTAGTTACGATGATCGTGTGTAATTTAATACACAAACAAAAAGGGATGCATGATGCATCCCTTTGTTATTTCTACTCTCAGTAAAAACGAGATTAAGCTTTTGCTTTAGCCGCTGCTTTAGCGATTGCTGCGAAGCTTTTCGCGTCTAGAGAAGCGCCGCCAACAAGAGCGCCGTCGATGTCTGGTTGTGAGAAGTAAGCTTCAGCGTTTTCTGGCTTAACAGAACCGCCGTATTGGATGATTACTTGTGCTGCAACTGCTTCGTCTTTCGCTGCGATTAGTGCGCGGATAGAAGCGTGGATGCGTTGTGCATCTTCAGCTGTTGCTGCTTTACCAGTACCGATAGCCCAGATTGGTTCGTAAGCGATGATTGCGCCGTTTAGAGCTTCAACACCGTAAGTGTCGATAACTGCGTTGATTTGACGTGCACATACTGCTTCAGTTTCGCCAGCTTCGTTTTGCGCTTCAGATTCACCGATACAGAAAACAGGTGTTAGGCCGTTTTCTTTTAGGAAATTGAATTTCTTAGCGATGAACTCGTCAGATTCGTTGTGGTATTCACGACGCTCTGAGTGACCGATGATGATGTGAGTAGCACCGAAATCTTTCAGCATTTCTGGAGACATATCGCCAGTGAACGCACCGCTGTTGTTTAGGTCAGTGTTTTGAGCACCCAGGATGATCTTGTTACCGCCTTCAGCGATTACGCGCTCTGCTAGGTCGATGTAAAGTGCTGGTGGAGCGACTGCTACGTCAACACCTTCAACGCCTTCAAGTTCAGCGTTAAGACCAGTTAGCAGCTCAGTTACCATTGCTTTGCTGCCGTTTAGTTTCCAGTTACCCATCACTACAGGACGACGCATAGGAATATCTCCCTTATCTTTAATGTAAATAGTCAATTAATGTAAAAAATCTACGTAGGAATATAACAGAATAATGTGAACAGATCATGATTGGCGTCATGTCTTGTCCGGCTTTCTTTGTTGATTCGACCAAGCATCGATCCTGTTATTTTTGTCAAAAGCAACCGATTGGTGATCGCGTAGACAGAATGATAGTTCATTCCTCGGAAATTGCTGCTGAGATTGGTATTACTACGCGCTGGAATTAATTGTTGTAGAAAGGAATCAAAATGCCAAATCTCGTTTTAGAGTATTCAAACTCGGTGGAAGAACGCGTCAATGTTCAGGGGTTGCTGGAGGATTTACATAAAACGGCGTTAGAAAGTGGCCTTTTTGAACTCGCGTCAGTGAAATCTAGAACGCTCCGGTGCCACAATTGGTTAATAGGAGAGGAGGGAGATAGCCTCGATTTTATCCATATCAACTTTGATTTGTTATCTGGTCGCTCCCAAGAACAAAAGCGAGAACTGTCACGAGCCTTGATGGCGACTCTTCAAGAGCAAGCTAGTCACGTGCACAGTTTAACGGTCAATATCCGAGACATGGATATAGATAGCTTCCAAAAGGTAGTGAACTAGGTGGTGCTGGATTGCCCGAGAATAGCGAGGGGTTATTGTTACGAATTCTCAGCCTGGCTCTGCTTGTTATATGGGCGTTGTGGGCACCCAAGCTATCGGTGTCCTTTCCAAACTATATTGACTCGGCTAATCTATAACCTTTCTATTTTGGGGTAAAATTTGATGTCGACTAAAGAGTTACTGTTTTCTTTTCAAGGACGTATAAACCGTAAAACCTACTGGATTTGGAACGTCATTTACTATGTGTCCATTCTAGGCTTTGGTGCCGGTATCAGCCAGCTGCTTCCTACTCTCTCCTATGTGCTTCTTCCTATTTTCTTGGTGGTTCTGCTGATCCCTGATTTGGCGATCACCACCAAACGTTGGCACGACCGCAACAAATCGATCTATTGGCTAGCACTGAATATTCCGCTGATTATCGGACGAATTGCCACGCCAATGACCAGCCCTGCCGCGCAAGAGCCGTCGACCCCACAGATGTTCGTCGCTTCCATTTCTCTGATTTGTGGTTTATGGATTCTAATTGAATGTGGTTTCTTAAAGGGAACATCAGGACCAAACCAATATGGCCCTGAGCCGGAGTAATTGCTTCAAGTATCGTGCGTGCTGAAAGTAGATTCTTAGTCTCGCTAAGGCTCGCTAGAATGACGAATTCTTTTGATTTAGAGGCTGTTAAACTCACCGTCATTCTGAACTGCGAGGGACGAGCGTGATTCAGAATCTATCGTCCGCTTGAGCAGTGTTTAAGCTGAGCGGGAAAGAATAGGAGCTTGCTGTTACTAGATTCTTAGTCTCGCTGAGGCTCGCTAGAATGACGAACTCTTTTGATATAGAGACTGTTAAAGCCATCATCATTCTGAGCTGCGAGGAATGAGCGTGATCCAGAATCTATCGTCCGGTTGAGCAGTGGTTAAGCTGAGTGTGAAAGAGTAGGAGCTTGCTGATACCAGATTCTTAGTCTCGCTAAGGCTCGCTAGAATGACGAACTCTTTTGACATAAAGCTTATTAAAGTCACCGTCATTCTGAACAACGAGGAACGAGCGTGATTCAGAATCTATCGTCCGGTTGAGCAGTGGTTAAGCTGAGCGGGAAAGAATAGGAGCTTGCTGTTACGAGATTTTTAGTCTCGCTAGGGCTCGCTAGAATGACGCTCCCCTTTGGTTTAGAGATTATTAAAGTCACCGTCATTCTGAACAGCGAGGGACGAGCGTGATTCAGAATCTATCATCCGGTTGAGCAGTGGCCAAGGTGATCGGGAGAGAATAGGAGTTTACTGTTGGCAGGTTCTTAGCCTTGCCGAGGCTCGCTAGAATGACGAACTTCTCTGGTTTAAAGGCTGTTAAAGTCACTGTCATTCTGAACAGCGAGGGACGAGGGTGATTCAGAATCTACGCACAGAGTGCTCCGAGTTTGAAATAAACTGACTGAGCTCGCGAATTACAATGGAAAAGTAACAGCGAATAATGAAGGAGAATGAATCATCGATAAGACACCTTGCGTTTATATCCTAACGTCAAATAACAACGCCGTTCTCTACATAGGTGTTACCAGGCAGCTGCCCCAAAGAATATGGCAACATAAAAATGGAGTAGTGGAAGGGTTTACCAAGAAATACAACGTTCATAAGCTCGTTTACTTTGAGTTATTCGACGATATGGCTAATGCTATAAACCGAGAAAAGCAGCTCAAGTAGTGGAAGCGTGAGTGGAAGTTAGCCTTGGTAAGAGAAACGAACCCTAACTTTCTCGATCTATCTATTGAGTATCAGTAAAAATCATCCCTATCTTTAAACGCATTTAAGCTAACCACATCCGCTTTTTGTGTCGGTGCCGCTTCCCCTTCTAGCGCTGCTTTGAACTTTACGACCTGTTTTCGCAACTCGTTCATCAATACCACATTGGTGTGATGAGGGTTTTTACACGTGCTGATGACTCTATCAATGTGGCTTTGTTGAGCCCACAATCTTTCTTTCATATCTTCTGATGCGCTTTCGATCATCTCTTTCGCCATCTCATGACGAAATTGCTCAAAAGCTTCTGGGTCTCGCTCTGCCATTTGAACCATTTCATCGAATGGAGGAAGCGTTTGGGATGGAATATGACGTAGAGTAGACATCGATGCTCTCCAAATCCTTATGGAAATTGCCTTTAGTTACTAAAAGCCTATACCACTAGAAAG
The DNA here is from genome assembly GCF_033338615.1 of Vibrio sp. Vb1980. Lineage (NCBI taxonomy): Bacteria > Pseudomonadati > Pseudomonadota > Gammaproteobacteria > Vibrionales > Vibrionaceae > Vibrio > Vibrio sp. Vb1980. The sequence continues at coordinate 226,047 of NZ_JAWOSZ010000003.1, forward strand.
AGGAGAGAGGATGAATTCTTCAGCCGTCTCACTTATAAGAGAAGCTTTCAAGCTTGAGATTGAATAAGTGCGGTATGTCGATGTTTGGTTGTGGTGGTTACTGCAGTTGTTGGATGCGGTAAACGCAGCGTCTTTGGCCACTAATGATGTGTTCGGTGCGCTCTACTTTGGTGTCACGTCCAAGTAAAGACTGAAAGACACTTAATTCTGATTGGCACAAGCTTGGGCAGCGAGTTGCGGCTTTACAAATCGGACAGTGATTTTCGATCAAGATGAATCCGTTCTCATCTTTCTCGAGCTCGGCCATATAGCCTTCTTGCTCTCTTAATGTGACAAGTGTTTCTAGTTTGCTTTGCAGAGAGTCGCATTGCTCAAGATGCTGACGATAACTTTGTAACGTGAGTTTTTCCCTTTCTGATGTGACTTTTTCCAGTCCATCTTTGCCAAAGATATGTTCGACAGCTTCTATAAACTGAATGGTCAACTCACCGTGACGGTCAGCAAATTGCTCATGACCTTTTTGAGTGAGAGACCAATGACGAGCAGGGCGACCAACTTTCACTTTTACGTCATGGATAGAAAGAATGCCATCATCTTCTAAACTTTGTAGGTGCTGACGAGCCCCCATGGTTGTCATACCTAGCTCAGAAGAGAGTTGTTTTGCAGTGACGGAGCCATCACGCTTAACGATTTGCAATATCCTATCTACGGTCTTCATATACCCACCATTTATACGTCAGTACATATTATGCGCGATAGGGTTAGTAAAGAAAAGTGTTGACTTAATTTGAGTGTGGATTTACAGGGGCTATGTTCATATGAGCCAAGATATGTCGTCATTCTGAACAACGAGGAACGAGGTGATTCAGAATCCATCTTCTGGTTGAGCAGTGGTTAAGGTGACCAGGAAAGAATAGGAGCTTGTTACCACTAGATTCTTAGTCTCGCTGGAACTGGCTAGAATGACGAGTTCTTTTGATTTAGAGCTTATTAAAGTCACCGTAATTCTGAACAACGAGGAACGAGTGTAATTCAGAACCTACTGTCCGGCTGTGCAGTGGCTAAGTTGAGCGGGAAAGAAGCGGAGTTTGCTGTTACCAGATTCTTAGTCTCGCTGGAGCTCGCTAGAATGACGAGTTTTTTCGATTTAGAGCTTGCTATGGTAGCCGTCATTCTGAACAACGAGGAACGAGGTGATTCAGAATCCATCTTCTGGTTGAGCAGTGGTTAAGGTGACCAGGAAAGAATAGGAGCTTGTTACTACTAGATTCTTAGTCTCGCTGGGGCTCGCTAGAATGACGAGTTCTTTCGATTTAGAGCTTATTAAAGTCACCGTCATTCTGAACAACGAGGAACGAGTGTGATTCAGAATCTATTGCCCGTTGTGCGGAAAGAAAGGCTCAAGCTCAGACTGAGCGAGAGCCTCGAGAAATGCTTAAAGAATAATATCGCGTACTTCTGGATCTTTACGATCTAGGTAGTGAGTCGACTTAATGCGGCGAATAGTTCGGCATCGACCGCGCACGAGCAGCGTTTCTGTGGTTGCAATATTGCCTTGACGAGAGATACCTTCCAGCAAGTCACCTTTAGTGATGCCTGTAGCTGAAAATACCACATTGTCGCTACGAGCCATGTCTTCCATTTTGAGGACAACATTCGCTTTTACGCCCATTTCATCGCAGCGTTTTAGTTCATCTGCACCGTAAATGCGGTTTTCTTCAGTATCGCCTTTTACCTCATGACGAGGAAGCAGGCGACCGTGCATGTCACCGTCTAGCGCTCGAATTACCGCTGCTGATACAACCCCTTCTGGCGCACCGCCAATACAGTACATCATGTCCACTTCACTGTCTGGCATACAAGTTAGAATAGAGGCAGCGACGTCACCATCAGGCACCGCAAAGACACGTACGCCCATTGCTTGCATTTCTGCAATAACGTTATCGTGGCGAGGTTTCGCAAGGGTAATAACGACTAGGGTATCAAGTGGCTTGTTCAGGGCTTTTGCTACGTTCTCTAGGTTTTCTTTTAACGGCTTTTCTAAGTCAATTACGCCTTTTGCACCAGGGCCAACAACCAGTTTTTCCATGTACATATCTGGCGCTTTAAGAAAGCTGCCTTTCTCACCTGCGGCAAGTACGGCTAGTGCGTTCGATTGTCCCATTGCCGTCATACGCGTTCCTTCAATCGGGTCGACTGCAATATCTACTTCATCACCACCAATACCCACTTGCTCACCAATGTACAGCATTGGCGCATCATCGATTTCACCCTCACCAATGACAATTTCACCACTGATATCTGTTTTGTTCAGTAGCGTGCGCATAACTTCAACAGCAGCGCCATCGGCTGCGTTTTTATCGCCACGGCCAAGCCATTTGTAACCAGCCAGAGCTGCACCTTCAGTCACACGGGAAAATGCCATTGCTAAATCGCGTTTCATGATGTCTCCAAGTAAGCAAGAGGGAAGAAGAATTTGCGCGGCGATTCTATCACAAGGTCGAGTAAACGTTTGCCTTTTTGCGAGGCTTTTACTTTATCTAACTTGAATTTGATCAATACTTAGGGCGATTTTCAGCGTAGCGGGACGCAAAATCCTTGCTCAAAAATGCTTCGGCGACAAGAAAAGTCAGCGTTTAGTGAGATTGCGCTGATTTTTTGACCGAATGATGCAAAATATCGAATATAGTGAGTGTTTCTCATCGCGACGCTGAGTAGAATGAACCTTATATAGGTTAGGTGTGCATCAATCTCGCACATCGTCCCAACGGAATAACATAGGTAGGCCAAGATGTCTTTTGAAGTACTAGAACAACTAGAATCTAAAATTCAAACTGCAGTTGACACAATCACTCTTCTTCAGATGGAAGTCGAAGAGCTGAAAGAAGATAAAGCTAAACTTGCGGAAGAAGCGAACGAGCTTCGCTCTCAACGTGAAGAGCTAGAGCAAAAAGCACAACAAGCACAGCAAGAGCACGCACAATGGCAAGAGCGCATTCGTGCACTACTTGGCAAAATGGACGAAGTGGAATAATTCGGCTTCTTCATTCCAAATTAAAAACACCCGCGTTAAGCGGGTGTTTGTGTTTTAGGGAAGTAGATAATGTTGAGACAAGGCTAGGCGCTAAGAGCTAGGAGAAGGCCCTATAACTTAGGCGTCTAAGACTCGCTATGCTTCTTCATCCAACTCTAAATCAATATTCAATGGTTCAGGCGACAGGATAATTCCGGTGCTATCGGCATAAATATAATCTTCAGGTAAGAAGCTGACGCCGCCAAAGTTGACTGGTACATCCAATTCGCCAATACCCTGGCTGGTCGCGCCAACAGGAATCGATGCCAAAGCTTGAATGCCGAGGTTCATGTCTTCAAGTTCATCTACTTCACGGACACAACCGTAAACGACAATGCCTTCCCACTCGTTTTCTTCCGCAATGGTTGCGATTTCTGCATCGATAAGGGCTTTACGTAGGGAACCGCCACCGTCAATTAACAAAACGCGACCAAGTCCATCTTGCTCTAATGTCTCGCGGATCAACGAATTATCTTCAAAACACTTGATGGTGGTGATTTGCCCGGCAAATGAAGCGCGACCTCCAAAGTTACTGAACATTGGTTCAACCACATCTACCTGATCGAGGTAGATATCACAGAGTGCTGAGGTATTGTATTCCATAGCGTGCCTTTCTAAACAGAAATTGGTTGTCTTTGAGTATATCTAGGCATTAAGTCAATGCAATGACAATCCTTTTTTAACTTACTAGAGTTTGAGCTACCACAATTGTTGCAAACAAAACGTTGGTGACTAGAGAACATTTCACAATGACTGGCATCATTGGTGCTATCTGAGCGGGCTTTTGTGTATGCCAAACCGCTTTACCATGATCGGCCACGAAATAAATACTAAGTAAGAATGGCAAGCTAATCCAAACGGGTTTGTCTTGAATTAACAAGTAAGCCGCAAAGGCAAGGATAGCTCCGCCAAGTAAAATAAAGTGGTACTGTTTGGCTTTACGTTGACCTAAGCGTACCGCCACCGTACGTTTACCACACTCTCGGTCGTTCTCTATATCACGCATATTGTTGATGTTGAGGACTGCAACGGCGAGTAAACCGCAGCCTAAAGCAGGTAAGAATAGCGTGGTGTCTACGTGACCGGTATGCAAGAAGTAGGTACCGGATACGCCGAGTAAACCAAAAAACAAGAACACTGATATATCGCCAAGCCCCACGTAACCGTATGGTTTGCTACCCATGGTATAAGCAATGGCGGCGAGAATGGCCAAAATTCCCAGCCCGATAAAAGTGACAATGCTTTCCAGTGAACTTAGTGAATAGAAAACTAACACCAAGCCTGAAATGGCGGTCAGAACGATGTTAAAGATAATCGCTTGTTTCATCTGTTTAGCACTTACCGCGCCAGACTGCATCGCTCGTAATGGGCCGAGGCGTTTGTCGTTATCTGTACCTTGAACGGCATCGCCATAGTCGTTTGCCAGGTTGGACAGAATTTGCAGCAATGTCGCGGTTACGAAAGCCATGATGGCAATCGTCAGTGAGAAATGACCCGCCGAGTAGGCGAGTACGCTACCTGTTAAGATAGAGACCAATGCCAGAGGTAATGTTTTTGGGCGAGCGGCTTCAAGCCAGATCTGTAGAGATTGTTTCATGGAAATTTCGTGCTAGTAACCAATGTGCCCAGTATAAGCACAAAGAGGCAGATACGCTATTGACCTAAAACAACTCAACTAGAAGTCAAAGAGTCATTCAGAATCTATCATCCGATTGTGAAGTGTTACGGTGAGAGAGAAAGAATAGGCGTTTGCTGTTAGCAGATTCTTAGTCTCGCTTAAGCTCGCTAGAATGACGAGATCTTTTTGATTTAGGTGTTGTCACAGTAACCGTCATTCTGAACAGCGAGGAACGAGTGTGATTCAGAATCTATCGTCCGATTGTGCGGTGATTAAGGTGAGCGAGGAAGAATAGGCGTCTGTTGTTACCAGATTCTTAGTCTCGCTTGAGCTCGCTAGAATGACGAGATCTTTTTGATTTAGGTGTTGTCACAGTCACCGTCATTCTGAACAACGAGGAACGAGGTGATTCAGAATCTATCATCCGATTGTGCGGTGGTGAAGGCGAGTTGGAAAGAAAGGCGTCTGCTGTTAGCAGATTCTTAGTCTCGCTTGAGCTCGCTAGAATGACGAGATCTTTTGATTTAGATGTTGTCAAAGTCACCGCCATTCTAAACAAAAAGCCCAGAAACAAGGTTCTGGGCTTTGGTAAAATAGATTGCGTTTAAAGAATAAAGCGGCTTAGATCTTCATCTTCAATCGTGTCGCCTAGGCGCGCTTTCACGTAAGCGGAATCAATAACGAATTTAGCGCCAGATTGCTCCGCTGCGTCGTAAGAGATTTCATCCATCAAGCGTTCCATTACGGTGTGTAAGCGACGAGCACCGATGTTTTCTGTGCTTTCGTTGACCGTCCATGCCGCTTCCGCGATTTGCGTGATGCCGTCTTCTGTGAATTCGATGTCCACATCTTCCGTTTTCATCAACGCAACGTACTGCTCTGTTAGAGAGGCTTTTGGTTCTGTCAGAATGCGTTTGAAGTCGTTGCTGCTTAGTGCTTCTAGCTCAACACGAATTGGTAGACGACCTTGCAATTCTGGGATCAAGTCAGATGGTTTTGCCACTTGGAATGCACCAGATGCAACAAACAGAATATGGTCTGTTTTTACCATGCCGTGCTTGGTTGATACCGTGCTGCCTTCAATCAATGGAAGTAGGTCGCGCTGAACACCTTCGCGTGAAACGTCTGGGCCTGAGCTCTCGCCGCGTTTACAGATCTTGTCGATCTCATCGATAAATACGATGCCGTTGTTTTCAACGTTGAAAATCGCTGCTTCTTTTAGCTCTTCTTGGTTTACCAGTTTCGCCGCTTCTTCTTCCGCTAACGCTTTCATTGCGTCTTTGATTTTCAGCTTACGTTTTTTCTTAGTGTCGCCTGCCAGGTTTTGGAACATGCCTTGCAGCTGGTTAGTCATCTCTTCCATACCAGGAGGCGCCATGATCTCTACGCCCATTTGTGGTGCGGCTACGTCGATTTCAATTTCTTTATCGTCTAGTTGGCCTTCACGCAGTTTCTTACGGAAGATCTGGCGAGTGTGAGAAGACTCTTCCGTTTGCTCTGCTTGACCCCAGCTATCACGTGCTGGTGGCAGTAGCGCATCAAGAATGCGTTCTTCCGCTTGCTCTTCTGCGCGGAATTTCACTTTCTCCATCGCTTGTTGATGCGTCATTTTCACAGCGACATCGGTTAGGTCACGGATGATGGTTTCAACTTCTTTACCAACGTAACCCACTTCGGTGAATTTTGTCGCTTCAACTTTGATGAAAGGGGCATTTGCCAGTTTTGCGAGGCGTCGTGCGATTTCAGTCTTACCAACACCAGTAGGGCCAATCATCAAGATGTTTTTTGGCGTCACTTCGGCACGCAAGCTTTCTTCAAGCTGCATGCGGCGCCAGCGGTTACGAAGTGCAATCGCAACCGAACGCTTGGCTTTTTCTTGACCGATAATGTGGCGGTTCAATTCATGAACGATTTCGCGAGGCGTCATTTCAGACATATTCTTTCCTTACTTCGTTACGATTACGCGGTTGGTTTTTCAGGCTCTACTGTTGAGTCTAGCTCTTCTACCGTGTGGTGATGGTTAGTGAAGACACAAATATCACCCGCGATATTGAGAGCTTTTTCCGCGATCTCACGAGCATCTAGATCTGTGTTTTCTAGTAGGGCGGTTGCGGCAGCTTGTGCGTAAGCACCACCAGAGCCAATCGCAATCAGGTCGTGTTCTGGCTGTACGACATCACCATTACCGGTAATGATTAACGATGCGGTTTCGTCGGCAACGGCAAGTAAGGCTTCGAGCTTGCGCAAAGCACGATCGCTACGCCAGTCTTTGGCTAGCTCAACTGCCGCTTTGGTTAGGTGACCTTGGTGCATTTGCAGTTTGCTTTCGAAGCGCTCAAAAAGGGTGAAGGCATCCGCAGTACCGCCGGCAAAGCCCGCTAGTACTTGGTTGTTGTATAGGCGGCGAACTTTGCGCGCATTACCTTTCATTACGGTATTGCCTAGAGATACTTGGCCATCACCCGCGATGACGACTTTATTATTTCGACGTACAGATACAATGGTAGTCACAGTCGACCTCTTGATTATTTCTCTTTGGATTTAATTCAGTATATGGGGGAGGAGAAATGGGGATTCAAGGGGGCAAAAAGAAAGGCCCTGGGATCTTAGCTCCTGGGGCCTGAGTTTAAAGATTTTCTTTCCAAATCGCACACGGCTCGATTTTCGCGCGTTGCAGTTTATGGCGGTCACGTTCTGCATCACGTTTGAACTTATACGGACCTAGCACCACGCGATACCATGAACTGCCTTCTTTCTTTCGAATCTTGCTCGACATCCCTTGGAATGCGATTGCAAGCTTACGCTCTTCTGCTTGTGCCTGGGTTTTGTACGCGCCACACTGCATGATGTAAGGAATTTTAGAAACTTCAATTTCTTTAGCCACAACTTCAACTTCACGTTTCGGTAGTGACTCAACATATTCCCATTTTTCTTCTGGTGGTGGCGGCAAGTCTTTTTTCGGCTTTGGTTTGCTGACAGTGGTTGTTGGCTGCTTCACGACTGGTTGTTTAGGTTCTGGGTCGCTACTCAAAAGGTAAAGACCATAGCCAAAACCGCCCACGAGCAAGATAGCGAGCAGGCCACTGCGCCAAGGTTTTTTTCTTCTCGGCGGCTGTTTTTTTGTCGACTTTTTTGGGGCGCCTCGCCCCCGTCTTACATAATCTCTATTTGCCACGGTTATTTCTGGTCATCAAGGATTCTTGCAAATATGTTAATCCAGAACGAGTTGAGAAAACACCCTATTGATAGAATCTTGATAGCTAAAGCGCGACAACGCCCGAGTGTAGGAGTGTGTTTCCGTTCTCACTTACATTTATTCAGGGATACACAAAAAGCAGGAGGGGTAAATAAAAAAGCGGCGCCTTAGCACCGCTTTGGGGATGAATACCTAATCTTTAGGTTAAGGGCGCTGTGGTGGCGCTGCACTTCCACGAATGACGAGATTAGTTTCAAGCAGACGCGAGCCTGAATGCACGTCGTGGCCTTTTAACATCTCGAGCATCATTAGCATCGCTTGTCGACCAATCTCATAGCGAGGTTGAGATATGGTGGTCAACGGTGGATCGCAGTACTGAGCGAAGTTAATGTCATCAAAGCCCACAACAGAGAGATCTTGCGGTACTCGTAAGCCAAGCTTTTTCGCTTCTTGAATTGCGCCGATGGCCATTGTGTCACAGTGACAGAAAATAGCCGTTGGTGGTTCTGGCAATTCGAGCAGTTTACGAACGGCTTTTGCTCCGCCATCAAAAGAGAACTCAGTAATGACACTATATTGTGGATCTTTATTGATGCCGGCACGGCGCAGGGCTTGTTGGTAGCCTTGCTGGCGGAACTGACACAATATTGCTGTGTCTGGTCCAGAGATTTGAGCAATGCGTTTATGACCTAATTGGGTCAGGTAATTCACCGCTTCAAATGCTGAGGTCAGGTTATCAATATGTACTGTCGGAAGCTCGAGCTCTGGCGCAAATTCACACGCCATTACCATCGGAGGTAAGTTCTTTTGCTCTGGCTTACTGACATCGAATGGTAGATCTGTACCAAGCAGTAGCATTCCATCTGCCTGCTTAGTAAATACGAGGTTTACGAAAGAGCTTTCGCGTTTCTTCTGTTGTCCGCTATCGCCCAGCAGGACTAGATAGCCATGTTCCATGGCTGCATCTTCAATACCGCGAATAATTTCAGAAAAATAAGGATCACAGATGTCGGGAACGATAGTAACAATGGTTTTTGATTCGTTTCTACGTAAGTTGCGCGCTAATGAGTTTGGAGAATAACCCGCTTCAAGTACGGCATCTTCTACTCTCTTTCTTGTAGAAGAAGAGACCTTCTCTGGATTCATTAAGGCTCGAGATACCGTAGCCGTAGACACTCCCGCAAGCTGGGCAACATCCTTCATTGTCGCCATAGTTTTTAACCTCTCATTTATTTTTTGCCAAGATGACGTTATTCCGGTTTGAAATCAGAGTAATCAAACCGAGTTAGAGCTGTATTTGCTCTTCGCTCAGTTCGTGTTAACGAGTGGGAAAATGGATTCTTCACCGCGATATCAATTTGTGGGAATAGTCATTGTTTTAATCTAAGCCTGTGCAAACAAGTCACTTTAGACTTTTCTAATTTGGATAGTCTATTCATTTCTAAAGTGAAAGTTACGGTCTGTTTAACAAAAATTGTAATCTTGGTGTGATTCTGGTCAAATTAAATGGTAATTCATTACATAGTTAAACGTTTGCTAGCTGAGATCTTGTGGTTCTATGTCTAAATTCCAGCGTACTTTCTTAGCATTTGGCAACAACTCAATAGCAGGTTTGGCACTGGTTAATAACTTTTGCATCAATGAACGATGCTGAGTTTGCAGTAATAGTTGCCAGCGGTATTTACCAGCCCGCTTGGCCAAAGGTGAAGGAGTAGGGCCTAACACCATGCAGGAATCATCGAACAGAGGGTGTGACTCTAACGTAAAGCGAACCTGACGCAGGAAGTCTTCAACTATCTCACTTTGGTTCGCCTCTGCTTTAAACAGAGTCAAGAAACTATAAGGCGGAAGCTGAGCCAGTTTGCGTTCTTCCAGAGCTGTCATAGCAAAGTGGCGATAGTCTTTTTGAAGCAGGGCCTGCAGCAAGCTGTGCTCAGGATGGTGGGTTTGTAGGATAACCTCGCCAGGTTTACTTGCGCGGCCGGCACGACCTGCGACTTGAATAAACAACTGCGCTAGTCGCTCGGAAGCGCGGAAGTCACTACTATAGAGAGAGCCATCAACATCCAAAAGAGCAACGAGCGTTACATTTGGAAAATGGTGCCCCTTAGCCAGCATTTGGGTGCCAATCAGAATTTGATGTTCACCTTTACGAATCGATTCAAGGGCATCTTCCAAACTACCTTTGCGACGTGTGCTGTCTCTGTCGATGCGAATGGCGTTGTATTCTGGAAATAACTGAGCCAATTGTTGTTCGAGTTGTTCCGTTCCTACGCCGACGGTAACCAATTGGGTTGAACCACACCCCTGACATTGATGAATCACCGGTTGTTGTGAGCCGCAGTGATGGCAGCGTATTTCGTTGCTGTAATGGTGGAACGTATAGTACGCATCACAGCGTTTACATTCTGCAATCCAACCGCATTCATGGCACATCAAAGCGGGCGAAAAGCCTCGACGGTTAAGAAACAACATTACTTGATTGCCAGCTTTTAAATGCTTACGCATTTCGGCAATCAGTTGGGCAGATAAGCCACTTTCTAAATACTGACCTTTTACATCTAACACTTTATTGGTGGTTGGTACGGCAGAGCCAGCTCGTTGGGTTAGTGTTAAATGGTGATACTTGCCTGACAAGGCATTGTGCAATGTCTCCAGTGCAGGTGTGGCTGAGCCCAGAACAATCGGAACTTGTTCTTTATGAGCGCGCATTACAGCAACATCGCGTGCATGATAACGCAAGCTATCTTGCTGTTTGTAAGAGGTGTCATGTTCCTCGTCCACAATGATAATCCCGAGATCAGCAAAAGGCGCGAGTAGGGCAGAGCGTGTGCCGATAATGATTCCGGCCGCTTTGTCGCGTGCAGAAAGCCACGCATTCAGACGCTCCGTCTCGTTTAACCCGGAGTGGATGACGTCAACTGGCACATTAAAACGGCGTTTAAAGCGGTTGATGGTTTGGGGCGTTAAGCCAATCTCTGGTACTAAAACCAAGGCTTGTTTACCTTTCTCTAAGACCGGCTTGATCAGGTTGAGGTACACTTCTGTCTTACCTGAGCCCGTGACGCCTTCTAATAAATAGGAGGCAAAACCTGTTTGGCTATTTACACTCGCAATAGCCAGCGCTTGTTCGTGGTTGAGCTTTGGCTTTTCGACGTCGCATTCAACGTGCTGTCCCCACTGGGTGATTACAGGCTTCTTCTCGATACGTTCAATCCAGCCTTTCTTTTCTAAAGACTTTAGTACTGTTGAGGCTATCTCTTGGTCGACAAATTCCTGGTGAGGCAAAGCGCCGTTAACCAACATTTGCAAGACCTTCTGTTGTTTGACCGCTCGACGATCAAGCCCTTGCATCAGCTTGTCTTTACCGGATTCGGTAATTTGCCACTCTTGTAGCGTCGCAAAATCTGCAGGCTTTCCTTTACGTAGAGCTGCTGGCATCGCATTGTGTAGCGTATCTCCAAGTGGGTATTGGTAGAACTGGCTGCACCAAGTCAGCAACGAATAAAGCTTTTCAGACCATATCGGCTGAGAATCAACAACTGCTTTGATTGGCTTGAGTTGATCTTTGGGAAAGTCCGAGTGATTAACCATCGCGGTGACGATGCCAACTAACGTTTGGCGTCCAAAAGGTACGGAAACGCGTCCACCAATGATCGGAAACAGGTGCCCCGGAATGGCGTAATCGAATTGTTTGTCGAGCGGAACGGGTAATGCCACTCTAGCAATGGTTGGACGCATAAATTCTTAGCTATTAAAAAAGAGGGAAAGGAAATGAGAGTCTATTAAAATCGGTATGGAAATTCGAGTAAAGCAATGCGATTCAGCGTGAATCGTGCCTCTATGACTAGTCTGGCTAAAAAAGTGGCGAAAAAGTTGCCAAATGTGTTGATCCAAGCAATGTGATTCTTTACTATATCGCGCCTTGAGATATGGCTTCGGCAATTAGTTGATGCGGTATCCCATTTTATTATTAATTGCGTGTGGTGTGCGGCTTAGATTCGTATAGCGACACGGCCTACTATTGAGGTTATCCCATGAAAGCTGGTATCCACCCAGAATACAAAGCAGTAAAAGCGACTTGTTCTTGCGGCAACTCTTTTGAGTTCAACTCTACTCTAGGTAAAGAGTCTATCCACCTAGACGTATGTGACAAGTGTCACCCATTCTACACTGGTAAGCAACGTATCGTTGATACAGGCGGCCGTGTTGATCGCTTCAACAAGCGTTTCGGTGCACTATCAAGCGGTAAGAAATAATAGCAGCCGCTATTACGATTACAGTTTAGAAAAGGACGCTTCGGCGTCCTTTTTGTTTTAATGGCTACCAAGCGAAGAGGAATGTATGGGGTTTGGAATATTCCCGATTATTTTTCACTCAGCGCTTGCAACCTAAAGTGTGATCTGTATAATGCAGCGCACTGGTTAAGCCAGTTGTGAACCAATGAGCAGTGAGGAGCGAGCAAATCTAAGGATTTGCGAGGTAATGTATACTCAGCTTATGTTCGCGGTTAATACAATTAGCTATCTTTTCTTCGGAAAAACTATCCTCAAAGGTGACTTTGGCATATAGGGGTAGTTAATCGAAAATTAACTGACAATGCGTCCTAATCTTGGATGCTACGGTTTCACATAAATCAATCGGCATTCTCTCGTCTTGACGAGTTTGAGTGGCGATATTGTTTGTGTAATTTATTAAATTTGGAGCTCTGTCTCATGCAGAACCAACGTATCCGTATCCGCCTAAAAGCTTTCGATTACAAACTAATCGATGCTTCTACAGCGGAAATCGTTGAAACAGCTAAGCGCACTGGCGCACAGGTTCGTGGTCCAATCCCACTGCCAACTCGTAAAGAGCGTTTCACAGTTCTTATCTCTCCACACGTTAACAAGAAAGCACGTGACCAGTACGAAATCCGTACTCACAAGCGTCTAATCGACATCGTTGAGCCAACAGACAAGACTGTTGATGCTCTAATGCGTCTAGACCTTGCTGCGGGCGTTGACGTTCAAATTAGCCTAGGTTAAGGGAGATTAGAAGTATGATTGGTCTAATCGGTCGTAAAGTGGGCATGACCCGCGTATTTACTGAAGAAGGCGTTTCTATCCCAGTAACAGTTGTTGAGGTTGAAGCTAACCGTGTTTCTCAAGTGAAAACTCTTGAAACTGACGGCTACGCAGCAATCCAGGTTACAGCTGGTTCTAAGAAAGCTAACCGTGTAAACAAAGCTGAAGCAGGTCACTTTGCTAAAGCTGGCGTTGAAGCTGGTCGCGGTCTTTGGGAATTCCGTTTAGAAAACGGCGAAGAGTTCGAAGTTGGTTCAGAACTAACTGTTGAACTATTCAACGAAACTAAGAAAGTAGACGTTACTGGTACATCTAAGGGTAAAGGTTTCCAAGGCGCTGTTAAGCGTTGGAACTTCCGTACTCAAGATATGACTCACGGTAACTCATTGTCTCACCGTGCTCCTGGTTCTATCGGTCAATGTCAGACTCCAGGTCGCGTATTTAAAGGCAAGAAAATGGCAGGTCACATGGGTGCTGAGCGTGTAACGACTCAAAACCTAGAGATCGTACGTGTTGACGCTGAGCGCAACCTGCTTCTTATTAAAGGTGCAGTCCCAGGCGCAACTGGCGGCAACGTGATCGTTAAACCAGCTGTTAAAGCATAACGTCTCAGGAGTAAGTAATGGAACTAATGGTTAAAGGTGCCGATGCACTAACTGTTTCCGAAACTACTTTCGGACGTGAGTTTAACGAAGCTCTTGTACACCAAGTAGTTGTTGCGTACGCAGCAGGTGCTCGTCAAGGTACTCGTGCTCAAAAAACACGTTCAGAAGTTTCTGGCGGTGGCGCTAAGCCATGGCGTCAAAAAGGTACTGGCCGTGCGCGTGCTGGTACAATCCGTAGCCCAATCTGGCGTACAGGTGGTGTTACTTTTGCTGCGAAACCACAAGATCACAGCCAAAAAGTAAACAAAAAAATGTACCGTGGTGCTATGAAGAGCATTCTTTCTGAGCTTGTTCGTCAAGAGCGTCTAATCGTTGTTGATAACTTCTCAGTTGAAGCACCAAAGACTAAAGAGCTAGTTGCTAAGCTTAAAGAGCTTGAGCTAACTGACGCTCTAATCGTGACTAGCGAAGTAGATGAGAATCTATTCCTAGCTGCTCGTAACCTATACAAAGTTGACGCACGTGATGTTGCTGGTATCGATCCAGTATCTCTAATCGCGTTTGACAAAGTTGTAATGACTGCAGAAGCAGTTAAGCAAGTAGAGGAAATGCTAGCATGATCACTGAAGAGCGTATCCTAAAAGTTCTACGTGCACCGCACATCTCTGAAAAAGCAACTATGGCAGCTGAGAAAGCGAACACTATCGTTTTCAAAGTAGCTAAAGATGCGACTAAAAAAGAGATCAAAGCAGCTGTAGAAAAGCTATTTGAAGTTGAAGTTAAGTCTGTAAATACTCTTATCACTAAGGGTAAAACCAAACGTCAAGGTCTACGCCAAGGTCGCCGCAGCGACGTTAAGAAAGCGTACGTTACTTTGAAAGAAGGTCAAGATCTTGACTTCGTTGGCGGCGCGGAATAACAGGAGTAGTTAAAAATGGCTATTGTTAAATGTAAGCCGACTTCCCCTGGTCGTCGTCACGTTGTTAAAGTTGTTAACGCTGACCTACACAAGGGCAAGCCATACGCACCTCTTCTAGAGAAAAACTCTAAGAACGGTGGTCGTAACAACAAGGGTCGTATCACAGTACGTCACATCGGCGGTGGTCACAAGCACCACTACCGTGTAGTTGACTTCAAACGTACTAAAGATGGTATTCCAGCGACAGTTGAGCGTCTTGAATACGATCCAAACCGTAGCGCAAACATTGCTCTAGTTCTTTACAAAGACGGTGAGCGTCGCTACATCCTAGCACCTAAAGGTGTTGTAGCTGGTGATGTTATTCAGTCTGGTGTTGATGCACCAATCAAAGCTGGTAACACTCTACCAATGCGTAATATCCCAGTAGGTTCAACAGTACATAACGTTGAACTTAAGCCTGGTAAAGGTGGTCAGCTAGCTCGTTCGGCTGGTGCTTACGCTCAAATCGTTGCTCGCGACGGTGCGTACGTAACTATCCGTCTACGTTCTGGCGAGATGCGCAAAGTTCTTTCTGAAGGCCGTGCAACAATCGGTGAAGTTGGTAACTCTGAGCACATGCTACGTGAACTTGGTAAAGCAGGTGCATCACGTCATCGCGGTATCCGTCCAACGGTTCGTGGTGTTGTAATGAACCCGATTGACCACCCACATGGTGGTGGTGAAGGCCGTACTTCTGGTGGTCGTCACCCAGTATCTCCTTGGGGTATGCCTACTAAAGGCTTCAAGACTCGTAAGAACAAACGCACTGACAAGTACATCGTACGTCGTCGTAACAAGTAATCTATATAAAGAGGAATCGCCATGCCACGTTCTCTCAAGAAAGGTCCTTTTATTGACCTACACTTGCTGAAGAAGGTAGAGAAAGCGGTGGAAAGCGGAGACAAAAAGCCTATTAAGACTTGGTCCCGTCGTTCAATGATCATCCCTACGATGATCGGTTTGACCATCGCTGTCCATAATGGTCGTCAGCACGTACCAGTATTTGTAACTGATGAAATGATCGGTCACAAACTGGGTGAATTCGCACCAACACGTACTTACCGCGGTCACGCTGCGGATAAGAAAGCTAAGAAGCGCTAAGGAGTAGATAATGGAAGCAATTGCTAAACATAACTTTGCTCGCATTTCGCCTCAGAAAGCTCGCTTAGTTGCGGATCTAATCCGTGGTAAATCTGTTGACCAAGCTCTAGAAATCCTAACGTTCAGCAACAAAAAAGCTGCTGCACTAGTTAAGAAAGTTCTAGAGTCTGCTATCGCTAACGCGGAGCACAACGAAGGTGCAGATATTGACGATCTGAATGTCGCAAAAATCTTTGTAGATGAAGGCCCAACCATGAAGCGTATTATGCCTCGTGCTAAAGGTCGTGCGGATCGTATCTTGAAGCGTTCAAGCCACATCACTGTTGTTGTAGCAGATCGCTAGAGACTAGGAGAGTAAGCAATGGGTCAAAAAGTACATCCAAATGGTATTCGTCTAGGCATCGTTAAGCCTTGGAATGCTACATGGTTTGCTAACACCAAAGATTTCGCTGACAACCTAGACGGCGACTTCAAGGTACGTCAGTTCCTTACAAGTGAACTGAAAAAAGCGTCTCTATCACGTATCGTTATCGAGCGTCCTGCTAAGAGCATCCGTGTGACTATTCACACTGCTCGTCCAGGCGTTGTTATCGGTAAGAAAGGTGAAGACGTTGAGAAGCTACGCGCAGCTGTAGCTAAAATTGCAGGTGTACCAGCGCAAATTAACATCGCTGAAGTACGTAAGCCTGAACTAGATGCGCAACTTGTTGGTGACAGCATCGCGTCTCAGCTAGAGCGTCGTGTTATGTTCCGTCGTGCTATGAAGCGCGCAGTACAAAACGCAATGCGCCTAGGCGCTAAAGGTATCAAAGTGGAAGTAAGCGGTCGTCTAGGCGGCGCTGAAATCGCACGTTCAGAGTGGTACCGTGAAGGCCGTGTGCCTCTACACACTCTACGTGCTGACATTGATTACGCAACTTCTTCGGCTCACACTCAATACGGTGTGATCGGCATTAAAACTTGGATCTTCAAAGGTGAAATCCTAGGTGGTATGCCAGCAGCTAACGCTGTAGAGCCTAAAGGCGACAAGCCTAAGAAGCAGCGTAAAGGCCGTAAGTAAGGAGTCGACAGATGCTACAACCTAAACGTACTAAGTTCCGTAAGGTTCAGACTGGTCGTAACCGTGGTCTAGCTAAAGGTACTGATGTAAGCTTCGGCGAATTCGGTCTTAAAGCTGTTGGCCGTGGTCGTCTAACTGCTCGTCAAATCGAAGCGGCACGTCGTGCAATGACACGTCACGTTAAGCGTCAAGGTAAAATCTGGATCCGTGTGTTCCCAGACAAACCAATCACAGAAAAACCACTTGAAGTTCGTCAAGGTAAGGGTAAAGGTAACGTTGAGTACTGGGTAGCCCAAATCCAACCTGGTAAGGTTATGTACGAAATGGGTGGTGTACCTGAAGAATTGGCACGTGAAGCGTTCCGTCTTGCGGCACGTAAACTGCCTTTCAAAACTACATTTGTAACTAAGCAGGTGATGTGATGAAAGCACAAGATCTACGCGAGAAAAGCGTTGAAGAGCTTAACGCTGAGCTAATGAATTTGCTACGTGAACAGTTCAACTTGCGCATGCAAGCTGCGACTGGTCAACTACAGCAAACTCATACTCTGAAAGCTGTACGCCGTGATATCGCACGTGTGAAAACTGTTTTGACTGAGAAGGCAGGCGCATAATGAGCGAAGTAAAACGTACTCAACAAGGTCGTGTTGTTAGCGACAAGATGGACAAGTCTATCACTGTTGCTATCGAACGTTTCGTAAAACACCCAATCTACGGTAAATACGTAAAACGTACGACTAAAGTACACGCACATGACGAGAACAACGAGTGTGGCCTAGGCGACACAGTTGAAATCGCAGAGTGTCGTCCACTGTCTAAGACTAAGTCTTGGACTTTGGTAAAAGTTCTAGAAAAGGCGAAGATTTAATCTCGTTAATTCTATGAAACTAAAGCGGCTCCAAAATATTTTTGGAGCCGTTTATTTTTTGACTACCCAATCACAAAAAAGGGTGGTACAATTCGCGTCCCTTTTAAAGAGGCAGCCCGACCCGTGATGGGTCTAGTTATTAATATTTAGCGGAGCACTAACATGATCCAAATGCAAAGTATGCTGGACGCAGCTGATAACTCAGGCGCACGCAGCGTAATGTGTATTAAGGTTCTGGGTGGCTCTCACCGCCGTTATGCACATATCGGTGACGTCATCAAAGTTACTGTGAAGGAAGCAATCCCTCGCGGTAAAGTTAAAAAAGGTGATGTTCTGAAGGCGGTGGTAGTGCGCACCCGTAAAGGCGTACGTCGTCCTGACGGTTCTGTCATTCGCTTCGACCGAAATGCTTGCGTATTGCTAAACGACAATACTGAGCAACCAATCGGTACACGTATCTTTGGTCCTGTGACACGCGAACTTCGTGGCGATAAGTTCATGAAGATCGTTTCACTGGCTCCAGAAGTTCTGTAAGGAGCACGTAGAAATGGCAGCTAAAATCCGTCGTAATGACGAAGTAATCGTTCTTGCTGGTAAAGACAAAGGCAAGAAAGGTAAAGTAACTAAGGTTCTAGCAACTGGTAAAGTTATCGTTGAAGGTATCAACCTAGTTAAGAAACATCAGAAACCTGTTCCAGCTATGGGTATCCAAGGCGGTATCGTAGAGCAAGAAGCAGCTATCGACGTTTCTAACGTGGCTATCTTTAACGCAGCTACTGGTAAAGCTGACCGTATCGGTTTCCGTTTTGAAGACGGCAAAAAAGTTCGTTTCTTCAAGTCTAACGGCGAAACCGTTTCTAACTAATAGAAGTAATTTGGAGTTCTACTATGGCGAAACTGCATGATTACTACAAGTCGTCTGTAGTCGCTGAACTGACCAAACAGTTCGGTTACACAAGCGTCATGCAAGTCCCTAGAATCGAGAAAATCACCCTAAACATGGGTGTTGGTGAAGCAATCAACGATAAGAAACTGCTAGAAAATGCAGCGTCTGATATGGCAACGATCTCTGGTCAAAAGCCACTTATCACAAAAGCGCGCAAATCTGTTGCAGGTTTCAAAATCCGTGAAGGCTACCCTATCGGTTGTAAAGTAACCTTGCGTGGCGAACGTATGTGGGATTTTCTTGAGCGTTTAATTAACATCGCTCTTCCACGTGTACGTGACTTCCGTGGTGTTAGCGCTAAGTCTTTTGACGGTCGCGGTAACTACAGCATGGGCGTTCGCGAGCAAATCATCTTCCCGGAAATCGACTTTGATAAAGTTGATCGAGTACGCGGTCTAGACATCACTATTACGACGTCTGCTGGTACTGATGAGGAAGGCCGTGCTCTGCTGGCTGCCTTTAACTTCCCATTCCGTAAGTAAGGTGAAGGGTTACTGTTATGGCTAAAAATTCAATGAAAGCACGTGAAGCAAAACGTGCGAAGCTAGTAGCTAAGTTCGCTGAAAAGCGTGCAGCGCTAAAAGCTATCATCAGCGATGTAAACGCATCTGAAGAAGATCGCTGGAACGCGGTTCTTACACTGCAATCTCTTCCACGTGATTCAAGTGCATCACGTCAGCGCAACCGTTGCAACCAAACTGGTCGTCCACACGGTTACCTACGTAAGTTCGGTCTAAGCCGTATTAAGGTTCGTGAAGCTTGCATGAAAGGCGAGATTCCGGGTCTTCGTAAGGCTAGCTGGTAATTGCCACTTAATCATTTGGAGTAAATCATATGAGCATGCAAGATCCGATTTCGGATATGCTGACCCGCGTTCGTAACGGTCAGGCAGCAAACAAAGTTGCTGTAAAAATGCCTTCTTCAAAGCTTAAAGTTGCAATTGCTGCACTACTAAAAGCTGAAGGTTACATCGTTGACTTCGCTGTTGAAGGCGAAGCAAAACCTGAGCTAGAAGTTACACTTAAGTACTTCCAAGCTAAACCAGTAATCGAGCAACTTAAACGTGTTTCTCGTCCAGGTCTACGTGTTTACAAGAAGAAAGATGAACTTCCTTCTGTAATGGGTGGTCTTGGTATTGCTATCGTTTCTACTTCCAAGGGTCTTATGTCAGACCGCGCTGCACGTAAAGCAGGTCTTGGTGGTGAAATCATCGCTTACGTAGCTTAATAAGGAGTAGACTATGTCTCGTGTTGCAAAAGCACCTGTCGCTATTCCAGCTGGCGTAGAGGTGAAACTAAACGGCCAAGAAATCACTGTAAAAGGTGCGAAAGGCGAACTAACTCGCGTTCTTAACAACGCAGTTGTAATCGCTCAGGAAGAAAATAACCTGACTTTCGGTCCTAAAGAAGGTGTTGCTAACGCATGGGCTCAAGCAGGTACTGCTCGCGCTCTAGTTAACAACATGGTTGTTGGTGTTACTGAAGGCTTTACTAAGAAGCTAACTCTTAAAGGTGTAGGTTACCGTGCTGCTATCAAAGGCAACGCTGTAGGTCTAACACTAGGCTTCTCACACCCAGTTGAGCACGAGTTGCCAGCGGGTATTAAAGCTGAATGTCCAAGCCAAACTGAAATCGTGATCACTGGTGCTGACAAGCAACTAGTTGGTCAAGTTGCGGCTGACATTCGTTCTTACCGTGAGCCTGAGCCATACAAAGGCAAAGGTGTTCGTTACGCAGATGAAAATGTGCGTACTAAAGAAGCTAAGAAGAAGTAAGGTAACACTATGGATAAGAAAGCATCTCGCATCCGTCGTGCTACACGTGCACGTCGTAAGATTGCAGAACTGGGTGCGACTCGCCTAGTTGTACACCGTACTCCTCGTCACGTGTACGCACAGGTTATCGCGGCTAACGGCTCTGAGGTTATCGCAGCAGCTTCTACTGTAGAAAAAGCGATCCGTGAGCAAGTGAAATACACTGGTAACGTTGATGCAGCTAAAGCAGTGGGTAAAGCTATTGCTGAGCGCGCTCTAGAGAAGGGCATAACTGCAGTTGCATTTGATCGTTCTGGTTTCCAATACCACGGTCGAGTAGCGGCGCTAGCAGAATCTGCTCGCGAAGCTGGTCTGAAATTCTAAGGTAGGGTTGGAAGATGGCTAAAGAACAACAAGTTCAAGCGAATGATTTGCAAGAAAAGCTAATCGCAGTTAACCGTGTTTCTAAAACGGTTAAAGGTGGTCGAATCATGAGCTTCACTGCACTAACAGTAGTTGGTGACGGTAACGGTCGTGTAGGTTTCGGTTACGGCAAAGCTCGTGAAGTACCTGCAGCGATTCAAAAAGCAATGGAAAAAGCGCGTCGTAACATGACTACGATCGCTCTAAACGAAGGCACTCTTCACCACCCAGTGAAAGGTCGCCATTCGGGCTCTAAAGTTTACATGCAGCCTGCTGCAGAAGGTACTGGTGTTATCGCAGGTGGTGCGATGCGTGCAGTACTAGAAGTTGCTGGTGTACACAACGTACTATCTAAAGCGTACGGTTCTACGAACCCTATCAACATCGTTCGTGCAACGATCGATGCACTAGGTAGCATGAAGTCACCAGAAATGGTTGCTGCTAAACGTGGTCTAACTGTTGAATCTATTTCGGAGTAAGAACACCATGGCAACTATTAAAGTAACTCAAACTAAAAGCTCAATTGGTCGTCTGCCAAAGCACAAAGCTACTTTGCGCGGTCTAGGTCTTCGTAAAATCAACCACACAGTAGAACTTGAAGATACTCCGTGTATTCGCGGTATGATCAACAAGGTTTACTACATGGTTAAAGTTGAGGAGTAATCAGAATGCGTTTGAATACTCTAGCACCGGCTGCTGGCGCGAAAACTTCTGCGAAGCGAGTAGGTCGTGGTATCGGTTCAGGCCTAGGTAAAACTGGTGGCCGTGGTCACAAAGGTCAAAAATCACGTTCTGGCGGCAGTGTTCGTCCAGGTTTCGAAGGCGGTCAGATGCCTCTGAAACAACGTCTACCAAAATTCGGTTTCACTTCTCGTAAGAGCCTAGTGTCTGCTGAAGTTCGTCTAGCTGAGCTAGCGAAAGTTTCTGGTGACGTAGTTGATCTAAACAGTCTTAAAGCTGCTAACATCATCACTAAGAACATCGAATTTGTAAAAGTTGTTCTTTCTGGTGAAATCAACAAAGCAGTGACTGTTAAAGGTCTACGTGTGACTAAAGGCGCTAAAGCTGCAATCGAAGCTGCAGGCGGTAAAATCGAGGAATAATCTCGAGGAACGAGGTACAGATGGCTAAGAAACCAGGACAAGATTTTCGTAGTGCTCAGAGCGGCTTAAGTGAACTAAAGTCGCGCTTGTTATTCGTAATTGGTGCACTTTTAGTATTCCGAGCCGGCTCTTTTGTGCCGATTCCTGGTATTGACGCTGCTGTACTTGCCGATTTGTTCGAACAGCAAAAAGGTACCATCGTTGAAATGTTTAACATGTTCTCCGGTGGTGCTCTTGAGCGTGCATCTATATTAGCATTGGGCATCATGCCGTATATTTCGGCATCTATTGTTGTCCAATTGCTAACTGTAGTTCATCCAGCGTTAGCTGAACTCAAAAAAGAGGGTGAAGCAGGCCGTCGTAAGATAAGCCAATACACACGCTACGGCACGCTTGTACTTGCAACCTTCCAAGCTATAGGTATTGCAACTGGCCTACCAAACATGGTCGACAATCTGGTTGTTATCAACCAAACCATGTTTACGCTAATTGCTACCGTAAGTTTAGTAACCGGTACCATGTTCTTGATGTGGTTAGGTGAACAAATTACAGAGCGCGGAATTGGTAACGGTATTTCGATACTGATTTTTGCAGGTATTGTTGCTGGATTGCCTTCTGCAATCGGTCAAACAATCGAGCAAGCGCGTCAAGGTGAATTGCATGTACTTCTTCTGTTGCTAATCGCGGTATTAGCTTTTGCAGTAATTTACTTCGTTGTTTTCATGGAACGTGGTCAACGCCGAATCGTCGTTAACTATGCGAAACGTCAACAAGGTCGTAAAGTGTTTGCTGCGCAAAGCTCGCACTTGCCTCTTAAAATTAACATGGCAGGTGTAATTCCAGCGATTTTTGCATCAAGTATTATCTTGTTCCCAGGAACATTGGCTCAGTGGTTTGGTCAAAACGGTGAGAGCAGCGCGTTCGGTTGGTTAACTGACGTGTCTTTGGCTCTTAGCCCAGGTCAACCGTTGTATGTAATGCTTTATGCAGCAGCAATTATCTTCTTCTGTTTCTTCTACACGGCGTTGGTTTTCAACCCGCGTGAAACAGCAGATAACTTGAAGAAGTCTGGTGCATTCGTACCCGGTATCCGCCCAGGTGAGCAGACAGCGAAATACATTGATAAAGTAATGACACGTTTAACCCTTGCTGGTGCACTGTACATTACCTTTATCTGTCTGATTCCCGAGTTCATGATGGTCGCGTGGAACGTACGTTTCTACTTCGGCGGTACATCGCTACTAATCGTAGTTGTTGTAATTATGGACTTTATGGCACAGGTACAGACTCATCTGATGTCTCAACAGTATGATTCTGTGTTGAAGAAAGCGAATCTGAAAGGCTACGGCCGTTAATCCGGCGGTAGACTCAGTTTCATTTACGGAGTTTAGCAATGAAAGTTCGTGCTTCCGTTAAAAAAATCTGCCGTAACTGTAAAGTAATCAAGCGTAACGGTGTCGTTCGCGTGATTTGCAGTGAGCCAAAGCACAAACAGCGCCAAGGCTAATTAGCAGAAATTTTTACTTGAAAATGAAGGTTGGGTCGAGTATATTCCTCGGCCTACCTTTTGCGTGCAAAAGAAGTAGTATTCCGCAGCGTATCCATAACGGGCTTTGCTGCGGCTAATTCTTTTATAGAAACACTTAGGAGTGAATAATGGCCCGTATAGCAGGCATTAACATTCCTGATCAGAAACATGCAGTAATCGCTCTAACAGCGATCTACGGCATCGGTAAAACTCGCTCTCAAGCTATCCTAGCTGAAGTGGGTATTGCTGAAAATGTTAAGATCAGTGAACTAACTGAAGAGCAGATCGATCAACTGCGTGATGGTGTAGCTAAGTACACTGTAGAAGGTGATCTACGTCGTGAAGTATCTATGAACATCAAGCGTCTTATGGACCTTGGCTGTTACCGTGGTCTTCGTCATCGTCGCAGTCTACCACTACGTGGACAGCGTACTAAAACCAACGCTCGCACCCGTAAGGGTCCGCGTAAGCCGATCAAGAAATAATCGGGAAGGTAGAGTACAATGGCTAAACAACCAACTCGCGCTCGTAAGCGCGTACGCAAGCAAGTTGCAGATGGCGTTGCGCACATCCATGCTTCTTTCAATAACACAATCGTAACCATTACTGACCGTCAAGGTAACGCTCTTGCATGGGCTACTGCAGGTGGTTCTGGTTTCCGTGGTTCTCGTAAGTCTACTCCGTTCGCTGCACAGGTTGCTGCTGAGCGTTGTGCTGAAATGGCTAAAGAATACGGCCTAAAGAACTTGGAAGTTATGGTTAAGGGTCCTGGTCCAGGTCGCGAATCTACTGTTCGTGCACTAAACGCCGCTGGTTTCCGCATCACAAACATCGTTGATGCTACACCAATCCCTCATAACGGTTGTCGTCCACCTAAGAAACGTCGCGTATAACGTTTCTAGGACAATTGGAGAAGAATCATGGCAAGATATTTGGGTCCTAAGCTGAAGCTTAGCCGTCGTGAAGGCACTGACTTATTCCTTAAGTCTGGTGTTCGCGCGATCGATACCAAGTGTAAAATTGATAACGCACCAGGTGTACACGGCGCTCGTCGCGGTCGTCTATCTGAGTATGGCGTTCAGCTTCGTGAGAAGCAAAAAGTACGTCGTATGTACGGCGTTCTAGAAAAACAATTCCGTAACTACTACAAAGAAGCTGCTCGCCTAAAAGGCAACACTGGTGAAAACCTACTTCAGCTTCTTGAAGGTCGTCTTGATAACGTAGTTTACCGCATGGGCTTTGGCGCAACTCGCGCAGAAGCACGTCAGCTAGTTAGCCACAAAGCTATCCTAGTAAACGGTAAAGTTGTAAACGTTCCTTCTTTCAAAGTAGCGGCTAATGACGTTGTTTCTATTCGCGAGAAAGCTAAACAGCAAGCTCGTATCAAAGCAGCTCTAGAAGTTGCTGAACAACGTGAAAAACCAACTTGGATTGAAGTAGATGGTGGCAAGATGGAAGGTACATTCAAGCGTATGCCTGAGCGTTCTGATCTATCAGCTGACATCAACGAACAATTGATCGTCGAGCTTTACTCTAAGTAAGGTTTAAACTAAAGAGAGGACACAATGCAGGGTTCTGTAACAGAATTTCTTAAGCCACGTCTAGTTGACATCGAACAAATCAGCTCGACTCACGCAAAAGTAACTCTTGAGCCATTAGAGCGTGGCTTTGGTCATACTCTGGGTAATGCACTTCGCCGCATCCTTCTATCTTCTATGCCAGGTTGTGCTGTAACAGAAGTAGAAATTGAAGGCGTACTTCATGAGTACAGCACGAAAGAAGGCGTTCAAGAAGATATTCTTGAAATTCTTCTAAACCTTAAAGGTTTGGCTGTGCGCGTTGCCGAAGGCAAAGATGAAGTGTTCATTACTTTGAACAAATCAGGCTCGGGCCCTGTGGTTGCAGGTGACATCACCCATGATGGTGATGTAGAGATCGCTAACCCTGAACACGTAATTTGTCACCTGACGGATGACAACGCTGAGATCGCAATGCGTATCAAAGTTGAACGTGGTCGTGGTTATGTTCCAGCTTCTGCGCGTATCCATAACGAAGAAGACGAGCGTCCTATCGGTCGCCTACTAGTAGATGCTACTTACAGCCCAGTAGACAAAATTGCCTACGCTGTAGAAGCAGCTCGTGTAGAACAGCGTACTGATCTAGACAAGCTTGTTATCGATATGGAAACAAACGGTACTCTAGAACCTGAGGAAGCAATCCGTCGTGCAGCTACAATCCTAGCTGAACAATTGGATGCATTCGTAGATCTTCGTGATGTACGAGTTCCTGAGGAGAAGGAAGAGAAGCCAGAATTCGATCCGATCCTACTGCGTCCTGTAGACGATCTTGAACTAACAGTTCGCTCTGCTAACTGTCTGAAAGCAGAAGCGATTCACTACATCGGTGATCTAGTACAACGTACCGAGGTTGAGCTACTTAAAACGCCTAACCTTGGTAAAAAGTCTCTTACTGAGATTAAAGACGTACTTGCGTCACGTGGTCTGTCTCTGGGCATGCGCCTAGAAAACTGGCCACCTGCATCAATCGCTGAAGATTAATCGATACTAGTTAGAAGGATTAGGTCATGCGCCATCGTAAGAGTGGTCGTCAACTCAACCGCAACAGCTCACATCGCAAAGCGATGTTCAGCAACATGGCTAGCTCTCTAGTACGTCATGAAGTTATCAAGACTACTTTGCCAAAAGCAAAAGAGCTACGTCGCGTAGTTGAGCCTTTGATTACACTAGCTAAGACTGACAGTGTTGCTAACCGTCGTCTAGCATTTGCACGTACTCGTGACAACGAAGTAGTTGCAAAACTATTTAACGAACTAGGTCCACGTTTTGCTGCTCGTCAGGGCGGTTACACTCGTATCCTAAAAGCTGGCTTCCGTGCTGGTGATAAAGCTCCAATGGCTTACATTGAGCTTGTAGATCGCCCAGCTGCTGAAGAAGCTGCTGAGTAATCAGTTCGTAAGAACGAGAAAGCCGAGCATTAGCTCGGCTTTTTTGTATCTGTAATTCAGTAAACCTTTATATCCAGCCTGCATTTATTTCAACCCATGCAGACTGGCAATTTAAAAAGTGATTATCACTTACGCTTATTTACTAGTATTCCACAATCCGCCCAACGAACTTAGAAGCCCTTCGCTAGCGCCTTGCTTGTTCAAGTAATCCAAGATGACTGGAGCAAACTGACTGATCATAGATGGGTCTAAACCTAACGTATCGAATGCACTTTTGACTGCACTGATATTCTCAATATTTCCTAGTAAGCTTTGTGCTCCTTGCAAGTTTGAAAGTCCAGGAATCAAAGACTGTAATTCACTACTATTTTCTTGCGAAAGCTGGCTTTGAGCCAAAGCGAGTAGCGCACCACTGCCTCCGGCTGCTTGCTCAGTGGATACTGGTAATTGGCTAGTTAGCATGTCTGTTAATGGAGATGACTCGGTGTTCAAGCTGCTGCCGACCATGTCCATCAGGCCACTTTCTTTACTTTTTTGAGTGACTGAATCTAAGAATGCGTGCGCACTACCAATGTTGATTGATAGGAGTGCTAGAGTTAGGAGTGTTTTACGCATAGTACCTCCAAAGGTTGAGCGTTTTTTAAAAGTGATTTTATTTTTAAAGGCTATCAGAGTGAAAGGTTCAGAGGTGAGAAAGTCTATTCAGTTTAGACAAAAAAACGGCGCTAGTGCGCCGTTTTATTTAATCATAATTGAAAATGGTTTCAATTAGATAATATCTAATAGTTCTACTTCGAAAACTAAAGCTGCAAATGGAGGGATAGCCGCACCAGCGCCACGCTCACCGTACGCAAGATCTTGTGGTACGTATAGCTTCCACTTAGAGCCAACAGGCATTAGTTGTAGTGCCTCTACCCAACCTTTGATTACACCTGTAACAGGGAATTCAGCAGGTTGACCGCGAGATACAGAGCTATCGAATACAGTACCGTCAGTTAGCTCACCGTGGTAGTGAACGCGAACTGAGCTTTCTGCTGTAGGAACTGCACCAGTACCTTCAGAAATGATTTCGTACTGAAGACCAGAGTCTAGAACGTTAACTTCAGGTCGTAGAGCGTTGTCTTTTAGGAACGCTTCGCCTTCTGCTGCCGCAATTTTTGCTGCTTCTTGGCGAGCTGTTTCTGCACGAGTGTGAAGTTCTTGTAGTGCTTTGTTGATTTCATCAATTTCGATTGATGGCATGTCACCAGTTAGTGCTGTTGCAATACCTGCTGCGATAGCATCAACGCTAAGACCTTCAAGACCAGAGCCTGCAAGTTGCTGACCCATTTGCAGACCAATGCCGTAGCTTGCTTTTTGTTCTGCAGTTTCAAATTTAATTTCAGACATGAATGTCGCTCTTATTAGGAGTGATAAAGGTAACAGGATATCAGTTTCGAGCTTAGGTTTAAATGATTGCGACTGAATGCTTAATTGAGGCGACCAGGTTGTGACTTATCTCTTACTCCAAGTGAAATTTCTGCTAATTTAATCCCAATTCCATTTTAGTTTGGTGAAAAACATATACTCTCCGCGTCGGTATTTTTATACTGGCCGTAGAAGTATTAAGGGACTCATTACAATGAATCGTCGCAGAAAGAAAAAGCAGCAAGTCGACTATGTCGAATTGGTTAAACAAAAATTCGCTGCTATCGACTGGAAGCAGCCGTTCAACAAAGAGCAATGGTTGGAGTGTATACAGCCTGTTAAGCAGTTTTGGTTGCGTCTGCCTAAATTTCATCAGCGTGCTTTGATGGTCTTAGTGCCATTGATTCTGGTACTCCTTGTTATTCCTTTGCCAAATAAAACAGATCAACCAGTTGAGCAGACTGAGGTCGATCATCAACGCGTAGCGATTGAGCTGAACGCGCAGAGTTTAAGCCAGCAGAGAACCTCTCAGAACTCTGGACCGAAATCTGAAGATTGGAAAGAGTACACGGTTAAAAATGGTGATACATTAGCGCAGGTTTTCAGAAGTAATCAGCTCTCTATGGCGGATCTTAGCGCTCTGGTCAAAATAGAAGGCAGTGATAAGCCGCTAAGCCAAATAAAGCAGGGACAGTTGATTCGCTTTAAGCTTAGTGACGAAGGTGAGTTAGATATGCTACAGCTGGAAAAAAGCGGGCGGTCCGTTATGTTTTTCCGTTTATCGGATGGGACCTTTGGACGTAACAAGTAAACGCTTCAAATGAAAAGACGCGAAGATATCGCGTCTTTTTAGTCAGTTTTTCATAGCGATTAGTTTTCATAGTAACCAATCGAGTTGAAGCTTATAGCGCTACGGATTCTTTCCGCATATCCACATGAGGGATACCATCTTCAAGATAGCACTCTGAGATAACCTTGAATCCATGACTAGCATAAAACTGGATGAGGTGTTCTTGAGCACCTATATCTATTGTCTGTCCTGGCCATAATGTTTCGCATTGTGCCAAGGCCTTGTCCAATAACTTATGACCTAAGCCACCGCCTCGCGCGGTCTGCTTTGTCACCACTCGACCAATACTCACATTGTCATACGTCGTGCCTGCGGGCAGTAATCTTGCGCAAGCAACCAGTTCATCACCGTGATAGCCTATTAGATGATAAACGCCTTCCAGCGTGTCCTTACCATCAAGTTCAGGGTAAGGGCAGGTTTGTTCAACAACGAATACATCCACACGCAATTTCATCATTTCATACAGCTGCGTGGTTGTTAGCTGAGCAAAGGGCAAAGTAATCCAAGTGAGCATGTTGTTATCCGTAATGAGAATAGAGTGACTGACTTTACTTTGTTTTGAGCTCATACTCATTAACAAAGGTTAATTAGCACTGGTTTTCCCACCAAATCTGGTGATAATGTGCCCTCTTTCCATCTCACCTGAGGATATCCCCGTGAGCAAACAAACATTCGATCAAGTTGGGCTTAACCCAGCGTTACTCGCCACACTTGATTCCCTGAACTATACCCACATGACGCCAATTCAAGCTTTGAGCTTGCCTGCAATCCTAAAACATCGTGATGTCATCGGGCAGGGTAAAACGGGCTCAGGTAAAACCGCTGCATTTGGTTTAGGGGTTTTATCGAACCTCAACGTCAAACGCTTTCGTGTCCAGTCATTAGTATTGTGTCCAACACGTGAGCTTGCAGATCAAGTAGCGAAGGAAATTCGTACTTTAGGTCGCGGCATTCATAATATTAAAGTGCTTACTCTCTGCGGTGGGATGCCTATGGGGCCACAAATTGGTTCGTTAGAGCATGGTGCGCATATCCTAGTTGGTACTCCTGGTCGTATTTTGGATCACCTTGAAAAAGGCCGAATTGATCTTAGCGAACTGAATACCTTGGTGCTAGATGAAGCTGATCGCATGTTGGACATGGGTTTCCAAGACGCATTAGATGCAATCATCGATGCAGCGCCAAAGCAGCGTCAAACTCTACTTTTCAGTGCTACTTTTCCAGAAAAAATTGAGCAAATTTCGCAGCGTATAATGCAGACACCGGAAGTGATTAAGGTGGAATCGACGCATGATACCTCAAGCATTGCGCAGTACTTCTATAAAGTTGAAGGCTCGGAAGCACGTGATGAAGCGTTGGCGAATTTGCTGCTGACTCACCAACCAGAGTCCGCGGTGGTTTTTTGTAATACCAAAAAAGAAGTGCAAAGTGTCGCAGATGAGTTGCATCACAAAGGATTCAGCGTTATCGATATCCATGGGGACTTAGAGCAGCGTGAACGCGACCAAGCATTGGTGCAGTTTGCTAACAAGAGTGTGTCTATCCTTGTTGCAACAGACGTTGCAGCGCGTGGTTTGGACGTTGATAATCTTGATGCAG
This sequence comes from Vibrio sp. Vb1980, assembly GCF_033338615.1. NCBI lineage: Bacteria > Pseudomonadati > Pseudomonadota > Gammaproteobacteria > Vibrionales > Vibrionaceae > Vibrio > Vibrio sp. Vb1980. Next base: position 256,165 of record NZ_JAWOSZ010000003.1, read on the forward strand.
TCTTTAACTTTGAGCTATCGCGCGATCCTGAGGTTCATGTGCACCGTATTGGTCGTACAGGTCGTGCGGGTAGTAAAGGTTTAGCGTTCAGCTTTTTTGGTGAGAAAGACGGTTTACGTGTAGCTCGTATTGAAGAATACCTAGAGATGGACGTGGTACCAGCAACATTGCCTGCCAAATCAAATCAGCAGCCATACCAAGCGAAAATGGTGACGATTAACATTGATGGCGGTAAGAAACAGAAAGTACGACCGGGTGATATTTTAGGTTGTTTGACAGGAAAAAATGGTATTCCAGGCTCTCAAGTCGGAAAGATCCACCTATTCCCTGTGCGCGCTTATGTTGCCGTCGAAAAGTCTGTGGCTAAAAAGGCTCTACAAACCATTAGTAACGGCAAGATGAAAGGGCGCCAGTTCCGGGCGCGAATTCTTAAATAGCTCAAATAGCATAGAAAAAGCTCTTCGTTTGAAGAGCTTTTTTCTTTTTTGAGTTTATTTGAGAGTGTGATCTTTGGTTAAGCGTGCTTTGATTCGACTCAAACTGATTGGCGTAATGCCTAGGTAGGCCGCAATTTGACTATCGGTAATACGTTGCTTTAAATCTGGGTAATGAGCGCAAAATAATTGATATCGTTCCTCTGGAGAGTAGAGCAACATAAAGCGTTCTTTATTCTCTTTATTAACCAGTTGGTTTTCGAGTAGCTTTAAGTAAATGGCGTGCTTTTCTGCTCGCCAGTGATGCAACGTTTCAATTGGCAAGCAAAATAGCTGACAAGCGCTCAGCGTTTCCAATAAGTAAGGCGAAGGTTGGTCCTTTATTATGCTCTCAAACCCGATAACCCAGTCCTTCTCCCAATAAAATTCTTTACTGAATTCTTTGCCGTGCTCAGTGAGATAGCTTGCGTGGCATAACCCCTCAATGATGAAGTAAAGGTGTGAGCTCAACTCCCCTTGGTGATTAAGAATGTGGCGTGTAGGCAGTTCGAGCAACTCACCATTTGCAATAAGTTGGTTTGCTTCTGTCTCTAAAAAGCCATGATTGACTAAGTCTGAAAAAAGATCGCTGTGCATGTGATAACTCGGAAACGGTTTTCTTTATTTTAACGGGTTTTATTGATAACAAAAAAGCGGCTCATGAGAGCCGCTTAGTGTTGCTGTCAAATCAACCTTATTTATTCAGATCGATTTGATAAATTGCGAAACCAATGTCGTCTGTTGACACGCGTTTCATTGGGTATTGTCCTTTCTCTTTGATGAACTGCGCCGCTTTATCGCTAGGGGAGGTTTCGAAACGAATATCTAGCTTGTTATCGGACTTAATCGGTGCGAAAGACCAGTTGTTGTCAGCGCTTGGTGTCACTTCTCCTTTTTCTTCACTCACGCGAGAAATATAAGTGGCGACGACAGAGCGGTTTTCATCTGGTGCGTCAAACGCAATGAAATCTGGGCCTGTACCAGGGAAAGTATTGCTATAAGCACGGTAGTTATTGGTTGCGATGATGAAATCTTGCTTCGGATTGACAGGCTTACCATTGAACGTCAGGTTCACAATACGCTGAGAATCTGGATTAATCACTTTACAATCCGCATCGTACTTCGGCGGTTGGGTAACGTCGATTTGGTAGTTAACCCCATCAATAACATCGAAGTTGTAAGTACGGAAATTATCCCAATCAATCAAAGATTGCGGTTTAGGATTGTTGATGTCGATGTGGTTGAATTGACCCGCACTGCACTCTAGCCATTCGCGAACTTCTTTACCTTTCACTTTCATCGCAACCAAGGTGTTTGGGTATAAGTAAAGATCGGCCGCATTACGGAAGGTGAGCTGACCGGACTCTACTTCTGTAAAGTTATTCGGATCGTTCTTACGACCGCCGACTTTAAATGGTGCTGCCGCACTCAGTACTGGAATGTCAGAAAGGTCTGGGTCGCCTTGAATAAAGCGTTCTACGTAGTCTTTCTGAGCAAGGTTAACGATTTGAATGGTGGGGTCGTCCTGCACTAATGCCAGGAAGCTGTACATGGCATCATTTGCTTTGCCGATTGGTTGATTTACAAATTCACGAGTGCCTTTGTGATCTTCTTCTAACGCTTTCACAATATCTTCATCGGCTTTAGCTAATGACTTCTTATTTACTTTATCGAAGATAGGGCGTGCTTCTGCTTGGCCTTCGACGACTTGCCATCTGCCGTCTTTCTCTTTCAGCATCAAATCCATCACACCTACGTGACTTCCCCAGCGGCCCGGCATCACGGACGTTACACCATTGATGGTCCCTTTATCTATATCAACACCAGGTAGGTTTGCGAAGTCTTTCCCTGGGAAGACGGCGTGAGAGTGGCCAAAAGCAATCGCATCAATACCTTCAACTTCTGTGAGGTAGTAAACAGAGTTTTCAGCGCCTAGCTTGTATGGATCAGTAGAAATGCCCGAGTGTGGAATCGCCACAATCACGTCTGCGCCTTCTTTCTTCATTTGAGGAATCAGTTTCTCTGCTGTTTCCTTAATGTCTTTAGCAAAGACTTTGCCTTCTAAGTTCTTCTTATCCCACACCATAATTTGTGGAGGTACAAAGCCGATGTAACCCACTTTTATTTGATGCGCTTCGCCGTTTGTGTCTTTACAAGTGTGAGTTTTAATGAGGTAAGGTTTGAAGTAATGCTCACCGGTTTGTCTATCAAATACGTTTGCATTGATGTAAGGGAAGTTTGCACCCTTCAACGTCGTTTGTAGGAAATCTAAGCCATAGTTGAACTCATGATTGCCAATGTTGCCCACATCGTAGTCTAGCTGGTTCATCGCTTTGTAGACTGGGTGCACGTCGCCGGGATTAATCCCCTTTGCCGCCATGTAATCGCCCATTGGGCTGCCCTGAATTAAATCACCGTTATCTACTAGCACCGTGTTTTCTGTCTCGGACTTAGCTTGTTTCACTATTGTCGCTGCGCGACTTAAACCGATTTGCTGTGATGGTTGGTCTTTGTAGTAATCGTAATCCATCACGTTGGTGTGAATGTCGGTGGTTTCGATAATACGAAGCTTGATGGTATCGGCCATTGCTGGGCCAGCAAGCGTTAGCATGCCACTTAATACTGCGAGGGAAATAGGATGAACTGCCACTTTCATTTGGTGCTCCAATTCAATGATAAGGGGAAATCGTACTGCGTAATGTATCAAACACAGATGCAACTCGATGATAAAGATACAGAAAACTGTGAACATTAATCAGTTTACTGAACCTTATTCATATTAACCGCCGACTTTTTCACGCTTTTGAATGAGACCAAACAAAAACTTCTTAGCAGATTTTTGAATAAAAAATGAAATTTTAGAATTTCAGGTAATATAAACGCCCCGCCATAATGCTTGCATAACGATATCAATGGACGATGAGCAAGCACATGGCAACGAACGATTCAGTCACTTCTTTTCCTAAACCAAAGCCCCGGTTAGTTTCTGACAACCCAATAGCTGGTGTTACTCGTTTTGCAAAGCAATCGCTACAGCCTGGTGAAGTCGCCTTAGTAGGTGCAGGACCTGGCGATCCTGAACTTCTGACGGTGAAAGCACTGAACTGCTTGCAGCAAGCTGACGTGGTTTTGTACGACTATTTGGTGTCTGAAGAAATCATGGCATTGATTCCAAGCGATACGATTTTGGTGTGCGTTGGGAAGAGAGCTGGGCATCACAGTGTGCCGCAGGAGAAGACGAATCAGCTTTTGGTGGATTTTGCCAAGCAGGGCTACAAAGTAGTGCGCATTAAAGGTGGTGATCCGTTTGTATTCGGTCGTGGTGGTGAAGAGTTAGAAGTGCTTGCTGATGCCGGCGTTCGTTTTCAAGTTGTCCCTGGCATTACCGCAGCAGCTGGCGCAACCGCTTATGCTGGTATTCCACTGACTCATCGTGATTATGCGCAATCGGCCATCTTTGTGACTGGCCACTTGAAAGAAGAAAGTGATGAGATGGATTGGTCCACGTTGGCGCGTGGGAATCAGACTTTAGTGATCTACATGGGGCTGATGAAATCACACTATATTCAGAATCAACTCATTAAGCATGGTCGTTCAGCGTCGACTCCGATTGCCATTATTGAGCGTGGCACGCAGATTCAACAAAAAGTATTTACGGGAGAACTCTCCCAACTCTCTGATTTATCGAAGGAAGCACAATCGCCATCTTTGATTGTTGTCGGAGAGGTAGTGCGACTGTCTCAAAAGTTAGACTGGTTTTTGTCTAGTACTGAATTCAACAAAAGTGCTATTGCCAACTCCATATAATTTCAGACCAAAGATTAGAGACGTAATGCGCCTTCAAGCTTAAAAAGGAAATACAAAACATGGACCAACAACGTTTAACTCACCTTAAACAACTCGAAGCGGAGAGTATCCATATTATCCGTGAAGTTGCGGCTGAGTTTGATAACCCAGTCATGATGTATTCGATTGGTAAAGATTCATCAGTGATGCTGCACCTTGCGCGTAAAGCTTTTTACCCAGGTAAGATTCCATTTCCATTGCTGCATGTTGACACCGATTGGAAGTTCCGCGAGATGATTGAATTTCGTGATCGCACCGCGGCCAAATACGGTTTTGAGCTTTTGGTACATAAGAATCCAGAAGGTCTAGCCATGGGCTGTAGTCCGTTTGTTCATGGTTCTTCTAAGCACACTGACATCATGAAGACTCAAGGCTTAAAACAAGCGCTGAACAAGTACGGTTTTGATGCGGCCTTTGGTGGTGCGCGCCGCGACGAAGAGAAATCACGGGCGAAAGAGCGCGTGTATTCATTCCGCGATAAGAACCATACATGGGACCCTAAAAACCAACGTCCTGAGCTATGGAAGACGTACAACGGTCAGGTCAATAAGGGGGAGAGCATTCGTGTATTCCCGCTGTCTAACTGGACTGAGCTTGATATCTGGCAATACATCTATTTAGAAAACATCGAGATCGTGCCGCTTTACCTCGCGGACAAACGCCCAGTTGTTGAACGCGATGGCATGCTGATCATGGTTGATGATGATCGTATGGAGCTTCAACCGGGTGAAGTGATTGAAGAGAAGAGTGTGCGCTTCCGTACCCTTGGTTGTTATCCATTGACTGGGGCCATCGAGTCTGAAGCAAACACTTTAACTGGCATTATCGAAGAGATGCTGGTGGCAACGTCGAGTGAGCGCCAAGGCCGAGCGATCGACCACGATCAGTCAGGATCGATGGAGCTTAAGAAACGTCAAGGTTACTTCTAAAGGATCTAAGGAAAGATAATGAACAGTGCAGTTGAAGCTCAATTAGCCGAGCTTGGTATCGAAGGCTATTTAACACAACACCAGTACAAGTCGTTACTTAGATTCTTGACTTGTGGCTCGGTGGATGACGGTAAAAGTACATTAATCGGTCGCTTACTCCATGACTCAAAACAAATTTATGAAGATCAGCTAGCGGCAGTGCACTCAGACAGCCAACGTGTGGGCACCACGGGTGAAAAGCCCGACCTTGCGTTGTTGGTCGATGGCTTACAAGCTGAGCGCGAGCAGGGGATCACGATTGATGTGGCTTACCGCTATTTCTCGACGCAGAAACGTAAATTCATCATTGCAGATACTCCTGGACACGAGCAGTACACACGTAACATGGCTACAGGCGCATCGACATGTGACTTAGCTGTGATTCTGGTTGATGCACGTAAGGGCATTCTCGATCAAACTCGTCGTCACTCTTTCATTTCCAACCTGTTGGGTTTGAAGCACTTTGTTGTGGCGATCAACAAGATGGACTTAGTGGATTACTCGCAAGAGCGCTTTGAAGAGATCCGCGACGAGTATCTGAAGTTCTCTGAGAATCTGACAGGGGATATTGATATTCAAATCATCCCGATCTCAGCGCTTGAAGGAGACAATGTGGTGGATAAAGGCCAAAACCTGACTTGGTTTAAAGGCCCATCATTGCTTGAGCTTCTTGAAACGGTCGATGTGGATCAAGAAAAAGGCGCGGGTGAATTCCGCTTCCCTGTGCAATACGTTAATCGTCCTAACCTCGATTTCCGTGGTTTTGCGGGGACCATTTCTTCTGGTTCGATCAAAGTCGGTGATGCCATTAAAGCATTGCCATCAGGTAAAACGTCAACTGTGGCTCGTATTGTGACCTTTGATGGTGATATCGAAGAAGCTCGTGCCGGATTAGCTGTCACTCTGACGCTAAGCGATGAGATCGATATTAGCCGTGGCGACTTAATTGTTCTAGATAATGCTCAAGTGGAAACCACAAACCATTTGCTTGCCGATGTGGTGTGGATGACAGAGCAACCCCTGCAACCGGGTCGTGACTATGACATCAAAATCGCAGGTAAGAAAACCGTAGGTCATGTTGAAGCGATTCGTCATCAATATGACATTAATAATCTCTCGACTCATAGCTCGGCAGAGCTGCCATTGAATGGTATTGGTTTGTGTGAATGGTCTCTTAATGAGTCAGTCGCGCTGGACAATTATCAAGACTGTGCAGATACCGGTGGCTTTATCATTATCGATCGTCTGACAAACGTGACGGTTGGTGCTGGCATGGTTAAAGAGAGCCTCGCCGTGGTTGAGCGCGATTTGACGGACATCTCTGCGTTTGAAGTTGAGCTTAATGCGCTTGTCCGTAAACACTTCCCACACTGGGAAGCAAAAGACGTCAGCCAGCTTCTGAAAAAGTAACTGGCTTACCCAAGTACGATAATTTCAGGCTCTGTCTGCTGTTGTACTTGGGACGTCGCTACCTAACTGAATTGCGAAATGTCGTTAGGTATTCTCCTAATACCAGAATGCTTCGGTGGAGCCCAAGAAAACCGAGCATTCTGATGTTCTTTTCGCTTGCGCTGATTTTTGTCTGTTTACTCATTTGTCGGTGTTTCATGGATAAATGAGTCGTTGTTGTGCCCTTTGGGGCTATTTGGTAAGGAAAGGCTATGTGGGAACAAGGGTTTGTGTTAGCGATTTTGCTTGGCATTATCACTTGCTTGCTTGTCACGAAAATTAAGCCTAGTTACGTCTTTGCGGGTGCTGCTTTTATTGCATTCATGGCTGGGATGATGGATTCAGCCACTATCGCATCCAATTTTACCAACTCTTCATTGTTAACCCTGGTTTTATTGATTCTTGCATCCTGTGCTCTAGAAAAAACACTGCTGATCAGTTGGGTGAGCCGAAGTATCTCTGAGGGCCAGTTAGGCAGCGTGATTGCTAAGCTCGGTGTGTCGACCGCCTTGCTTTCTTCATTTACGAATAATACCGCTGTGGTTGTCTCATTGATTGGGGCGATTAAGCGTAATCAGCAGCATGCACCTTCGAAATTACTTATTCCCTTGTCTTACGCCGCCATTTTTGGTGGCACGTTAACTTTGATTGGTACGTCGACTAACTTAATCATCAACAGCTTTGTCGAAGACGCAGGCTTACCGAGCCTGAGCTTTTTTACACCTACGATGATAGGTTTGGCTGTGCTGGTGGGAGGGATGTTGATTCTTATCCCGCTCAGCTACTTGCTACCGAATTATGATGATCAAAACCAAGAAGATTTACCTTACTTTCTTGAGTCTCGCGTTGAGCCAGGCTCACCGCTAGTTGGGCGTACGATCAGCGAGAATAATTTACGTGCGCTGCGCAAACTGTTTCTTGCAGAAGTGGTGCGCGATGGTGTTACTGTTTCTTCTGTGGGACCGGATTTTGTGCTCAATGCAAAAGACCGCCTGTTATTTTGTGGCGATGTTGAGAGCGTCGCGACCCTGCAAGAAATTCCGGGCCTCAAGTTGTTTGGTCAGCAGCACTTAAATGGGCAAAACTTTATCGAAGTTGTGGTGAGCTCGTCGGCGACGTTTTGCTACAAAACCCTCAAAGAGAGCCGATTCCGCGACCGATTCGATGCCGTTGTTGTGGCGATTCGCCGAGGCCACGAACGCCTAGAAGGTGGCTTGGGTAGCATTACCTTAGCGCCAGGGGACACGTTAGTTCTGGTTCCAGGCAAGCGTTTTGAGTCTGAACGCCGAGCTCATCGTAAAGAGTTTGTTTTAGTGCATGACTTGGACTCTAGCGCTCGGCTTGATACGAATAAGTCTTCCATTGTATTACTGGGCTTTGCAGCCGTAATTGGATGCGCTCTATTAGAGTTAGTGCCGATTATTAAAGGTCTAGCTGCGTACCTTATCGCGCTTATTGCGTTTGGTATTGTGCAGATTTCAGAACTGCGCCGCCGTTTTCCGATCGATATCGTCGTGATTGTCGGTTCCGCTTTGTCTATTGCTCAACTGATGATCTCTTCTGGATTGTCAGAACGAATGGGAGTGATGTTTATTGAAGCGTTTAATGGCTGGGGAGTATTTGGTGCCTTGGTTGCGACTTATATCATGACATTGGTACTCACTGAATTGGTGACAAACAATGCCGCGGCTGCGCTTTCTTTTCCTATCGGCTATAGCATGGCGGTGGGTTATGGCGTGGATCCGATGCCATTCATCATGGCGGTTTTGTTCGGCGCGAGTGCGAGCTTTATCTCTCCCTACGGTTACCAAACTAACCTGCTGGTGTACAGCGTAGGAAATTACAAATTGACCGACTACGTGAGAATTGGAGTGCCAATTTCGATTGTGTACTCTGTATTAGTACTTACTTTGATCCCGGTCTTTTTCCCGTTTTAATTCCGATATTTACAAGGATACGTTATGACTGCCGAAACGACGGTAAAAGATGAAAACATTGTTTGGCACCAGCATTCGGTTGATAAACAGTTTCGTGCTGAATTAAAGAAGCAGAAACCTGCCGTATTGTGGTTCACTGGTTTATCTGGAGCGGGTAAATCAACCGTAGCTGGGGCGTTGGAAAATCGCCTTGCAGCATTGGGTTACCACACCTATTTATTGGATGGTGACAATGTACGACATGGTTTGTGTAGCGATTTAGGTTTTTCTGAACAGGACCGTCGCGAGAACATTCGTCGCATTGGTGAACTGGCGAAGCTGATGGCAGATGCGGGTTTAATTGTTCTGTCGGCGTTTATTTCACCGCATCGTGCAGAGCGGAAGTTAGTGCGCGATTTATTGCCAGAAGGCGAGTTTATCGAAGTGTATGTCAATGCATCTCTAGAGGTTTGCGAAGGTCGAGATCCTAAGGGTTTATACCGTAAAGCCCGTGCGGGAGAGATTCCTAATTTCACTGGTATTGATTCGGAATATCAAGCGCCAGAGAACCCTGAAATCGATTTGCCCGCGGGAGAAAAGAGTGTCGATGAGCTGGTGGATTTGTGCTTAATCGATCTTAAACAACGCGGTGTGATCCGATAAAAAAGCATTTAGATCATAGGTGACCTAAAGCTCTTTGAGCAGCTGGAGAAGTATTTGGCTCATAGGTAGTCAAATGCTTCTCAAGCTGGCTAGACGGTATGATGAACCGTACTTTTAGCTTCACTATGGACACTAAATCTATGATTTAACAGTGCAAGCATTTGGTCGTAGTATTCGGCATGTGGTTTGTTACCGAGCAAGGTACAGAGCTCATTGCCTGTGGGTGTGAACCGATAATATAAAAGGCGGACACCTTTACTGTTTACGTTCAGTGACAAGTTTTTACCTTGGTAGGTGAGGACCAACGGTGTCTCGATACTAATTTCGCCAGATTCAAGTTCGGCACTGTGCAGCAGCCCTAATTCAATTAAGAGCAACAAGCTTGAATACGGCAGTTGAAAACTTCCCATATTTAGGCTGTTAGCGACGTCTCGCTTGCCGAAGCTAAATATACCTCCTTGCGCTTTGTAACCAATCAGCAGTTTTCTACTGTGATCCCCTCCAAAACTACACGCTAAAGAGGCGGCTCTTTGCAGAGTTTGTGCTTCCTTTGGTGACATATCCTTGAGGGTTTTCAACGCTTTCATGGACGTTGAACCCGGATTGGTCACTTCACGCTTCATCACTTGAGCCCATAGCTTTTGCATCGCGCTGTTATGGATGTCTTGAGCCATCTCAAAAAATCGATGCAACCAATCTTGGTCTGGCTCTCCCGCTGTCTCATCTCGGCATGAACTGTGCGCTAATTTTAAAATCTGTTCTAAGTTTTTTTGTCGCTGTTTTTGGCGTCTTTGCTCTCGCAATTGGGCTCTTTCAAACGCAGATTTGGCTGGCGGTTCGGTTTGCAGTAAGGCGTCAAGACCGTGTATTTGGGCAATGGTTTTTACCTTACTAGCACTGTCTTTTATGTAGCCTTGTTTCTTTTCTTGTTGCGTATTTTTTTTTGTGTCTGACTGATGTTCGATGACAACAGGTTGCTTTGTCGGGTCTGCCATTCGTTTTCCTACCAAGAACTGCGCGGTTCGCACGTTTAAATTTACACCTTATCTGACCAAGCGACCAGACAGGAGTTCTCAGTTTTTGAACGAATAGGGCTATTCAAAATGATAATGAGTTGTTAAAATTGTTATCGTTATTTTGGAGGGGCTATGAAGTTCTCAGAAGCAGGTAAACTCAAAAAGCACCTGTCGATAGCGTTTCTTTTGGTTATTTATGTGGGCGTATTAGCGTATTTATCTCGTTATATCGTGTAGCACAAAGCTAAAAAAGGCGCCAGTGTGACGCCTTAGGTGTAGCGAGGCTTATCGACGACTTAAATTACATATCGTCGTAGGCTTCTATTTCTGATCCCTCAATAACGTAAGCCGTTTCTGCTAGTTCGTGGTTTATCGTCTCGGTTTTCAACGTTCCAACCACATATATAACATCCCACAACTCTTGAACAGGCGCGCCTTTCGGAAACTTCACGTAAATGATCTGGTTTGGAGGCGGTGGTGGCACGTGAATACAAGCTCCAAAGTATGGCACTAATAAAAACTCGGTGACGGTATCGGCATCACCTTCAAGTGGGATAACAAACCCTGGAATTTTAACTTGGCTTCCGTTCAGTTCTGGTCGAACATTACCAATCTTGGACTGCTGGGCTGCGCCACCACTGTGATCAGATGCGGGCATGCCTATACTGTCGAACAATTTACGCTCTTTTTCTGGAACAAGGTCAATCCAGTCAAGCTTTAATGGTTCTTCGCTGGCCATAACAGGCGCTGTGAATGCGACGACCAGCAAGCAACTTGCGAGTATTTTTTTCCACATTTTATTAAATCCTTATTGTCATTCCGTCACTCAGTGACTGTCGGTAGGCGCGGAGTGCGGGAATGAAACCAATCACAATACCAGCGCATTGTACGAAACCTAATAGCATCCACTCATAAGTAGATAAGATGCTTAAGGTGAGATGTATTCCATAGTGCTGTTGGATGATCGGCTGCGCGATAGTAAGAATGGCATACAGCCCAGTAACGCCAGTAATAATACCAGCAGCAGTGAGCAAGCTGGCTTCACTAATTAATAGTGAGAAAACATGACGAGGCCTTGCTCCCATGGCTCGCAAAATCGCCATTTCACGGCGGCGTTCCTGTAGGCTAGTTAATAGACTGCTTAACATACCTAACAACCCTGCGATCACGACAAAACCAGATACTGCCATTAGGGCTTGCTCTGCAACCGACATCATTCCCCATAACTCATGCAACGCAACGCCGGGCATAATGGCGCTGAGCGGCTCTTTGGGGTAGGTGTTAATTTGTCTTTGCAGGGCGAAAGTTTGAATACGAGATTTCAAACCAACGAGCATAGCGGTAATTTGTTTGGGCTGAAAGTCTCTGTTTTTGAGATCTTGTGCCTTGGGTGTCGGGCCCAAACGCGCACCACTTTCCCATCCGACGTGAATGGCTTCGATGGCTTCCAATGATACATGGACAGTTTTGTCGACTGGTGTTCCTGTAGGTGCAAGGATACCGACAACTTTAAATGGCAGATTGTCATGACGGCTAAAGCCAACGTCGCTAATGCCGTGGGCAATGATGATTTCGCTACCGATATCATAACCAAGTTGTTTAGCGACATCAGAACCTAGCACGGTTTCAAATAAACCATTGAATTCTCTGCCCTTGCTAAATGTTAGTGGTTGCTTACTTCCAAACTTGTAATGCTCAAAGTAACTGTGATTGGTTCCCATAACTCGGAAGCCTTTATGCGAGTCGCCAAGCGAGATTGGAATAGCCCAATCGACTGAACGATGATTGGCAAACTCTTGGTAGCTTTTCCAATCGATGTTGTTGGTCGCATTACCAATACGAAACACAGAATAGAGCAATAGGTTCACTTGCCCAGAGCGTCCACCAATAATGAGGTCAGTGCCTGAAATTGTATTGGAGAAGCTATCCTTGGCTTTAGTTCGGATACGCTCGACGCCCAAGAGGAGTACCACTGAAATCGCAACGGTCATGATGGTTAGAATTGCCGTCGCTTTGCGGTTCATCAAGCTTTTCCAGGCGAGCTTTACAACAGCACTCATGATATGGCTCCTAGGCTAGATACTTGATTAATGTCGGGTAGATTGAGCGTGCGATCGAATAAGGGTTCGAGTGTTGGGTCGTGGCTAACGAATACCAGTGTGGCATTGGCTTGATTCGCTTGCTCCATAAGGAGCTCAATAAATGCTTTACGATTGTCATAGTCTAAAGCTGAGGTTGGTTCGTCAGCGATCACTAACTCTGGATGTCCTATCAGAGCTCGAGCCGCAGCCACACGTTGTTGTTGACCAATACTCAATTCAGAGACAGGGCGTGTATGAAGCTCGTTTGGCAAGTGCAGTCGTTCTAGTAGGGCCTGAGCCTGTTCATTTAATGTTTGAGATGAGGCACCTAAATGGGCACGGTCACGTCGTATTTTACTGAACTGACATGGCAATAATACGTTTTCAAGTACGTTAAGGTACGGCAATAAATTGAACTGTTGAAAGATGTAGCCAATATGATTGGCGCGAAAGCGGTCTCTCTGACTGGCACTTAAACTAGCAAGGTCAGTATCGAGTACAGATAGAGAGCCTGAAGTTAATGTGTTAATCCCCGTCAACAAAGTGAGCAAGGTCGATTTACCGCAGCCACTTGGACCTTTGATAAACACATGCTCGCCTTGTGTAATGTGTAATTTAGGGATGTGGATGGTTGCGTTGGTTGAACCGGGCCAGAAAAATTGGGCATCCTCTAGCTCGACAACATTTGGTGTGGTTTCAGTCATATTAAATCACCAAAGCTGTGGCGTATAAGTGGGTACTTACACGCCACTCGTGTTATTTGATTACGATTTGGGTGTTATCTTTGCTTAATTTAATTGCTGATTGCATGGTATCAGTGAATATATTGACGCTGATGGACTCTGTAGTTGGGAATTGGTTAAACCAATCGGTTTGGATTTGGCTAAGCTGATTAACTTGTTCGCAATTGAAGCGATATTGCACCGAAAATTCACCGTGACCGCCATGATCGTGCGCCTCATCATGATCATCATGGTGGTCATGTTTATCATGATGTTCATTATGATCATGGTGTTCGTGCCCTTCATGATCGTGATGTGCATGGTCATCATGGTCGTGCTCACTATGATCATGTTCCTCATGAGTTTCGCTTAGGTTGTGGCTCACGTAAGCTTCTTCAATATTACAATCAGCTTGTGAGTTAATAGCGAACAATGCGTTGCTGTCTTCGAGTGTAGCGACGGCTTGTTTAAGCGCTTGCTCTTGTTGCGCGTTTTCTGGAGCATGTTCGAAACCCACAACATCAGCTCCAGGAGCTGTAATCTCTACTAACAGATCTTTGCCATCTTGGGCGATATTAAACTCGACGTGACCATGCACATGAGCACCATGCTGGCGGTATTCGTTTGCATTCGCTGCTGTTGATAAAGTGAGGCCAATAGCAAGGGCTAAAACGTGTTTTGATGACATTGTATTTTTCCTAATTTTACTGGCATTAACCAAAGGCGGTATTGCTCAGATTCGAGTTTCACTAAGTTATTATTCCTGACACACTAGGTGCGGAAATGAACTCAATAATTTTGAGTGTGGAATAGTTTGGAAATTAAGCAAAATAAGGAGGGGCACGAGCAGCGCCAAGAACTTCTTCGCCGTACACGAGATGCAAAAAAACATGATGATGCTGGGCGCGCGTAAAAGTCGGTGTAGAGAGGGTAGGTTGTACCTTTGCTATACCGTGCTGAACACCAGAAAATAATTGGCAATGATGATGGGTATGATGGTCGGGCGTCAGATCGACTTGATGAAGTACAACCGCAAAGTTCCAAGCGATCAGCAACGCAACACTGAAAAATAAAGCAGTGCGATACCAATATTTTAGTATTTTTTGCTGGTGGTGGTACATCTGAGCTCCTCTTACCGACTGTTATAATATAACACCCATAATGAGTAAAAGTTCACTCTTTTGTTGGCTAGCAGAAAAATTTAACTCAACACATACGTGCCGAAAAATATTGGTAATACTCTCTGTGGAAGTGTCGCACTTATAAAGAGCAGAGTTGTCACTGCCCATGCTTCTAATCAAATTCATATAGCTCCTTACAACAAGAACAAGGAGCCATTCAATGAAGCTAGATGTTCTGTTTAATAAGCTCAATGACTTTTGTTATCTCATCTTGCTCAAGTGCGCCCTCTTTGACAAACAGAACTTTGCCCGTTTTGTCTTGAACAATAATGGCCGAGCTTTCTTCTTTCAGGTCCCAAGTATTAGCAACTACGCCATTTTCATCAAGAACCATGGATGACCAAGGAAACTCTTTTTTGCTGTCTTGAGCTGAAGACTTCACGAAAGAGCCTGTCCCCCAAATTGCATCATCTTGGTTGATGATAGTCGTCGTCTGGTAGCTTTCTTGTGGAAAATTTGCCGCTGTTATTGCCGACATTAAAGGGGCATTCATCTCTTTTGAACTGCTACGGCCTGCGATGGCTTGAATAACACGAACTTTGCCTTGCATATGTTGAGTTGCCCAGGGTTGGTATGCAACGCCTTCGCCTTGTAAAACAATCTCGCCGTAAGCGGCAACATTGACAGGAGGAACGCTTTTTCCTACTGACAAGTTGTGTGCAAAGGTCAAGCTTGGCGTTAAGGCCAGTAATAGAGGTAGGAGAGTCTTAGTTTTCATATTGTTATATTCCGTACGAGGTTTGGAAGCTTCCAGTATATATCCAGATCCTAGAAATTTGTAGGACCGTTGATAACATTTATTTAACGTATGGAGTGGTGTAATCTTGCGTTATATTTAGAATTTGCTAAAATGAGTTCCGTCGCAAATTGCGCATTAAGATTGCAGAGGAAAAATAAGCAATCCGTGTTTTCTCAAAGGAATTGAGGTGAGTTATGCTACGTGAGTTTGCTGTATATCGACCATTACAAGTGGCCCGTTTTGTTAAAACGTTGTTCAAAGGTCAGTTTTTTATTGTCGGGGTTGGCTGTTTTCAGTTCGACAATGGCAAAGTGTTACTACCTGACGTCAACGATCATAAAAGGCTCACCATCTTTAAAGAAGTCAACCAAGTGATAGCATCATTATCGGCTTAGTTAGCTTGGTACCCACTTAGATTTAGAAAAGAGCGACCATATCGGTCGCTCTTTTTGTTGCTGGTTAGGTTTATCCTTGGAGGCTTGGTGGGAAGCAAACTCCCGTTCCTCCGATGCCACAGTAACCATCAGGGTTTTTCGCCAAATATTGCTGGTGGTAGGTTTCCGCAAAGTAATACGGACCTGCTGGTTGTATTTCGGTGGTGATGTTCGCGCGCTGCTCTTCTTGCAGTGCTTGCTGATACAAGAGTTTCGATTTCTCTGCGCTCTCGAGCTGCTCCGTCGAATAAGTGTAAATTGCAGAACGATATTGAGTACCTAAGTCGTTACCTTGACGCATTCCCTGAGTTGGGTCGTGTTTTTCCCAAAAAACAGCCAGTAGCTTTTCTAATGAGATGACGCGTTCATCGAAAACGACTCGTACGACTTCTGTATGACCCGTTTTACCCGTACAGACTTCTTCATAGGTGGGATTGGGTGTGTACCCCCCAGCGTAACCGACCGAAGTAGATACAACGCCGTCGAGTTGCCAAAATACGCGCTCAGCGCCCCAAAAACAGCCCATTCCGAGCAAAATCTGCTGTTGGTGTGACGTCAGAGGCGCCTTTAGGTTAGATTTATTTACAAAATGATGATCGTCAATCTGCATTGGTTGATCTCTACCTGGCAAGGCATCTTCTATACTGATCAATGTTTGTTTGTTGAGCATGGTATTTGTCCTTCAATACGTGTCTTAAATTTGCGAACTTTTTCATTTCGTCTGTATCTGATGCTGTGATGACATAGACCGCGTTAAACCTATTAATATTACAGACTTAGAATCTAATTGGCGTTATCATTATTTACGTTTACTTAACCTCATTCAGCCATAAAAGCATGATAAAAAAAGCTCTCCCCACCATTGTTGGCCTATTTGCCTTTTCTCATGGTGCCTATGCCGATGTTTCTTTGACTTTGAAAGGCATTGATGGCGCTTTAGAAGAGAATGTCAGTGCGTATCTGTCATCTATTCCAGAGAAGGATTACTCCACTTCTCTGCGTTTTCAAGCGAGATTAGATCAAAGTATCACTGAAGCGCTTAACGCGCTTGGGTATTATCATGCAAAAATTTCATACTCTATTCCTGAAGCGAATGATGAGTTAATTGTGCTCATCAAGCCGGGCTTGCCAGTGAAAGTGAAAGTCATGGATGTGGTCATCACTGGAGAGGCCAAGGACGATGAAGAGTTTGCAAAACTTATTGAGAGCTCTCCGCTCAAAGTTGGCCAAGTTTTGAATCAAGGCCAATACGACAGCCTTAAGTCAGGCATTCGTAACTTGGCGCTTCAGCGTGGTTACTTCAATGGTGAGTTTACGCTAAGTCGATTAGAGGTTATCCCTGATCTGAACGAAGCTAATGTCCGTTTGCACTACAGCAGTGGAATACGTTTCAATTTTGGCGACGTTTCTTTTATTGGCAACCACATCTGGGAAGACCGTGTCGCATCACTACAACCTTTTAAAGAAGGGGACCCATACAACGTTTCGAAGCTGGGCGAGTTTAACCAGAAGCTATCAAATACGGAGTGGTTTTCCTCAGTTTTTGTTGAGCCTGAATTGGATAGGCTTGATGATGGCCGAGACTTGCCAATTAAAGTGTCTTTATCTCCTGCTTCTAAGAATCAGATCGAGACGGGTATTGGTTACTCAACGGATGTCGGCGTTCGAGGAACGTTGAAGTGGAAGAAACCTTGGGTGAGCTCCCGAGGACACAGTTTCAACACCGCTTTATCCCTATCTAAGCCAGAGCAAACCGTGACTGCTTCTTACAAAATTCCTTTAGAAGATGTCGCTAACGATTATTATCAAGTTCAATATGGGCTTAAAAACCTAGACAACCGTGACACACAGAGTATCGAGTCTAACCTTGCAGTGGAACGTCATTGGTTAGCAGACGGTGGTTGGCATAATACCGTTTATGTTCGTCATTTGTACGAGAGCTTTACGCAAGGTTTACAAGATGATGAATTCAACTTCGTACTTCCAGGTGCGACATTTTCTCGGACTAGGGTTCGAGGGGGCAATATGCCAATGTGGGGAGACAAGCAAAGCATCACTATTGAGTATGGTGATACCGCTATGCTTTCTGAAACTAGAGTGCTCCGCTTAATTGGCTCGACTTCTTGGATTCGTGGTATTGGAGAGAATCATCGTGGTTTGTTCCGCTTAGAAGGTGGTGCGAATATTACCGATGAACTTGAAAAACTATCACCGTCGCTGCGTTTCTTCGCTGGTGGTGACAATAATATTCGTGGTTACGGCTATGAATCTATTTCACCTGTGGATGAGAGTGGTGCTTTGACGGGTGGTAAATACATTGTTAGCAGTACATTAGAATACCAATATCGTGTTTATGGAAACTGGTGGGCTGCAACGTTTTACGATATTGGTGATGCGTTTAATGAAACACCAGATTGGAAATCAGGCGCAGGTGTTGGTATCCGCTGGGCGTCTCCGGTGGGCCCTGTTAGTTTTGATTTTGCATGGGGGTTGGATGCAAAACCAGAACGAGAGTTTCGTATCCACTTCTCATTGGGGCCTGAGCTATGATCAAAATGATGTTTAAGTGGACCAAATGGCTGTCGCTCAGTTTGATTGGTCTATTGCTGTTGCTCATCATTATTGTCGCGACAGTTTTATTTACCCACCCAGGCCTCAAATTTGCCTTGTGGGGAGCCGAAAAAGCACTACCACAATTGCAGATTGAAAAAGTGCAGGGTTCATTGTTTCCTCGCTTCGAACTGCATAACGTCAGTTTTGTCGATGAGTCTTTGAATATCGACGCCAAAGTCGAGCGTTTAGCATTGGCAGTGAACTTCCGCTGTTTCTTTGACCCTAAGGTCTGTGTCGATGAGTTAAGACTGCAGGGGCTTGACTTTAAGATGCCAGAGCTACCGCCAGCAAGCGAGGAGCAAGAGGAAACACCACCACTGCGTTCTATCAGTACGCCAGTGCCAATTTTTGTTAATAAAGTCAGCTTTAATGACATCAATGTCAATGTGCTGGGCAATCAAATTGATTGGCAAACATTCTCGACCGCTTTGTCGATGCAGGGTGATCGTTTGGTGATCGCACCTACCGCGTTGAAAGACATTAATGTGGCTTTAGCACCAAGTGAGGCTGAACCTGAAGCGGCTGCCGAGGAGCCGAAAGAAACTGACGTTACGCCGCAAGATATTGTGTTACCCGAAGTATGGATTCCACTGACGGTTGAAGCACGTCGTCTTGATATTCACAATTTCAAACTGGCGGGTGAAACGCCAGTGATCGTCAATCATCTTGGTTTGGTTGCAAGAGCAGGCGGTGAACGTGTTGATGTCAAAACGTTAGAGCTCGACATGCCAGAAGTGGAAGGCAAGTTGAGCACACAAGTGACGCTTTCTTCTGATTACCCTATCAAAGCGCAATTGGACGCGTTAGTGAAGCAAGCGGATGCGAAGGGACAAAAACTGTCGCTTTCGGTCTCGGGTTCGGTTGGTGATTTGTCACTAAATGCTACGCTTTCTGAGCTTGTACAAGCGGAGATCAAAGGTGATATTCAACCGCTTAAAACGCAGTTACCGTTTGATGTCGCGATTAAAAATGTACAGGCGCAATGGCCGCTATTTGGACAAAGCGATTACCAGGTTTCTGTACCAAGCTTGGCGGCAAAAGGCTCACTTGATGGCTACGAAGTCGCATTAGAAACCAAAGCTTCGGGCAAAGATATTCCCGCCGTTGATGTCGCACTAAACGGCAAAGGTACGTTAGAGCAAATTGACCTCGAAAGCCTTGTAGTGAAAACCTTAGGGGGCGAACTCTCTGGGAAAGTCATGGCCAATTGGGCCGCGCCAATCAACTGGCAAGCTGACTTAAACCTGAAGAACATTCAACCAGGATTGCAGTGGAAAGAAGCCGAAGGGGATATCAGCGGTAATCTTTCGACTTCGGGGTCGTTAACAGAACAAGGCGGTTGGCAAGTCAGTTTGCCTAAGTTAGACATTGACGGCATTTTGCGAGGGTATCCGCTGAATGTTGAAGGGCAACTTGAAGCGTCTGATAAGAACGGCAAAGGCGAAGACATCCAACTTACCACTCAGGGTTTAGCTCTTTCTCATGGCCCGAACCAACTGAGTGCAAAGGGTAAGATCGATAAGCAAATTCTGATGGATGTTGAGGTTAACTTCCCTGATTTTGCAAAAAGTGTTCCGGACCTTGCAGGTAAAATGCAAGGTAAAGTCGCACTACGTGGTAGCTTGAAAGAACCAGACATCAATCTTGATCTCGCTTTAAATCAGATAAACTGGCAGCAACAGGCGAACGTAGAAACGATCACCTTAAAGGGTGATGTGAAGCCTCTGCCAGCACCAAAAGCGAACATAAGCCTAATTGCGAACAACATTACCTATGACGACATAAAAGTTGATAGTGCTGACCTTGAAGTCTCTGGGGATGAAAAACTGCATCAACTGACGCTCGATGTAGTGTCTGACCTGGTGTCGACCAGTTTAGAAATTGAAGGGACATTCCAGCAGAAACCAGAAATGATTTGGGATGGGGCGCTGCGCCGCTTGACGCTGAGCTCGCAACAAGGCCCGTGGGCGTTGCAAAAATCGACCGCGGTGAAGGTCAATATCGACAAACAGATCGCGAACGTTCAAGCGCATTGTTGGTTGCAAGCGGAGTCGAGCGTATGTCTAACCGAAGACATTAGTGTCGGTAAGAGTGGCCAGGCGAAGTTAGCTATCAATGATTTTGATTTTGACCAAATCAAACAATTCCTGCCGCCAGAAACCAAGCTGCAAGGCTCGGTTAATGCACAGGCTTTTGCTAAATGGGCACCAGAGAAAAAGCCTGAAGTAACCTTAAGTGTCAATATGCCAAAAGGCCAAGTTGAACAAGCGCTTGAACAGCCAATTAAAGTCGGTTGGGAAAGCTTCAACTTTAAAGCAGCATTAGCGAAAGACAAGCTTGATGCCGAGTGGCTATTTGATGTGAAAGATAACGGTGACTTGTCTGGTAAGGTTTCTTTACTGAATGTCTCGTCTGAAAAGCCCACTATTGATGGTAAGGTTTCACTCTCTACGTTCCACTTGGATTTCTTGGCACCGTTGATTGGTGAGTACAGCTTGTTTAAAGCAAACATGAATACTGACCTAGCGATATCAGGTGACGTCATGCATCCGAAGGTGAATGGTCAGTTCTTGATTGACCAAATGAAGCTACAGGGTGAAGTCACACCGATAGATATAAACTCAGGGCAGGTCGTCATCAACTTTAAAGGCCATCAAGCGGACTTGGATGCCGGAATTCTAACCCCGGATGGTGAGTTGAACGTTACCGGTGATGCCGACTGGCAGGACTTACAGAACTGGCGTACTAAAGCGCGTGTATTTGCTAAAGAGCTCAATGTTGATTTGCCTCCAATGGTAAAAATCAAAGTTGAGCCTGACATGACAATAGATGTGACTCCTCAGCTTGCGAAAATTGAGGGTGATATTAATTTGCCATGGGGCAGAATTGTCGTCGAAGAGCTTCCACCAAGTGCGGTAGGCGTATCGAGTGATACCGTTATTCTCGATAAAAACTTGCAGCCAGTGGACGATGTCGCTGCGATGCCGTTTGATGTGGAAACGAACATCAACATTAAAATTGGTGATGACTTCCAACTTGCCGCTTTTGGTTTAAAAGGTGGGTTGAAAGGGAACCTAAACGTGACACAAAAAGACAAAGGTCCTTTCATCGTTGGTGAAGTGAATGTTGTCGACGGTTCTTATCGTTCGTTTGGTCAGGACTTATTGATTAAAGAAGGTAAGATTCTGATGAATGGTCCACCAGATCAACCTTACTTGTCTATCAAAGCGATTCGTAATCCAGACAATACCCAAGATGATGTCATTGCGGGGGTACAAGTGTCGGGCCCAGCATCTGATCCGAGTATAGAAATTTTCTCAGAGCCCGCGATGAACCAAGCCAATGCACTTTCTTATCTACTTCGTGGTCAAGATATTGATGGTGAAGCCGGTGGTAATGCAATGACGACTACCTTAATTGGTTTAAGCTTGGCGAAGAGTGGTCGTGTGGTTGGTGAAATTGGTGAAGCCTTTGGCGTACAAGATTTACAGCTGGACACTGCTGGGTCGGGCGATGATTCGCAAGTGACGGTGAGTGGTTATATTCTGCCAGGTTTGCAGGTGAAATATGGTGTCGGCATCTTTAACTCTCTAGGTGAGTTCACTGTGCGTTATCGATTGATGCAAGACTTGTATTTAGAAGCGGTATCTGGTGTAGATAGCGCCGTTGACCTACTCTATCAGTTTGAGTTCGATTAAAGTGCTTTAACCTAAGCATACACAGTCATGACTAAGGAGTGGTTATGCAGCATTTGATTTTTGTCTACGGCACGTTACGCAAGGGAGAGTACAACCATCAGTATTTGCGCTCGGCGCAGTTTCTTGGTTTACATGAAACGGATGCTCAATTTGCAATGTATGACTTAGGCCCTTATCCAGCGTTGTCTGTTGGGCAACGCTCGATTCAAGGTGAAGTGTATCTGATTGATGATGAAACCTTATCCGAGCTAGATAAGTTGGAAGATGTGCCAGTGGAATATCGCCGAGAGAGCATCGTCACGCCGTTTGGCCAAGCTTGGATCTACTTATATCAAGATACTGAGCAATTAACCGAAGAAATCGCTTCCGGCGATTGGTGTCAAAAGGTGTGAGCTATACTGACATTATCAATAGCAACGAGCTAAACACTAAGGAGTCACGATGAAAACATTCGTAATTGGAGTAATGGCGTTGCTTCTTGCTGCATGCGCACAAACAACACTACCGACTTCGAATAATGTGACCGATTGGCAAGTGTTTGGTAAGCAGTCAGCTTTAGATGGATTACGGGAGTTACCTGAGGAGCGAATTGCGAAGCTGGATGATGTTAACCATGCGACGCCAGAACTGATAATGGCTTATCAAGCGGGTTACCAGCAAGGCAAGCAAGAGTATTGTGAGCAAAGTGCTTATATGCTCGGTGTTATCGGGCGTCCGTATTTTGGCATTTGTGATGATGTTGACCCCTTCTTTCAACATGACTACGACGCTGGACGAATGTCTTCAGCAGGCGCACCTATCTAGTTGACACAGGTAAGATGAAAGCAAAAGAGCTGCCCTAGAGCAGCTCTTTTTAATTTTGTATCAGCAGTGATGCTTATTTTTTCTGAGCGCGCTCGTAAGATTCTAGGATCTCAGCTTTAGCGGCAGCAACATCTGCCCAACCATCCACTTTCACCCATTTGCCTGCTTCAAGCTCTTTGTAACGCTCAAAGAATTGCGTGATCTGCGCTTTCAGTAGTTCTGGGATATCGTCCACATCTTGGATGTGCTCGTACTCTTTCGAGATTTTTGAGTGGGGAACCGCAAACACTTTTGCATCTTCACCCGATTCATCTGTCATCTTCAAAACGCCAACAGGACGGCAGCGAATGACTGAACCTGGCATGAGTGGGTATGGTGTTGGTACCAATACGTCGACTGGGTCGCCATCAAGAGACAGGGTATTGTTCACGTAGCCATAGTTGCATGGGTAGAACATTGGTGCAGACATGAAACGGTCGACAAATACAGCACCAGAGTCTTTATCTACTTCGTACTTGATTGGATCTGCATTTGCAGGAATTTCGATAACGACATAGATATCTTCAGGCAGCGACTTGCCTGCTGGTACATGGTTTAAGCTCATTAGAATATTCCTTTTCATTAACGATGAGTCACACAAAAGCGGCTTCATCTGATGATAAATTCGCGTTTCACTTTAGCGACAAAAACGCGGCAGGTAAACACCTGCCGCGTTGGACAAAGGTCTGAAATTATTCTTCGTCGCGGTGCAGTTCAAGGAACTCTTCAACTTTGCGAACCATGTTCTTCGAACCCACAAAGAAAGGTACACGCTGGTGCAACTCAGTAGGCTTGATGTCCATAATGCGATTCACGCCGTCCGATGCAATGCCCCCAGCTTGCTCAATGAGGAATGCCATAGGGTTACATTCGTAAAGCAGGCGTAGCTTGCCTTGTGGGTGGCTTTGTGTGCTTGGGTAAAGGTAGATACCACCTTTCAGTAGGTTGCGGTGGAAATCAGCAACCAGCGAGCCAATGTAGCGAGAAGTGTATGGGCGACCGTCTTCTGGCACGTTTTCTTGGCAGTACTTGATGTACTTCTTCACCCCTTGAGGGAAACGAATGTAATTACCTTCGTTGATGGAGTAGATCTTACCATCATCAGGAATCATCATGTTTTCATGAGAAAGACAGAAGCTGCCGATAGATGGGTCGTAAGTAAAGCCGTTTACGCCGTTACCAGTTGTGTATACCAACATGGTGGAGGAGCCGTAAATCACGTAGCCCGCAGCCACTTGCTTGTGACCAGGTTGTAGGAAGTCTTCTTCAGTTGGTGGAGTACCGATTGGAGAAACACGACGGTAAATCGAGAAGATAGTACCAACAGAGACGTTCACATCGATGTTAGAAGAACCATCAAGTGGGTCCATCAGTACTACATATTTGGCGTTTTGGTTGAGTTCTTTATTGAACGCAACTGCTTCGTCTTCTTCTTCACTGGCAACGCCACACACTTGATCACGAGCTTCAAGCGCGGCTTTGAACTTATCGTTCGCGTAAACATCGAGCTTTTGCTGATCTTCACCTTGGACATTTTCCGTGCCTACAGCACCAGTGATATCACCGAGACCCGCTGCGTTGATTTCGCGGTTAACGATTTTTGCAGCTAAACGAATGGAGGCTAAAAGGGATGATAGATCACCGCTAGCGTGGGGGAAATCCGCTTGTTTTTCGACAATGAACTCGCCTAGGGTGCGCAGTCCTGACATGGTTAATCCTTACATTTTCATTTCATTGGGGGTAGTGCGCAAGTGAGCATCTCTTTATGGATGTTAAACGATTGCGCTGGATGTAAGTTTAAGTCGCAGATCTTTTTAATGGTAATGAAGTAACTGTTTGAGATCTCAATTTATTTGTAGACTTGTTTGAGGGATTCATCAGTAAGCAAGAGGTTGTACAGTCTGTGTTCAACCTTGTCATATTTGTGAAAGGGACTGCAAGAAGAAGGCTAAAGTCACTCGCTTTTCAGGCGGTAATCGCGATAATGAAAGCATTAAAAAACGCATTACAAGGTTTAGTTTATGCACATTCATATCTTGGGTATCTGTGGCACATTTATGGGCGGCGCAGCGATTCTAGCGCGCCAATTAGGACATAAAGTCACTGGTTCTGATGCCAACGTTTATCCGCCAATGAGCACACTGCTTGAGTCTCAAGGTATTGAAATTATTGAAGGCTTTGACCCGTCTCAACTCGACCCTCAACCAGATCTTGTGGTGATTGGTAATGCGATGAGCCGTGGCAACCCTTGTGTCGAGCATGTGCTCAACACTAACATGCGTTACACCTCTGGCCCGCAGTGGCTCAACGAGTTTTTGCTGCATGATCGTTGGGTATTGGCGGTATCGGGTACACATGGGAAAACGACCACGTCGAGCATGCTTGCTTGGATACTTGAAGATTGTGGTTATCAACCGGGTTTCTTAGTCGGTGGGGTACTCGGTAACTTCGGAGTGTCTGCTCGTTTGGGTGAAAGTATGTTTTTTGTCGTTGAAGCGGACGAATATGACAGTGCTTTTTTCGATAAGCGTTCTAAGTTTGTGCATTACCATCCTCGCACTTTAATCATGAATAACCTTGAGTTTGATCATGCTGATATCTTCGATGATCTAGAAGCGATCAAGCGCCAATTCCATCATTTAGTGCGAACTGTACCGGGCAATGGATTGATCTTAGCGCCGAGAAAAGATCAGGCGTTAGCGGATGTATTAGAGCGTGGCTGCTGGACTGAAAAACAGTTCTCTGGTGAGAATGGTGACTGGCAAGCGCACAAATTAGTGCTTGATGGCTCAAAATTTGACGTTGCGTTGCAAGGCGAGAAGGTTGGTACCGTCGAATGGAATTTGGTGGGTGACCACAATGTGGATAATGCGCTGATGGCAATCGCTGCTGCACGACATGTTGGAGTCACTCCGGATCTTGCTTGCCAGGCATTAGGGCGTTTCATCAATACCAAGCGCCGTTTAGAGCTGAAAGGTGAAGAACAAGGTGTGACGGTTTACGATGATTTTGCGCATCACCCAACGGCAATTGAACTTACTGTCGGTGGTTTGCGTAACAAGGTAGGTGAAAAACGCATCCTTGCTGTGTTAGAGCCGCGGTCTGCCACCATGAAGCGTGGTGTACACAACAACACACTTGCAGAGTCACTACACAGTGCAGATGAAGTCTTCTTGTTCCAGCCAGATAATATCGAGTGGTCTGTGCAAGACATTGCCGACCAATGCAAACAGCCAGCGTTTGTCGATGCGGATATAGATAACTTTGTAGCCAAGATCGTCGAACGTGCGCGACCAGGTGACCAAATTCTAGTCATGAGCAACGGTGGCTTTGGTGGTATTCACGGAAAACTTCTTGAGCAGTTAAAACAAAAAGCCTGATTGATATGCAAAACAAAACACAACCCTCTCACAAAAAAGCCATCACGTTGGCATTAACGGGGGCTTCTGGTGCTCCCTACGGCCTTCGTCTTTTAGAATGCTTGGTTGCGGCGGATTATCATGTCTACGTTCTGATTTCTTCGGCGGCTCGTGTCGTGATGGCAACCGAACACAACCTTAAGCTGCCAAGTGGGCCAGAAGCCGCAAAGCAAGCGTTGGTAGAGCACCTGAACTGCAATCCAAATAACATCACCGTTTGCGGTAAAGACGATTGGTTCTCGCCGGTTGCGTCTGGTTCTGCTGCACCTAAGCAAATGGTGGTTTGCCCATGCTCAGCAGGAAGCGTTGCGGCCATAGCACACGGTATGTCGGACAACTTGATCGAACGGGCCGCTGATGTAGTAATGAAAGAGCGCGGGCAGCTGTTGCTCGTGGTTCGCGAAACACCATTTTCAACGCTACATCTGGAGAACATGCACAAACTGTCGCAAATGGGCGTCACCATCATGCCAGCAGCTCCGGGCTTCTACCATCAGCCAAAGAGCATTGAAGACTTAGTGGATTTTATGGTGGCAAGAATTCTTGACCACTTAGGTATTGAGCAAGGTTTGGTGCCTCGTTGGGGTTATGACCAGCGCTCGTGAGCTGATTGTGTAACCACTCAAATACCTTTACAATCCATCCAACTCATCGGGGAGCAAACCCATTTAGCATTGAGTCAATCAATGCATTGGGGCGCTGAGACCTAAGTGTTTAACTAGGGACCCGTATTACCTGAACCAGATAATGCTGGCGTAGGAATTGAGTCTGGATATTGGAAATCCTTAATAGCCGCCTCAAACCCTGTGCCGCTCAACTTATTTCTCTGAAATACTCATGGAGAGCGAGCAGTGAAAACCACTCTAAATCTGATTGCCTTAGCTGCAATCACCTCTACTTCAGCGTTTGCCGCTGAAAACACATTAACCATCTATACCTACGACTCTTTTGCCGCAGATTGGGGGCCGGGTCCTAAAATCGAGCAAGCTTTTGAAGCAAAATGTGGCTGTGACGTTAACTTCGTGGCATTAGACGATGGTGTGTCGATCCTGAATCGTCTTCGTCTTGAAGGCGGTAATAGCAAAGCCGACATCGTGTTAGGTTTGGATAACAATCTGATGGCAGAAGCGAAGAAAACCGGTCTGCTTGCCGAGCACAATGTGGATACGGCTAACACAGTGTTACCAAACGGTTGGAGTGACACGACGTTTGTACCGTACGATTACGGCTACTTCGCGTTTGTGTACAACAAAGAGAAACTGGCTAATCCGCCGAAAAGAATGAAAGAGCTGGTGGAAACGCGCGACGATCTGAAAGTGATTTACCAAGATCCGCGGACTTCAACGCCGGGCCAAGGCTTAATGCTATGGATGAAATCTATTTATGGCGACGATGTGACGCAAGCGTGGCAGAAGCTAGCGAGCAAAACCGTAACGGTCACGAAAGGTTGGTCTGAGGCGTATTCTATGTTCCTCAATGGTGAGTCCGATTTAGTGCTTTCTTACACCACTTCACCTGCGTACCACTTAATTGCGGAAAACGATTCGAAGTTTGCTACGGCGAATTTTGCTGAAGGCCACTACATGCAAGTTGAAGTAGCCGCCAAAGTGAAAGGGGCAAAAAATTCAGAACTTGCTGATCAATTTATGAGTTTCATTTTAAGTGATGAGTTCCAATCGGCGATGCCAACGGGTAACTGGATGTACCCAGTCACTGACGTTGAGTTACCTAAAGGTTTTGAAACTTTGAGTGTTCCAAGCAAGTCGTTGAGCTTTAGTGCTGATGAAGTGGCAAAAATGCGTAAGTCTTGGATTCGCGAATGGCAAAGCGCATTGACGTTTTAGCTGACGTTTCCATCCTCATCTGAATGAGATAGGTTTTACCTTTGAATTCTGTTCCAAAAATAGGTTTAGGGGTCGCGATGATCATCGCGACCTTTGTTATTTCTGCCCTAGGTGCTTTGATTGTTCAAGCCCCTTCACTTGATGTGTCTGTGGTATGGGGCGACCCGTACTATCAACATGTCACCAAGTTCAGTTTCTACCAAGCGTTTCTTTCCACATTGCTCAGTGTTGGCTTTGCCATTCCAGTAGCGCACGCACTTTCGCGTCGCCAATTTATTGGTAAATCATTACTGCTTAAGCTATTTGCATCGACACTGGTTTTGCCGGTTTTGGTTGGTGTTTTTGGGCTGTTAGCGATTTATGGCAACAGTGGTTTGTTGGCGCAGTGGTTGCAAAGTTTCGACACTAAACTGCCATTCTCTATTTACGGTTTGAACGGCATTTTACTCGCCCATGTGTTCTTTAATTTACCTTACGCGGCACGATTGCTTCTGCAAGCCTTGGAGTCTATTCCTGCCGAGCAGCATAAGCTTTGCGCGCATCTTGGGATGAGCCATTGGGATAAGTTTCGTTGGGTAGAATGGCCGCGTTTAAGGCAGCAGCTTCCCCACGTTTGTGGGTTGGTGTTTATGTTGTGCTTTACCAGTTTTGCCACTGTAATGGCGTTGGGGGGCGGGCCAAAATCCACCACCATTGAATTGGCCATTTACCAAGCGATTAAGTTTGATTTTGATTTACAAGCTGGGGCGTTATTGGCGCTGTGGCAGATGCTGTTATGTGGACTGCTTGCTATTGGAGTGCAGAAGTTAACAAGGCCTGTTTCTATCAGTGCTGGAAGCACATCGGTACAGCAATATTTAACGAAGGATCATGGGTGGTCAAAAGCTTGGGATAGCTTTTGGATCATAGGTGCCTTTTTACTGGTAATACCGCCGTTATTGATGGTGTTACTGAGTGGCATCAACCAACAAGTTTGGACAGTATTAACCGATGAGCGTTTTTGGTCTGCGCTATTGAACTCCCTCAAAGTCGCCTGTGTCGCTAGCGCGCTTGCGGTCGCTGCAGGGGTGTCCATACTATTGACCAGTCGCCGTTGGCGGTTGCAGTACAAAAACACGCGAGCCGATCAGATTGAGTTAATCGGCACCGTTATTTTGGTGACTCCAGGTCTGGTGATTAGCACCGGTTTATTCTTACTACTGCGCGCATTTACAGATGTTTTTAGCTTGGCATTTTTTGTCGTGATTTTGGTGAACGGTTTGATGGCTTTGCCTTACGTGATCAAAACGCTAGCGCAGCCAATGCTGCACATTGAACAACAGTATCAGTATGTATGTGCCAGCTTAGGCATGCGTGGCTGGCAACGGTTTAAAGTGGTGGAGTGGCAGGCGCTACGCAAGCCGTTTGCACATGCGTTTGCGATCAGCTTTATGTTTGCAATAGGGGATTTAAGTGCCATAGCACTGTTTGGTGGACAAGAGTTTCGTACCTTACCTCTGTATTTGTTCCAGTTGCTTGGCAGTTATCAGATGGACGCAGCTGCGGTGGTATCGGTGACCCTATTGTTGTTGAGTGTGGGCTGTTTTGCCTTGATTGAGAAAGTATTGAAAACGAAGGAGAGAGCGTAATGTTAGTGTTGGATGATGTGCAGTACACCTACCAACGTGAACTGTTTCGTTTTGACTTAACGATTGAGCAAGGACAGATTGTGTCGCTGATGGGACCAAGTGGGGCAGGGAAGTCAACCTTGCTGGCGTTGGTGGCAGGATTCATCCATCCTGACCGTGGTGATATTTGTGTTGATGGTGAGTCCATTGTGCGTAAAGAGCCTTATCTGCGTCCGTTCTCTATGTTGTTCCAAGAGCACAATTTGTTTGCTCACTTATCGGTGCGTGACAACATCGGTTTGGGCTTACACCCAGGGCTAAAGCTTACGGTGGACCAAAATCGTCAGATTGAACAAGCCGCGCAGCAAGTTGGTGTTGCAGAGTACCTCGACCGTTTGCCAGAGCATCTTTCTGGTGGCCAGCGTCAACGTGTTGCCTTAGCGCGTTGTTTTGTTCAGCCTCATCCCATGTGGCTATTGGATGAGCCGTTCTCGGCGCTTGATCCGGTGTTGCGTGAAGAGATGCTGAGCTTGGTAAAAAAACTCGCAGCAGAGCGGGGAATAACTGTATTGATGGTCACGCACCATTTAAGCGATGCCAAAGCGATTGCCAGCCACTTTGTGTTTGTGGCAGATGGTAAAGTGGAAGCCGCGGGTGATATGTCTGCATTGAGTGAACAGCATGCTAGTGAGAAGCTTGCGGCATTTATCCGAGCAGCATGCTAGTGCCTGATAGTTGCTAGGTTATGCTTCTCCGCAACACAAACCATGCCGAGGGCCAAATTCAAATTGAGATCTTAAGCTCATGATATGGTCAATCATTGCTTGTACACGCCGTGGGCGGTTTGCTCCAGGACGATACACTAAATAAATAGGCATTGGTACCGTGTGCCATTGCGGTAACACTCTGACTAAGGTGCCACTTTCTAGCTCTTGCGTCATGTTCTGCACAGGTAAGTTCGCGATGCCTAGTCCTTTAAGTGCGCCTTTCAATATTGCTTCTACAGTTGTACTTGAGAAGTTACTGGTTATTGAAACATTGACGGTATTATCGTGTGAGATCAGCGTCCAAGGTCCTATTTCTGAAACATATTGATACCTCAAACAGTTATGTTTTGTCAGGTCTTCTGGCGTTTCAGGTACGCCGAACTCAGCTAAATACTCAGGGCTAGCAGCCAGGACTCGAGTGGTATAGCCTAATTTTTTCGCGATTAATCGATCATCAACTATCTGACCGACTCTAATTGCCATATCAAAGCCGTGTGAAAACAGATCAACAAAATCGTTCGATGCTTCTAACGCAATTTGTACTTTTGGCCATTGTTTTAAAAATGGCAAAAAGATGTGCTCCGCCATATACGCATCCAACGCTGGTGGCGCGGAAATACGCAGCCGGCCTTGGATCTGTTGTTCCATCTCCTGAACGTCATGGCCAATTGAGTGGAATTCCTCAACTAAGCTTGCAGCACGCTCTAAAACCATTTGGCCAGCTTCGGTGATCACTAACTTTCGGGTTGTGCGCTCTAGCAGTTTGGCTTCAAAGTGTTGTTCGAGTTTGGTTATGGCTTTGCTAACAGTAGATTTTGGTAGGTTTAACTCCAGTGCGCACTTGGTTAAGCTCAGTAGTCGACAGCTTGTGACAAAGATAGAAAGCGTTCTAAAGTCAATTGTTTCTAAATTGCGAACAATCACTTTCAATTATCCATATTGTTTCAATATTAATCTGATTATAGTCTGGCACCTCATCCTTAGCCATCAAGTTATTGTCATTTGAGGTAAACAACATGTCCAACTCTGTAGACTTATTTTCTCCTATCGAACTCGGTCAATTAGCATTAGATAACCGTGCCATTATGGCGCCTTTAACGCGAGCTCGTGCTGGTGCGGACCATATTCCTAATGACCTTATGGTTGAATACTACGCTCAACGTGCGAGTGCCGGACTTATCATTGCTGAATGCACCATGGTGATAGAAGGTACGTCTGCTTTCATGGCAGAGCCGGGCATTTACAGCGAAGAGCAAATCGCAGCTTGGAAAAAGGTAACGGATGCGGTTCATGAGAGAGGCGGTAAGATTGTACTGCAAATTTGGCATGCGGGACGAGCTTGTCATCCTGATCTGAATGAAGGAAAAACACCTGTAGCGGCGAGCGCATTGGCCATTCGTGATGAATTAGTCCATACCCCTTCGGGTAAGCAAGCATATACGGTACCACGAGCACTCGAAGTGGATGAGATAGCTTCCATTGTTGCGGCGTTTAAACAAGGTGCAGAAAACGCCAAGAAAGCCGGCTTTGATGGGGTCGAGATACATGGCGCCAATGGTTATCTTATTGATAACTTCCTTCGTGACGGTTCAAATTTACGTACCGATGAATACGGTGGCTCGGTTGAAAATCGTGCTCGATTTTTACTTGAGATAGTGAAAGAAGTCGTTGAGGTGTGGGGACCTGGAAGAGTCGGTCTGCGTACATCTCCGCTAAATGGATTTAATGACATGAAAGACAGTGATCCAGTTGGCTTGGTGCGTTACTTAGCAGAGCAACTTAATTCTTTCGATCTTGCTTATTGGCACGTGATGCGTGCGGATCTGAAAGGCGTACAAAAAGCAGATGTTCTCAAGCCAGCACGCGAAAACTATAAAGGTCACTTAATGGCGAACGTGGGCTACAGTGCACAAGAAGCGGCAACAGCAATTGCAGAAAACAAAGTTGATGTGGTCGCATTTGGCGTTCCCTTTATCGCAAACCCAGATTTAGTTGAGCGATTTAAGAAAAATGCACCTCTTAATGAGGCGAAACCAGAACACTTTTATTTGGGTGGAGCAGAAGGTTATACCGATTACCCAATGATGGCATAACCCTTACTTGTTTAATATAAAAAGGACGCTAATGTTAGCGTCCTTTTTCGTTTCTGTATTTACTTAGCCTTGCGGTTTTACGACCATCACATTGATTGGAGAATATTCCACAACCTTACTCGCGACAGAGCCAAGCATTACTTTATTGATTTTAGAGCGCTTGTGACTTGGCATAATGATGAGATCAGCGCCTAAACGTTCTGCATAATCAAGAATGGTCGCGTAGGCCTTGCCTTCAGCAACATGCACTTGGTAAACCACATCTTCAGCAATATGCTCATTAGCGAAAGTTTTTAGTTGCTGCTTCACGTCTTGCTTCATTTTGGCCGCAGCATCTTTCGGAAAGTATGTGGCAACCATCGACATGTGAATACCAGGTAGTACCGTCAGAAGATGGATTTGAGCATTTGCTTGCTTTGCCTGCCAAACCGCTAGTTCAACCGCTCGGTCTGAAAAGCCTTGGTCATTTAGATCAACCGGAACAAGAATTTGTTTGTACATTCAATGTCTCTCATTAAGGCCCCTTTATCCTCGGGGCCAAATCGGTTATGCGCTCAATTGTTCCTTACGAGCACGACGTTTTTGGTTCATGGCAAGCACCAGCAAAATCATTAAGCATGGTACAAACACCCACTCTTTCATCGGACGGTCTGCATCCTGGATAACCCACTTGATTTCCCAATCAAAGTCGATACCTGCGGACTCTGCTGGACTACCAAATTCAACCATATCGACAATCATTTTTTTGTCACTTTCGGTCAGCATCAGACCCATAGATGAAATACGTGCGTCTGCTGTTGTCGCACTGTCTTCGAATGGAAGACGAACCGTTTTCTCAATGTAGTCGCCCTCAAGGTTTTCACCGGCAACACGTAACTCCAATGATTCTCCTACATTTAGTGTTTCCGTGATTTGAGCTACCTCAACGCCAGGAGAAAGAACTTTCGCTGGGTACAGCATGTCCCACCAAAAACCTGGACGGAAAAACGAAAACGTCAGTACTAATAATAGGACTGTTTCCCACCACTTGTTACGCGTGAACCACCACCCTTGAGTTGCCGCAGAGAATATCAGCATTGCAATGATCGATGAGATGACCGTGAGTGCCAAATGCCACCAAGAGTCGATCCCCATTAACAATAACTGGGTATTGAACACAAACATGAACGGCAAAATAGCGGTTCGAATATCGTAAGTAAAACCTTGGATACCGGTACGAATTGGATCTGATTTCGCAATTGCGGCTGCTGCAAAAGCTGCAAGACCTACAGGTGGGGTATCGTCGGCCAAAATACCAAAGTAGAAAACGAACAAGTGCACCGCTATCAACGGAATAATCAAGCCATGCGCCGCGCCGAGCGTAACAATAACCGGCGCCATTAGCGTAGAGACCACGATGTAGTTCGCCGTTGTTGGCAGACCCATCCCCAGAACCAAGCTAATGATGGCGGTAAACAGCAGCATAAGAATGATACTGCCACCAGAGATAAACTCGACGAAGTCGGTCATCACTAGGCCGATACCCGTTAGTGTAACAACACCAACAACGGTGCCCGCTGCCGCGGTTGCAACGCCGATACCAATCATATTACGCGCACCAGAAACTAAGCTCTCGGCAAGATCGACAAAGCCATCTTTGGTTTGCTGAAGCATGTCACCTTGCTTTGACAGCAGTGCAATCAACGGACGTTGAGTAAGCAAAATGAAAATCATGAACACCGTTGCCCAGAATGCCGAAAGGCCAGGTGAGAAACGTTCGACAGTCAAACACCAAACTAATACGACGATAGGGAGTAGGTAGTGCAAGCCTGACTTAACGGTTGGGCCAGGATCAGGTACTTCTGTTAATTCTGCATCAATCTCAATTGCGCCATCTTGCACGTGATTTGCTGAGACTTTCACCAACCCAACGTACGCGATTAATAGTGCGACGGTAACAATTGGTGTCGCGGCATCGCCAAAGACGTCCTTTGTCCAACCCACTCCGTAGTAAACCAATGCGCTGATCACACACAATCCTAAGATTGTGCCAGTAAAGGACAGCAGACTTTGTACTAGTGTTGGGTTGTGGCGACGAGGAAGGCCTGTCATGCCTGCTTTACATGCTTCAAGGTGAACAATGTAAATTAAAGCAATATAAGAGATTAGCGCTGGAAGTAGGGCAGCTTTAATCACCTCAACGTAGGAGATACCGACGTATTCCACCATCAAAAATGCTGCTGCACCCATGATTGGCGGTGTTAACTGACCATTGGTTGAAGCCGCTACCTCTACCGCACCCGCTTTTGTGCCGGGAAAGCCAACACGCTTCATCAGTGGAATGGTAAAGGTGCCAGTTGTTACTACGTTTGCGATTGAAGAACCAGAAACCAGACCAGATAAACCTGATGCAACAACGGCCGCTTTAGCTGGACCACCTTTCATATGGCCAAGCAACGAGAAGGCAACTTTAATGAAGTAAGCACCGGCACCAGCGCGTTCCAGCATTGCTCCAAACAATACAAACAAGAAGACAAAAGAGGTAGAAACACCTAGCGCAACCCCAAAAACGCCTTCTGTTGTTAGCCACAAGTGAGACATGGCCTTGTTCAAGCTTGCCCCTTTGTGCGCGATAACGTCAGGCATGTAAGGGCCTGCAAAGGTGTAAGTAAGGAAAACAGCAGCCACGACCATTAATGGTGGACCAAGTGCTCGGCGTGTTGCTTCTAAAAGGAGGAGCATACCGATAACAGCAACAACGATATCAACCGTTGTCGGTGCGCCTGAGCGTCCTGCTAGCTCGGTATAAAAAAGGTATATATAGGCTGCTGAAAAGCTGCCAGCCAACGCGAGTATCCAATCAACAAGAGGGATATGATCGCGAGGAGAATTCTTCATCGCTGGATAAGCAGTGAAAGCCAAAAAGATCGCGAAAGTAAGGTGGATAGATCGCGCTTCCGTGTCGTTCAGTACGCCAAAATTGAAAATAAATGGTAACGGGGATGCGTACCATAATTGAAATAGTGACCAACACAGAGGAACAAACCAAAGGATTCGTCCTTGCATTCCCGAAGGGCTACGTGCACCTGTGTCTGCCTGAGCCACCATTTCTTGCACATCTTGTGACGGAGCTTGATTCGTCGCCATGTACTTTTTCCTTATTATTGATGGTCCTGTCTGATTTTTATCGAGAACCACACTTCGCCTCTATCAGTGTAGTGAATGGAGCGAAGTTTGCTTTCGAGTATTTTGCTGCCTGAACTCAAAGTGTTGATTGTTGGATACTCTGTTAGGCGGCGTTTAAGTTTTCTTGGGTATGAGCTCGCAGTTATCAGAAGAAAACTGGCGAATGAAGCATACAGTTAGAACGTGCTACAACCTGTATGCTCAAACAGGCAGAAAATATTCTTTCCTGCCTGTATGTAGAGTCTGAGGAAATTACTTAATTAGACCCATTTCTTTGTAGTATTTTTCTGCACCTGGGTGAAGAGGAATAGAAAGACCAGCTTTCACCATGTCTTCTTTCTTCAAGTTTGCGAATGCAGGGTGTAGACGTTTGAAGGTATCAAAGTTTTCAAACACAGCTTTTGCCACGTTGTAAGCGACATCGTCTGAAACATCAGAGGTCGTTACCATTGTTGCTGCAACACCAAAGCTGTTTACGTCTTTGTCTGTACCGCGGTACATACCAGCCGGTACTGAGCTAAAGGCGTAGTATGGGTTGTCGGCAACAATTTTATCGATTTTAGGGCCTGTTGCTGAAACTAGCTTCGCATCACATGATGTGGTTGCTTCTTTGATTGAACCGTTCGGGTGGCCGACCATGTAAATGAAGGCGTCAATTTTGTTATCACAAAGTGCCTGAGAGCGTTCAGAGCCTTTTAGCTCAGACGCCAATTTGAAGCTGTCGTTTGTCCAACCCATCGCTTCCATGACAACGCCCATCGTTGCACGGTCACCAGAGCCTGGATTACCGATGTTTACGCGCTTACCTTTCAGGTCTTCAACGTTTTCAATACCTGAATCTGCACGCGCAATGATGTTGAAAGGTTCTGTATGAAGAGAGAACATTGCGCGTAGCTTCTTGTACGGGCCTTGTTCTTCAAACTTGCTCGTACCGTTGTAGCCGTGGTACTGCCAATCCGATTGCACGATACCAAAATCTAATTCGCCTGCACGGATAGTGTTAACGTTGTAAATTGAGCCACCAGTCGATTCTACTGAACAACGGATGTTGTGGTCTTTACGACCTTTATTTACCAACTTACAGATAGCACCACCAGTTGGGTAGTAAACACCAGTCACAGAGCCAGTACCGATGGTAATAAACTCTTGAGCGTTAACTGCGCCTGCGCCCATTACGGCTGCAGCGATAGCGCCTACTTTGAGAAGTTTGTTAAATGCCATGAATTTCCCTTCCTTATATTCATTATTTACCCGGAAATAACCATAAATCACTTCTGGAGTTTCCTATTTGGAAACGGCACCTTTTTCAATCCAATCGTTTGAAAAAGCGAGCGAATCATAACAAAAAATTGGCAGAAAATTATCCAATTGTTAAATGTTATAGTTGATAAGTCTGAATTTTGTATCAGGGGATAGGATTCAATTTGTGATTTAATTCTTTTTATAACAATTACTTAATTAACGTTTAGTGACTGAAATGAAAAAGATCAATTGCGTGATGTTAATCACAAAACGGATGGTTAAAGAATGAGCGGAGTAAGCAAAAAATTTACATAAATTATGGGCTACAAAATGAGACTTCTTTTATAACCCACAATGAGTTAGCTGATTGAAGCTTTATAGAACTTAACCAGTATATTCGAACAGCTCGCACACTGATTTGAAGAGTTGCTCAGTCGTAATTGCCATGGTTGGCGTAATGAAAATGGTATCGTCACCCGCGACAACACCAAGAATACCTTCGGATTTACCGAGTGAATCAAGCAAGCGAGCAATCAACTGCGCTGCACCTGGGCCGGTGTGAATTACTACTAACGCTGCGTTACGATCGATGTCTAGTACCAGTTCACGCAGAGAGCTGCTGACTGTTGGGACACCTAGCTCAGCAGGAAGACAGTAAACCATTTCCATTTTTGCATTGCGCGTACGGACGGCGCCAAATTTAGTCAGCATACGTGAGACTTTAGATTGGTTGATACTCTCAAACCCTTGCTGTTTGAGTGCGTCAACAATCTCGCCCTGTGAGCCAAAGCTTTCTTCTTTTAACAGGGCTTTAAAGGCGCGAACTAAGTTGTCTTGTTTTTCTGAATTGCGCATAGTCATTACAAATCTCTTATTACGGGTAAGCAATTTTGCATATTCTCGCATATATATTCAGGCGGTGCCAAAGAGTCCCAGGATTATGTTAGATGCGTCACTGTAAACTATATACCACATAGAATTCTTTAGCGCGCTGAAGTAGGGCTGTATCTGTTTTCTTGAATTCCTTGTCATTTCAACAGAATAAAAGAATAATCCAAGCCCCATTTGTAGCACGGTAACAGCGAGTTGCGCGAGGTCGCAAAGCTAGCGTTAATTGATTGTAATCAAGTTGTGATTCCGATAGCTTTATTTAAGTTGGTTACAAACTACCCTACGAATACGTTTATAAGAGAAATACTCTCAAGGAGAACTACATGAAAGTAGCCGTTATTGGTGCCGCTGGTGGCATCGGTCAAGCCCTGGCCCTTCTACTTAAGAACCGTCTTCCTGCTGGTTCTGATCTAGCCCTATATGATATTGCTCCAGTAACTCCTGGTGTGGCCGCTGATCTTAGCCACATCCCTACGCCAGTTTCTATCAAAGGTTACGCTGGTGAAGATCCTACTCCAGCACTAGAAGGCGCGGATGTTGTGCTAATTTCTGCTGGTGTTGCGCGTAAGCCAGGTATGGATCGTGCGGATCTATTTAATGTAAACGCTGGTATCGTTAAATCGCTAGCGGAGAAGATTGCGGTTGTTTGTCCGAAAGCTTGTGTTGGTATCATCACAAACCCTGTAAATACAACAGTGCCAATTGCTGCTGAAGTTCTTAAAAAAGCGGGTGTTTATGATAAGCGTCGTCTATTTGGTGTAACAACGTTGGATGTTATCCGTTCAGAAACGTTTGTTGCTGAGCTAAAAGACAAAGATCCAGGTGACGTTCGCGTGCCAGTTATTGGTGGTCACTCTGGCGTAACGATCTTACCTCTACTGTCTCAAGTAGAAGGTGTTGAGTTTACAGCTGAAGAAGTAGAAGCATTAACGAAACGTATTCAAAATGCAGGTACTGAAGTTGTAGAAGCGAAAGCGGGTGGTGGTAGTGCAACACTATCAATGGGCCAAGCTGCATGTCGCTTTGGTCTGTCTCTGGTTCGTGCTCTTCAAGGTGAAGAAGGCGTAGTTGAGTGCGCTTACGTTGAAGGCGACGGCGAACACGCGACGTACTTCGCGCAACCTGTGAAACTGGGTAAAGAAGGCGTTGAAGAAGTACTAAGCTACGGCAAACTCAGCGATTACGAAAAGTCTGCATTAGACGGTATGCTAGAAACACTAAATGGCGACATCAACATTGGTGTTGAATTCGCAAAGTAATCTAGAAAGCCTATATAAGAAGAAAGCCGATCATTTTGATCGGCTTTTTTGATCCTTGATTTCTCAACTTCGTAAAAATGGTCGAATAAAACCACGTAGTGAAGGAGAAGATGATGGAAGCGAGTCGAATCCGTAAAGGCATGGTTGTTGAGTGCCAACAAGGCGTCGGTACGATATTAGTGGTCGACCATGAAGCAGAGACGGTATTGTTGTCCAAACAAGGGACTGAACAGCAGCTCGCCGTTAGCTTTGATGAAATAGAAGATGATCCACAACTGCATGGCGGTAGTGACAGATATTACTAGCGCCTCGGGCGTCGTCATTAGGTATCAAACGTAAAAAAGGAAGAGCATGCTCTTCCTTTTAGCTATAAGCCTTGCGTTATGGGTAGCTATTGATTACTTCGTGCGTTGTACAGCGACATGAGCCAGAGTAACAAGCGCTTGTTTGTATTCAGACTCTGGCAACACTGATAGTTCTGCGATTGCTTTGTCTGCTTCTTCTAGAGCTTTTTGCGTTGTGTATTCCAGAGAGCCTGCTTCTTTCATGACCGCAAGAATTTCTTCTAAGCGATCCATGCCATTCGCTTTCTCAATCGCTTCACGAATCATGATTGAGTTTTCTGGTGTGGTATTACGCATAGCATGGAGTAGAGGTAAAGTTGGCTTGCCTTCGGCCAAGTCATCACCCACATTTTTACCCATGTCTTCGCCATCAGAAGTGTAATCCATGACGTCATCAATGAGCTGAAACGCAGTGCCTAGATACTTACCGTAATTTTGCATTGCGATTTCAACATGCTCAGGAGCATCATTTAAGATTGCACCGATTTGAGTTGCGGATTCAAATAAGCGCGCAGTCTTAGAGTAGATGACTTGCATGTAGCTTTCTTCTGTCGTGTCAGGGTCGTTACAGTTCATCAACTGCTGTACTTCACCTTCGGCGATCACGTTTACGGCATTGCTCATT
Organism: Vibrio sp. Vb1980; assembly: GCF_033338615.1. Classification (NCBI taxonomy): domain Bacteria; kingdom Pseudomonadati; phylum Pseudomonadota; class Gammaproteobacteria; order Vibrionales; family Vibrionaceae; genus Vibrio; species Vibrio sp. Vb1980. The sequence goes on from NZ_JAWOSZ010000003.1 coordinate 296,063, forward strand.
AGTTTAAGGATCTTCATGGATCCTAGTTCTGTCATCATCTGAAATGAGCGTGTATAGATAAAGTCCCCAACTAATACGCTAGCCGCATTGCCAAATGCTGCATTCGCAGTGGCTTTACCACGGCGCATGTCTGATTCATCTACCACGTCATCATGCAGCAAAGTCGCTGTATGGATAAACTCAATAAACGCAGCTGCCATTGTATGACCATTGCCTTGGTAACCAAGTGCACGGGCTGACAGTATCGCTAAAAGCGGTCTTAGACGTTTGCCTCCACCACTCACGATATAAAAACCGAGCTGGTTGATTAAAGAGACATCAGAATTAAGTTGGGCTTGAATTGTTTCATTCACTTTTGCCATGTCATCGGCAGTAAGCGCTTGGATAGTTTTAAAATCCATCGTATATCCGGCTGAAGTTAGACCCTGCAAGGCTTATTCGATTTATATAATTGTCGAATAATACACTAAAAAACGTTGATTAATACATTACTAAAGGGCATGATTGCCGCACTTTTCTTTGGCGATTAGCTTTTCGCCAATTTTTTCAAAATATGGCTTGTCATAGGAGCATCTATTCTGTAGAATCTGCGCCCTATTGATGATTAGTTTAGCGCACACCCTCAAGAAAGGCTGTGCGGAAAAAGCGGAGTAAAATATGTACGCTGTTTTCCAATCTGGTGGTAAACAACACCGTGTAAGCGAAGGTCAAACTCTTCGTTTAGAGAAATTAGACGTTGAAACTGGTGCAACTGTAGAATTTGATAAAGTTCTTCTTGTTGCTAACGGCGAAGACATCAAAGTTGGTGCTCCTCTTGTAGAGGGCGGCAAAATTGTTGCTGAAGTTGTACAACACGGTCGTGGCGATAAAGTTAAAATCGTTAAGTTCCGTCGTCGTAAGCACTCTCGTAAGCAACAGGGTCACCGTCAGTGGTTCACTGAAGTGAAGATCACTGGTATCAACGCTTAATCTATTAGGAGAGTTTAACAATGGCACACAAAAAAGCTGGTGGTTCTACTCGTAACGGCCGCGATTCAGAAAGCAAACGTCTAGGTGTTAAGCGTTTCGGTGGTGAATCTGTACTTGCAGGTAACATCATCGTTCGTCAACGTGGTACTAAGTTCCACGCTGGTAACAACGTAGGTATCGGTAAAGACCACACTCTATTCGCTCTTACTGAAGGTAAAGTGAAGTTCGAAGTGAAAGGTCCTAAGAACCGTAAGTTTGTAAGCATCGAAGCTGAGTAATTAGGTTTTTAACCAAATTACTTAATAGCTTTAAGCTGAATTCAAAAGCCCTGCCGAATCGGCGGGGTTTTTTATTTGTGGTAGTCGACATATCGAAGTTTCTCGCTAAGATCCTAAGCGATTTGAATCTGGGAGCTTAGATCTGTCATCTGCTAAAATTGTCGGATGACATAGTAAGATTTAATCCACGCACGAAGTAGTCGGAGTAAAAGATGAAGTTCGTAGATGAAGCGGTAGTAAAAGTTCAGGCTGGTGATGGCGGTAGTGGCGTTGTCAGTTTCTGGCGTGAAAAATTCATCACTAAAGGTGGCCCTGATGGCGGTGATGGCGGTGACGGTGGTGATGTTTATATCCAAGCCGATGAAAACCTAAATACCCTGATTGATTACCGTTTCCAGCGCTTCTACGAAGCTGAGCGTGGTGAAAACGGTCGCGGTGGTAACTGTACAGGTAAGCGTGGTAAAGACATCGTTCTTCGTGTACCTGTGGGTACGCGCGCTGTGGATATCCACACAAATGAAATCGTGGCGGAAGTTGCTGAACACGGTAAGAAAGTGATGATCGCAAAAGGCGGTTGGCACGGTCTAGGTAACACGCGTTTCAAATCTTCAGTAAACCGCGCGCCTCGTCAGAGAACATTGGGTACAAAAGGTGAAGTACGCGAAATTCGTCTTGAGCTATTGCTTCTTGCTGATGTGGGTATGCTTGGTCTACCTAATGCTGGTAAATCAACCTTTATCCGCGCAGTATCAGCAGCAAAACCGAAAGTCGCTGATTACCCATTCACGACTTTGATCCCAAGCTTGGGTGTCGTAAGTGTCGTACCAGAGAAAAGTTTTGTTGTTGCAGACATCCCTGGTTTGATCGAGGGTGCAGCAGATGGCGCTGGCCTTGGTATTCGATTCTTGAAGCACTTAGAGCGTTGTCGAGTGTTGCTGCACATGATCGATATTATGCCTATTGATCAGTCCGATCCGGTGCAAAATGCATTGACGATCATTGATGAACTAGAACAATACAGCGAGAAACTGGCAAGTAAGCCGCGCTGGTTAGTGTTCAACAAAGTTGATCTAATGCCTGAAGAAGAAGCGAATGAGAAGATCCAAGAAATCTTAGACGCACTAGGTTGGGAAGACGAGTACTTTAAGATCTCGGCGATCAATCGTAACGGTACTAAAGAGCTTTGTTACAAACTGGCTGACTTTATGGATAACCTACCTCGCGAAGAGGAAGAAGTGGCTGAAGAAGATAAAGTAAACTTCATGTGGGATGATTACCATAAAGATGCGATGGCGGGTAAAGACGTTATCACTGAAGATGACGACGACGATTGGGATGACTGGGACGATGAAGAAGATGACGGTCACGTTGTCTACGTTCGTGACTAATCAGAACGGTCAAACAATGCCTGTTTGCCTATAATTCATTAAGCCGCAATTATTTATTGCGGCTTTTTTTGTATCTAAATCATATTTAGGTGATGTGATTTACGGCACAATAACCGATACGTCGTGTTTTTTGAGGGTTAGTTTGGCCCTCGCGCGTATGAATGAGTAACACCCTAAAAGGAATTAGACTTATTTATGACTCTAGAAACCATACCGCCTAGAGAGTTGGCGGTATCTACTCAACGATCGATTTCTCGTCTTGTCGCCCAAGCCGGACAAATGCTACTTGCTCATGGTGCTGAAAGTACTCTTGTGAGCGATATTATGCGTCGTATTGGCCTTGCTTGTGGGGTGAATGAAGTTGCGGTAGCACTATCAGCTAATGCATTGGTTGTGACGACGGTAATGGATGGGCATTGCATCACCACCACCCGAAGCTGCGCTGATCGTGGCATCAATATGCGCGTTATTACGCAAATTCAACGAATCTGTATCATGATGGAACGTGGTTTGCTCGATGCAACCATGGCGCAGAAAAAGCTGAACGCTATCAGTCCAGAGCGTTATAACCGCTGGTTGGTGGTGTTTATGATTGGCTTGTCTTGTGCGGCATTCAGTCATCTAGCTGGTGGTGATTGGGGAGTCTTCATCATGACCTTTTTAGCTTCAGCTGGTGGCATGATCGTTCGCCAAGAAATTGGTCATCGTCATTTCAACCCTCTATTGAACTTTGCTGCGACCGCTTTTGTGACTACCTTAATTTCAGCACAGGCGGAAATTTACCAAGTCGGTAATCTACCTACCGTAGCAATGGCATCGTCAGTATTAATGCTTGTACCTGGTTTCCCACTCATTAACTCTGTCGCAGATATGTTGAAAGGCCACATTAATATGGGGATTGCTCGATTTGTGATGGCTAGTTTACTAACGTTGGCGACATGTTTGGGGATCGTTGCTGCGATGAGTGTAACTGGAATTTGGGGGTGGGCTATCTAATGAGTTTATTTGATTTGATGTTTGGCCTGTTGAATGACATGTTTTTTGCGGCGATTCCCGCCGTAGGATTTGCATTGGTTTTTAACGTGCCACAAAGAGCTTTAGTGTATTGCGCTGTTGGTGGTGCGATTGGTCATGGTAGCCGCTACTTGATGATGCAGTTTGGCATTCCTATTGAGTGGGCAACCTTTTTTGCCGCGACGTTAGTTGGGATGATTGGTGTGTACTGGTCTCACCGTTTTCTCGCGCATCCAAAAGTGTTTACTGTGGCTGCTTTGATCCCGATGGTGCCGGGTGTGTTTGCGTACAAAGCAATGATCGCTATGGTAGAAATCAATCATGTTGGCTACTCACCCGAGCTTGTCGCAACCTGTATGGAAAACTTTCTTAAGGCCATGTTTATTATTGCAGGTTTAGCAGTTGGTCTTGCGGTTCCGGGGCTGTTATTCTATCGCCGCAGACCAATTGTATAAGGACCTAACATGATCATTAGTATGATTGCCGCGATGGCCGACAATCGCATCATTGGCAAAGACAATCAAATGCCTTGGCATCTTCCCGCCGATTTCGCTTGGTTTAAGCGTTGTACCATGGGAAAACCGGTTGTGATGGGACGCAAAACCTATGAGTCTATTGGTCGCCCTTTACCTGGTCGCTTGAATATTGTTATTAGCCGTGATGAGACACTAAAGATCGAAGGTGTCACTACCGTAACATCGATTGAGCAGGCTCTGGAAGTCGCAGGTGATGTGGAAGAAGTGATGATCATTGGTGGTGGTGCGATTTACACCACTTGTCTGCCTATGGCCAATAAACTGTATGTAACACACATTGAAGCGGCCATTGATGGTGATACTCAGTTCCCAGATTGGGGAGACGAGTTTAAGGAAACTTACTCAGAAATGTATCAAGCCGATGAGAAGAACGCCTACAACATGCGCTTTACTGTGTTAGAAAAGTAATTCGAGATTAACACCGCGTAGTTAATACGGTAATGCCGTTCGTATAACAGCGAGCGGCCATCCCAACCTACCGTCATCCTGAAAAGCGACGAAAGAGCGAGATTCAGGAGCCTCTATACGAGTACTTTGTTGTCAAAGGTATTTCTATCTATTCGCAGCGCGAGGATATTAGATTTCTAGTCTCGTTAAGGCTCGTTGGAATGACCCTACAGGAGGTGTTAAGTGACAGGTATTCCTCCTACTATGGATTATCGACTGTTATTCAGTGTTTAACTTAACGCATCCTGAGTAAAAATTTTCTTATCTTCCCAACGGATCATGGTTAGGCTTCCGCCCCAAACACAGCCAGTATCTAGCCCGATGACTTCGCTGTTCATATAACCTTGCAGTGCAGCCCAGTGCCCAAAGAGCACCGCTTTGTTTAAGTGGATACGTTTAGGCACATCAAACCATGGAATAAGTTCGTTACCGGAAACTTGTTGCGGTGGCAATTTACAATCCATATCCAAACGACCATCAGGGAAACAAAAGCGCATCCGCGTAAAAGCATTGATAATATAACAGTATCGGTCCAAACCCTGTAGAGAGTCATCCCAGGAATCCGGTTGATTGCTGTACATGTTTTTTAATAGCCAAGGCAGCTCTTCACTTTGGATGATGCGCTCAACTTCACGGGCACACTTTCTCGCTGTTTTTAGATTCCACTGCGGTGATATGCCAGCGTGACACATCACGAACTCGTCATGCTCGGCCATTAGAGGTTGCTGAGCTAGCCATGTCAGTAGTTCCTCTTTGTCAGGGGCCGTGAAAATAGGTGCGGTTTTATCTTTGTCTTTGACCTTTTTTATCCCGTGAGCCACTGCGAGAAGGTGAAGGTCGTGATTACCAAGCACCACGATTGCGTTTGCGCCAAGTGACTTCACAAAGCGTAACGTTTCTAGTGATTTAGGCCCTCTGGCGACCAAATCACCAGCAAGCCAAAGTTGGTCTTTTTTCGCAGAGAAAGATACTTTTTCTAGTAGTCGCTGCAATTCATCAAAACAGCCTTGGATGTCACCAACAATATAGGTAGCCACTGAATCTCCAATTTACTAATTTAAAACATTTGGAACAGCCAAGCGAAATGGTTCGATTTCGGTGATGAACTCTTGCCCTTTCTCATCCAGCATTTTGTAGTGTCCTTGCATAACGCCGACAGGGGTTTCTAACGCGGTTCCGCTACTATACGTGTATTCATCATTGCTTGGAATAAAGGGCTGCTGGCCTACAACTCCGTCTCCTTCAACCGTCATTTGCTTGCCGTTCGAGTCTGTGATTAGCCAGCGGCGGCTCACTAACTGTACGGTTTGCTGGCTAAGGTTTTTGATGGTGATGATATAAGCGAAAACGTAGCGTTGTAGCTCTGGGTTGGACTGTTCTTCGATGTATTTGGTGTGAACTTGAATTTTGATGCAAGGTTGAATGACGTCCATGTGCACTCCTCAGAAACGTAATATCCCAATAATAATAAGCCAAACCTACAAGGGTTTGGCTCATTGTTTGAGTTCTTAGTGCTGCGGGTTATCCGCAAGCCAGTTCGCCATTGCGACGAATTGTTCTAGCGTCAGGTTCTCTGGACGCATGCTTGGATTAACACCTAGCTCTTCTAGTACTTCTGTGCTTAACAACGATTTGTAGCAGTTACGAACTGTTTTACGACGTTGGTTAAAGCCTTCACGACAAACGCGATCGAGCAAACGCAGATCTTTCGCCGGGCATGGCAGCTCTTCGTAAGGCACTAAACGAACAACGGCAGAATCCACTTTCGGTGGTGGAACGAATGCCGTTGGCGGTACTTCCAGTACTGGTACCACTTTACAGTAGTACTGAGCCATTACCGTCAAACGGCCGTAAGCTTTGCTGCCAGGGCCGGCGGCTAAGCGGTTTACCACTTCTTTTTGCAGCATAAAGTGCATGTCTTGAATGTCTTTATGGAACTCAAAAAGGTGGAACATCAATGGTGTAGAGATGTTGTACGGCAAGTTACCAAAAATGCGCAGCTTGTTGTTTGGCTTCACTAGTTGAGTGAAGTCAAAACGCATAGCGTCACCCTCATGGATGGTCAACTTATCTGCCAGTTCAGGGTGAGTACGTAGGCGTTCCGCCAGATCGCGGTCTAATTCGATAACTGTGAACTTATCCACTTCACGACCTACTGGCTCAGTGATTGCACCAAGACCAGGACCGATTTCAACCAGGTTTTGACCTGGTTTTGGGTTAATCGCTGATACGATTCCATCAATAATGTATGGATCGTTCAGGAAGTTTTGACCAAAACGTTTACGCGCTTTGTGTCCTAAATGGACATCATTTCTCATTGTTTCTTCTCTACCAAATCTATCGCATGCGTGAGCGCTGTTCGGAAACTCCCTGTATCCGCTTGACCTGTCCCTGCCAGATCTAATGCAGTACCGTGGTCCACCGATGTTCTAATAAAAGGTAGACCAAGAGTAATATTTACTGAACGACCAAAGCCTTTGTATTTTAATACTGGCAATACTTGATCATGGTACATGCCTAAAACAGCATCAGCATCATTTAAATATTTTTCATTGAAAATGGTATCAGCCGGAAGAGGGCCGATCAGGTTGATACCTTTTTCTTGTCGAATTTTTTCCAGTGTCGGAGTGATGGTCTCGATCTCTTCACGACCTAAGCAGCCATCTTCGCCAGCATGAGGGTTAAGCCCGCAAACGTAGATGTTTGGTTGTGCGATAGCAAACTTTTCTACAAGGTCTTTATGAAGAATATCGATGATTTTTTCTAATCGCTCTTCGGTGACAGCTTTGGACACATAAGCTAAAGGAATATGTGTTGTAACCAGCGCCACGCGTAGTCCTTCCGTTGCTAGCATCATTACGACTAGCGGCGTTTGTGACTTCTCGGCGAAAAATTCAGTATGACCACTGAATGCAACACCTGCGCGATTAATCACCCCCTTATGAACAGGGCCGGTGACAATAGCATCAAATTCATCATTCATACAGCCTAAAGCCGCTCTTTCTAGCGTTTTTAGTACATAGTGGCCATTCGCTTCATTGAGCTCGCCTGCGACCGCAGGTTCCGATATTTGGATATGGTCAACGATAAGCGTGCCCGCTTTTTGTGCTTTAGGTGCTTCTTCTGGATTGTAATCAGACAGTTGGACTTCGATGCCAAGCTGCTTGGCTCGCTCCGTCAGCATATTCTTATCGGCACAGACGACAATTTGGTGCGCCCAATCTTCTTTCGATAGGGCAAGCACTAAGTCTGGGCCGATACCCGCAGGTTCCCCTGCGGTTACGACAATTCTACGAATTGTATTAGTTGTCATTGTTGTCATCCACGATTTCAACAAACGCACTTGCGCGTAGCTCTTGCATCCATGCGCCCGCTTCTTCATTAAATTTACGGTTAAATAGAATACGGTAAGCTTTGTTCTTCATCGCTGAGTCAGTACGGTCAACTTGGCGACGATCCAACACTTCAACGATATGCCAGCCGTGAACGGTTTTGAACGGTTCGCTGATTGAGCCAACTGGCAGAGTTTCTACTTGGTGCTTGAATTCTGGCACGTAAAGATCTGGTGTTTGGTAACCTAGTTCACCGTCTTGTGCTGCCGAGCCAGGATCTTGACTGTATTGTGTTGCCAATTGAGCGAACGTTGCTTCACCGGCTTTGATGCGGCGTACAAATTCATTCAGTTGCTTCTTCGCCCCTTCGTCGCTCAGAATCACTGTTGGTTTAATCAAAATATGACGCGCATTTACTTCCGTTACCGCAACCGTTTCTAGGCCTTTTACATCCTCTATTTTTAGGATGTGGAAACCAACGCCACTACGGAATGGACCAATAATGCTGCCTTTGTTTTGCATCTTGATCTGATCAGCAAAGATGGTTGGCATCTCTTCTTTACGCATCCAGCCCCAGTCACCACCTTGTAAAGCTTTAGGACCTTTTGAGTAGGTGTAGGCCATCTCCGTAAAGTCTGCACCTTCGTTTAGCTTTTTCGCGAGCGCTTTAGCTTCTGCTTCTACAGCTGACTTTTCTTTATCGTCAGAGAAGCGCAGTTGAATGTGCCCAATTTTGTATTGAACAGTCGCATTGGTTTCTTGTGATAGTTGCTCAGCAAGGCTATCGACCTCTGCTGGAAGGATATTAATACGGCGACGAACCAGTGCATTGCGAGCTTCTGATGCGGCGATTTCCTTACGAATTTGTTCGCGGAATTCTGGGTAACTTAAACCTTCACTTTCTACAGAAGCGGCGAGTTGTTCTACTGTTTGCTCATTATTACGTGCGATCTCTGCAATCGCTTGGTTTAAACGGTTGTCGTCAATACGCACACCAATACGGTCTGCTTCTTGGCCTTGCAACGTGTCAATAATAAGTTTTTCAACAACTTGTTCTTTTAATACGCTGGTAGAAGGTAAGCTCTTTCCACTTTGACGTGCGTTGGCTTGCAGCGTTTTCATCGCTGTTTCGATGTCGCTTTGTAGAACTACACCGTCGTTCACGATGACCGCAACCTTATCGATCTCTACTGGTGCTGCAACCGCTCCGCAAGAGAGTAGGGTCGTGAATAAGATTGATTTCCAAATTTTCATTTAAAATTCCGTCAGTATTTTTGAATAGGCGTCTTATTCATTTAAGACGCCTATTTTGATTAATTGTTCAGATAGAATGGGCGGCCGTACTTAATCGCGTTGTCAGAACCATCCAGTTCTTTGACAGCAGTGTCTTCACGCTGGTTGGTCGCAAAGCCTTGAATACCGAAGTTAACGCTGAAGTTATTTTCGTATTCAGGTGATGCCCCGGTGCTGCCGATAGCTTGGTCTTCCCAACCAAGCAATTGGTTTGAGTAAGTGACGCCAATGTACCAACAGTCAGATTGGTAACGTAGGCTCGCTAACCATTCTAGGTCCGCATTTTCATTGAGGTCGTAGTAGTATTGACCACTCGCAGACCAGTTCGGGTTGAACTCGTAGGCCGCTACAATACCTGCTTGAGAAATACCTTTACGAGTAATTGTGTCTAGGTTTTCGAGAATGATCGTATCTTCGATGTATTCACGCGTAACGTAGCGATAGTTACCCTGAATAAAGCCGCCGTTGAATTGGTATTCCAAGGTACTGTTTGCCAACTGCATGGAGCTCAAATCAATATCGTATTGAATTCCACCGTGATAGAACAAGTAATCGTTGTAGTTGAAATCAGCTTCAATTGCCCATGATGAGTAATTGGTTGTCTCATCCGGAAGATTTGGGCTGTTGCTCAGTTTGGTCTTTTTATCGAAGTAGTAAATCTGACCAAATGAAACGTTAAGACGCTCTTTATAGTCATCATCAAAGAAGCGAGTACTCGCACCGTAGCTTAACTGGTTCGCCGAGGCGATTTTATCAATGCCACTGTACTTACGACTGCGGAATAGCCCGTAGTAGTCGGTTTGTAGCAAGGTGGTATCGTAGTTGTAGATGTTGGTTTGATCTTCTTCAGGTACGTACAAGTACTGCAGCTGAGGCTCCAGTGTTTGTGTGTAGCCCTTGATCCAGCTTGTATCTCGCTCTAAGTAAAGTTGCGCATGCGTACGGAACTCAGGAATAACACGAGAAACTTCATCATCCAACTGGTTTTGCAGGTTTACATCTGTCAAACCCGTTAAGTCTTGAGAGTAATACGTAGAGAGCACACGCGCTTCTGTTGTCCACGTTGCCCATGAGTTTGAGAGTGGTAATGTAAGCCCTGGTTCAATGTGAACACGGGTCGCATTTGGTCGCGCAGCATCGCTGGTATCGAAGCGGCTGACTTGGCTCTTCACGTCAAAGTTAAGGTAATCTCCCCACAACGGCGTGTAGTAGTTCAAGTCTAACTGAGGAAGCAGGCGATAAGGGCGGTTCTCTTCTTTCAATAAGATTTGGAAGTCACGAACGGTTAACGAGGCATCCCAGAAGCCAGAACGATATTGTACTTGTCCTTCTTGAACCAGTTGACCATCTTCACGGTTACCAATGTCGGAGTCGAGATCGAGGAAGTAATCAATATCACTCACTTTTGAGTAATCGACTTTGACTATCCACTGTTTATTGATGATACCGTCGTGTTTAACTTGGTAGCCCCAACGAGACTCGTCCTGATATTTGCGATCACTATTGAGGTATTCGCCTTTGATTTCCCCATTTCCCCAACCATCTGTTAGATAGCGGAAATCAGTATCGAGTTTTGTACCACGTTGCTGCATATAGAGCGTGGTGAGTGTCATGTCATATTGAGGCGCGATGTTCCAATAGAATGGCACCTCGACTTCCATACCATCACTAGAACCGTACGATAAAGAAGGGAAGAGGAAACCCGTTTTGCGCGTATCTCCAATTGGCATGGTTAGATACGGCACATAGAAAACAGGCACATCTAACACTTCAAATCGAGGATGATGCAGCGTCGCTGTCTCTTCATCTTGGTCAACATCGATGCCTGACGCAACCAATCGCCATGAATTATCGCCTTGAGGGCACGATGTGATAGAGCCGTCTTCGAGTTCATAAACCGACTGACCTGTGCGAGCGATATAGGCTGCAGTGCCTCGGCCTTGTTGGCAAAGGAACTGATAATCGGTGTTCTCAAGCGAAAACGTATCTTGATTAATGTCGTTAGTAACACGATCAGATCGAGCTTTGACTTGGCCGTCATTGAAAGTCACGTTGCCTTCGGCAACCACGACGTTGTCTTGTTGGTGCAGCGTTACGCTATCTGCGGTAATTTTCTTCTGGCCTTGGGTGACTTGTACATTACCTGAGTACTGAGCTTTGTCACCATTGATGGCTTGCAGGGTGTCAGCTTCTACCACTACTGGGGTATTAAGAGCGTCCTCCTCGCCACTTGTATCGACCAAACATTGATCTGTGGCGGGCATTTCCTGCACACTATCATGGATATTCGCTTCAGCTTGAGTGGTGGGTACAAACAAGGCGGTGCTGATAGAGGCCGCTAAAAATGTGCGGGAGAAATGTTGCATTGAATTGAACTTTCCTGTGTCACTACTACTCGATGGCTATAGGGCTTGTTGTACCCTAGCGTAATAGCCAAATGAATCAACTATAGTCGCATTTATCCCAGCGTATTGATTCACTGTGGCATAATGACGACAAAATAGCTGCAAAGATAAGCAGGCGAAATGGCCTAGCCGAAATAAAACTAATTCCATTATCATAAAGGAAATCGTTGCATCCGGCACTATAAGACCGCCGTCGTCGATAAAAATTCATTGATAGAGAACACATAATGCATATTTTTGGCAAAATTCTGGGTGCCTTTTTTGGCTTGTTACTTGGCGGGCCGCTAGGTTTACTCTTTGGCTTATTTATTGGCCATCAATTCGATAAAGCACGTCGCTTGAGTCAAGCCGGGTTCTCTACTGGCGGCTTTGGAAAAGGGCCAAGTCAAGCTCAGCGCCAAGAAGAGTTTTTTAAAGCGGCGTTTGCGGTAATGGGACATGTGGCAAAAGCGAAAGGCCAAGTCACCAAAGAGGAAATCCAACTTGCCTCAGCCATGATGGACCGCATGAATTTGCATGGCGAACAGCGTCGCGCAGCGCAAGACGCGTTTCGTGAAGGTAAAGACAGCGACTTTCCGTTAGAAGACGTTCTTGTTCGTGTGAAAATTTCGACAGCTGGTCGCTTTGACTTGTTGCAATTTTTCTTAGAGCTGCAAATCTCGGCGGCCTTTGCAGATGGCTCGATTCATCCTAGTGAACGAAATGTGTTACACAAAATAGCACGTGGTTTGGGTTTCTCTTCTGAGCAGCTAGAGCGTCGCTTGCAAATGCAAGAAGCCGCATTCCGTTTCCAAAGCCAGGGTGGTTTTCATGGTCAGCATCAAGGCCAATCTTCTGGTGGTAGCTGGCAACAAGCTTCACAAGCGGATCAGTTGGCCGACGCGTACAAAATTCTGGATGTGTCTTCAGATGCCGACAGTAAAACCGTTAAGCGTGCTTATCGTAAACTGATGAACGAGCATCACCCGGACAAATTGATGGCTAAAGGTTTACCACCAGAGATGATGAACGTCGCGAAAGAGAAATCTCAAGAGATTCAAAACGCTTACGATCTTATTAAGAAGGTTAAAGGCTTTAAGTAGTCGGACGTTTTCTATCAAACATTTGGATGTAAAAAAGGGCACTCAGTGCCCTTTTTTTTCATGTCTTAGTCTTTGAGTTGCCGGTGTCTTTAGCTTTTGGCCTATTATGTCCCTAATGCTAATTGACCTCACATCCCCCAGTTTAGTTGGCTTGATTCAAGTCCCAATCGTATTCGTATTTCACTTTGCCAGAGAAGTTTTTGTATTGCGGTGCGTACTTTGCGATGTGTTTGAAGATTTGTTTTTCTCCACCAAAGTCCGTTGCAAACCAATCATAAATAGAAGACAGCTGTGCCGTGTTACCTTGGATAGATACGCCTTTGCTGCTGTTGATAAATGTTTTGGCGGCACTATCCAGTAGAGCTTGCGTGTTGCCAGCAGTGAATGCTTGAGATTGCAGATTAGGGCATCCTAGGCTGGCACAGTTAACCGCGTAATGCGTTCTTGGGTCATTCCAAATTGGACGCAAAATTCGATGTTCAATATCGTTTAAAGTTAGATCCTTCCCATTGACCACGACCACATCGTCTCCCCAAGGACCAAAGCTAAATAAACCACCTAGCTTGGTGATTGATTCGACTGGATAGTTATCCAAAATAAGATCTACCGTGATGGCGTTGTAAAGGTTTACCCAATAGGCATATTGCTCTGCTTGGTTGTATTGTAGAGGGTCTAGTTTTGCCAAACGCTGGATGTATTGTTTCAGCTTAGTTTTATCGACAGAGGAGACTTGGCTATAACGAAACAAGGTATTCTCGCCTTGTTCAACTAAATAAGTATCGAGCAGTTGTTGCCATTCTTGATGAGAAATTTGGGTTTGGTTGGCTTGATTCGATTGTTTCCAATATGGCCATAAGTCGGATTTAGGCGCGGACAATGTCGAGAAAGAAACCAGAGCACACAACAGCAATAACAGACGCTTCATAGAGATACCTTTGAATGAGATATTGTTGATAGTGTAGACCAGTTTAGTGCTTGTTTTCTTTCAGTAATCAGTGGCCTTTATTCGCTGTCATTCCGAGGAGCATAAGCGATATCAGGAATCTAATATCCACAAACTCTTGAGTAAAGACAGTATGAATCTGTACAGTGCGCTCTGGTAGTCGATCCTGAATCACGCTCCTTCGTCGCTGTTCAGGATGACGAATTTCAACAGAGGCGTTCGGCATTCCGTAAGCAAAGCGATATGAGATCAGTCACCCAAAACAAATCAAGGGCCGACAATTGCCAGCCCTTGATTTGTGTATTTACTAACGCGTCTTAACGCAAGAAGCTTGGAATATTCGCTTCGTACTCAGCAATCTTATCTTCGTGTTGAAGGGTTAGGCCAATGTTGTCCAAACCGTTTAGCAAGCAATGACGACGGAACGAATCGATTTCAAAACCATATTCTTTGCCGTTGGCACGAACGACATTCGCTTCTAGGTCGACCTCGACTTCTGCACCTTCATTTGCCTCAACAAACTGGAAGATTTCATCCACTTCTTGTTCAGTCAAACGAACTGGCACCATTTGGTTGTTGATCGAGTTGCCGTAAAAAATATCGGCAAAGCTTGGTGCGATCATCGCTTTGATGCCGTAATCCGCTAGTGCCCACGGTGCGTGCTCACGAGATGAGCCACAGCCGAAGTTTTCACGAGCCAGCAAGATAGACGCGCCTTGGTAGCGAGGTGCGTTCATCACGAACTCTGGATTTGGCTGTTCGCCAGCATCGTCTAGGAAGCGCCAGTCATGGAATAGGTGCTTACCAAACCCTAGGCGGGAGACCTTTTGTAGGAACTGCTTTGGAATGATGGCATCAGTATCAACGTTCGCTGCATCTAGAGGAACAACTAAGCCTGTGTGTTGTTTAAAGCCTGACATTGGTTTGCTCCTTAGTCTAGTTCACGAATATCTACAAAGTGACCAGCAATTGCTGCTGCCGCTGCCATCGCAGGGCTCACTAGGTGGGTACGGCCATCACGACCTTGGCGGCCTTCAAAGTTACGGTTTGAAGTAGACGCACAACGTTCATGTGGGCCCAAACGGTCATTGTTCATTGCTAGACACATCGAGCAACCTGGTAGGCGCCACTCAAAGCCCGCTTCTTTAAAGATAACGTCCAAGCCTTCCGCTTCTGCTTGCGCTTTTACTTGCTCAGAGCCAGGAACGATCAGCGCTTGAACGTGAGGCGCGACTTTGCGACCTTTCGCTACTTCAGCGGCTGCGCGCATGTCTTCGATACGTGAGTTAGTACAAGAACCAACGAAGACTTTATCGACGTTGTAATCAGACAATGACTTGCCTGCCTCTAGGCCCATGTAAGCCAATGCTTTTTCTGCCGATGCCTTTTCTACTGGGTCGGCAAAGCTTTCTGGTGCTGGGATAGGTTGATCTACCGCGATCACTTGGCCTGGGTTAGTACCCCAAGTGACTTGTGGTTTAATGTCTGCTGCGTTTAGCGTCACGACTGCATCAAACTGAGCATCATCGTCAGTTTTTAATGTCTTCCAGTATTCTACTGCTGCATCAAAGTCGGCACCTTGAGGTGAGAATTTACGGCCTTTGATGTATTCGAACGTGGTTTCATCTGGCGCAATCAAACCGGCTTTCGCACCTAGCTCTATCGCCATGTTACATACGGTCATGCGGCCTTCCATTGAAAGGTCAGTGATCGCTTCACCACAGAATTCAACCACGTAGCCTGTACCGCCAGCTGCTGTAGTTTCACCGATGATTGCTAGCACGATATCTTTCGCCGTGATACCCGGAGCCACTTTGCCTTTTACTTCGATCTTCATCGTTTTGGCGCGCGCTTGTTTTAGCGTTTGAGTTGCTAATACGTGCTCAACTTCTGATGTACCAATACCAAAAGCGAGAGAGCCGAATGCACCGTGTGTAGCCGTGTGCGAGTCACCACAAACAATGGTCATGCCCGGTAGGGTAATACCAAGCTCTGGGCCCATAACATGCACAATACCTTGGTATTTATGGTTGATGTCGTAAAGCGTAACGCCAAACTCTTCACAGTTTTTCGATAGCGTTTCCATCTGGATACGAGCCATCTCACCCGATGCGTTGATGTCTTTGGTGGTTGTCGAAACGTTGTGGTCCATGGTGGCAAAAGTTTTGCTGACCTGACGCACTTTACGACCTTTTTCACGCAAGCCGTCAAATGCTTGCGGAGACGTCACTTCGTGTACCAAGTGACGGTCGATGTACAAGATTGGGTTTTCCCCTTCTGCTGCGACGGCAACGTGTGCGTCGTAGACTTTTTCGTATAATGTTTTGCCCATTGTTTGCTTCCTTTCCTCATCGCCGTTGCCGCAATAACTGCGTTAGCGACACCCGTTTATCCAGTTATTTAGCTTATTTAGCGAACTAAACGCCTTAATATAAATGGGCTTGCTGCCTTGCTATTGCACCAATGACTTAGAGGTAAGTCATTGGTGGATAGAGGATTTAGTATTTATTATGAATCTGTTCTGTATTAAGAGTTTAAGATGTACTCAGCGATCTTATCGCCCATCTCAGACGTCGAAAGTGCTGGGTTGTCACCAGCAAGGTCACCCGTAAGCTCACCCGCTGATAGTGCTTTTGAAACTGCCGCTTCAATGTCTTGTGCCGCCGTTTCCTCACCTAGGCTATAACGTAGCATCAGTGCCGCAGACAGGATTTGTGCCACAGGGTTAGCGATGTTCTTACCTGCGATATCTGGTGCACTGCCACCTGCTGGCTCGTACAGACCGAATTTACTTTCGTTTAGGCTTGCTGAAGGCAACATACCCATAGAGCCTGTGATCATCGCGCATTCATCAGAAATGATGTCGCCGAAGATGTTTGAACACAGCATTACGTCGAACTGAGCAGGGTCTTTGATAAGCTGCATAGTCGCGTTATCAATGTACATGTGTGACAACTCGACATCTGGGTAGTCTTTTGCGATTTCTTCGACTACTTCACGCCATAAGATAGAGCTTTGTAGAACGTTCGCTTTGTCGATAGAGCACACTTTCTTGCGACGTAGACGAGCAGAGTCAAAAGCGATTTTTGCAATACGTTCGATCTCAAAGCGGTGGTACACCTCAGTATCAAATGCTTTTTCTGTTGCGCCTTCACCTTCACGACCTTTCGGTTGGCCGAAGTAGATACCACCCGTCAGTTCACGGACTACCACGATGTCAAAGCCGCGACCCGAGATGTCTGCACGTAGCGGTGAGAAAGCTTCAAGACCTGAGTGAATTTGCGCTGGACGTAAGTTACAGAACAGTTGGAAGTGTTTGCGTAGTGGAAGTAGGGCACCACGTTCAGGTTGGTCGTTTGGTGGTAAGTGCTCCCACTTAGGGCCGCCAACCGAGCCGAATAGGACTGCATCAGACTCTTCACATGCTTTTATTGTGCTCTCTGGAAGTGGGCAACCGTGGTTGTCGATCGCGATACCACCGACATCATGCTCGTCACGCTCAAACGCAATACCATGTTTCTTTTCGATTGCATCCAATACTTTATGTGCCTGCGCCATTACTTCCGGGCCAATGCCGTCACCGGGTAGGACGGCAATTTTGTACGATTTGTCTGTCATGTTAATCCTTTAAGTTTTCTAATTTTGAGCTTAATTATTTCAACGAGCGTGTTCTTTCCTGAGCCGTGTAGCCCGGTTGTTATTACACAGTCGCAATCTTTTTCTGCTTCATTTCTTCGATTTTATCTGCACGATGAATGCTGTTAATAACGTGCAATAATGCTTGGCCGGAAGCCTCAACGATGTCGGTGGAAACACCCGTACCGTGGTATTTGCGACCTTTGTAGTTGGCAATGATGTCTGCTTGACCCAAACCATCTTCACCTTCACCTTTCGCGGTTAGGTCGAATTTATCCAGAACGATGTCGTAGCCTGTCACGCGGTAGATACATTGGTATAGCGCATCAACTGGGCCATTACCGACCGCTGCTTCACACATTTCTTCATCACCGCATTGCATTTTGATGCTGGTGGTAGCCATTACGCTGCCTGACTGCACGCTTAGGTAGCTCAATTTGTAGAAGTCATCTTCTTCACGCAAGTTCGAGAAGTGCATTAGGGCTTCTAGGTCGTAATCGAACACTTGGCCTTTGCGATCAGCAAGTTTCAAGAAATCCGCATACAGCGCGTCTAGGTTGTACTCGTCTTCGTTGTAACCCATGGTATCCATATGGCTCTTCACGGCAGCGCGACCGCTGCGGCTGGTTAGGTTCAGAGCTTGGTTTTTTAGGCCAATAGACTCAGGGGTCATGATTTCGTAGGTATTCTTATTCTTCAACATGCCATCTTGGTGGATGCCTGAAGAGTGGCTAAACGCATTTGCACCCACAATTGCTTTGTTGCTTTGAATAGGCATATTGCATAGCTGGCTAACCAACTTACTGGTGCGGTGAATTTCATCATGCTTAATGCCAGTGTGAACGCCCAAAAACTCTTGACGAGTCTTGATGATCATTGCGATCTCTTCAAGTGAACAGTTACCCGCTCGCTCTCCAATGCCATTGATCGTGCCTTCTATCTGACGTGCGCCAGCTTGAACGGCGGCAATAGAGTTGGCAACTGACATCCCCAAATCGTCGTGACAGTGAACGGAGATGATCGCTTTATCAATGTTCGGAACGCGGTTAAATAGGGTTTCAATAATCCCACCAAACTCACTTGGTACGGTGTAGCCAACGGTATCTGGAATGTTGATTGTACTCGCACCTGCATTGATGGCGGCTTCTACCATGCGACATAGGTTGTCGATTGGAGTACGACCAGCATCTTCACAAGAAAACTCGACATCATCAGTGTAGTTACGTGCATGTTTAACGGCGTTGACTGCCATTTCTAGTACATCGTCGTAGCTGCGGCGTAGTTTGTCTTCTACGTGAATGGTGGAAGTGGCTAAAAACGTGTGAATACGGAATTGGTCAGCCACTTTTAAGGCTTCAGCGGCAGCATCAATGTCTTTCGCAACGGCACGCGAAAGGGCACAAACTCGACTGTTTTTTATGTTTTTTGCGATGGTTTGTACAGACTCGAAATCACCTGGTGAAGAGATTGGGAAGCCAGCTTCGATAACATCAACGCCGAGTCTTTCCAGCGCATAGGCAATCTGCAGTTTTTCTTTAACCGTCAAGCTTGCTGACAACGCTTGCTCGCCATCACGCAATGTGGTGTCGAATATAATGACCTGATCGTTCATGTTTGCTTCCTTCCTGATTTCTGCACTTTTGCGCAAGTGAATCGTTTACTTCCAGTATTTAGATATAAAAAAACCCGCATTCTCATGCGGGTTCTTAGAAATTGGTGTGGTTATTTTTCTTCCACAGCCTACCCGCGCGAACTGGTCACGATCAGGAGGAGGCTAAGCAGGATAGAAAAATGAGCTGACATAGTTGTTAAGCTTTCCACATAATTAAGTTAACAAATTAGTACCGCACTCCATGAAGCGCGTCAACCCTAAAGTCGATTTTTTATTCATATCGGATGAGTCTTTTCGTTTGCTTGAAAAAAATGATGCACTAAGTGAAACGACATGATGCGATAGAAACGTGCTAGAAGAAGTAAGTTCTCATCAAGTTTGCGACGTTTCATTACCAAAACAAGCATCGGGATTGCGACTTGTCACACAAAGGTCCGAATTGTTTGGCAAAAGTTTTGAATGACCATTTATAGTAGTGCAGTTGCACTAGGTAAAAGAAATAAGGGTTAGGGAAAGAATGAGGTTAACAAAACAATTTGGACGTTCAGCCATAGTATTTACTCTGGTCAGCTTGTCGGGTTGTCAGCTGTTTCAATCGCAGACCTATGTAGAAGTGGCTTCCCCCGTTGTTATGAATGATCACTCGCAGAGCGTCATGGTCATCAATGATCAAATGGATCGATTTTTGAGTTATGAAGGACGCGAATCGTTCTTGAATCAGATGCTTGTTGCCCTTGAGTCTGACAGCCGAAATAAGTTTAAAGGTAAAGATCCGGAAACGTATTCTTGGTGGAAGATCCGTGTTCAACCTAGTGAGAAACAGCAAGCGGAAGTTTTCCGACCAACCACTGAAGGTGTCGATACTTCAAACCCAGTAGAGTTTATGGATGTCTCTTACCGCTCTAAGACCACATTAAACCTACGCTCCAAACCGAGTCTTGAAGGGGCAAAGCTTGGCGTATTATCGAAAGGGGAAGTCTTTAATGTGCTAGCAAAAGTGGTTGATCAACCTTGGTTTCTCGTTGAACAGAAAGGAGTGATAAAAGGTTATGTCCATAAGGATTATGCGCGCAGCAATGTGATAAATCGTGACATTTTATCTACTCAGCCTAACCCTCTACTAGAGCCTAAATCGAGTAAAACGGAGCAAACGAGTATAGAGCATGAACTGTCGGGAAACTATACTTGCCGCTCACTGAGCTATGAGCTTACAAAAGATGGCGACATGACGACGGGCTCTTTGCGCGCCTGCCGCAAGAAGAGAAAAGTCTGGTATATAGACACCCCTCAACCGCAACCAACAAACCCTTCTTAATGCTCTATTTTTATGGTTATGCCCAATAGATAAATTGTTGGGCACACCTTAATTTGGCCTTTGTCATTAATTGTCCAAATTCCCGTCATGCTGTTGTCACCTAAACCTCCTACTTTTCACACAAAGGCGTTGTCAAAGTAAGGAAAGGTCACATGCGAACCATAGAGACAATTACACAGCCAATTGCAACCATTGCTAAGTTTGATTTAGCGCTCTCTAGTGTTTGTCTTAAGCACCGTTTTAATCAACAAGTCGCCAATATCAGCAAAGGAGTCTCCCACAGTGGTGACGGGCACCTTTACTTGGTGTTGGGTTTATTAGCTTGGTATTTAGATAAGGAGCAAGGAGTCTGGTTTTTACTGGCGGGTTTACTTGCTTTTGCTATCGAGCTACCAATTTATTGGACGCTGAAAAATAGTTTTAAGCGTCGTCGCCCTGAAGAGCTTAATGCACTCCTTCCTGCTTTTATTACACCCTCTGATCGCTACAGTCTTCCTTCAGGACACACTGCCGCTGCGTTTGTCATGGCGACGCTGATTGACCATTTCTATCCGAGCCTAGGCGTTGCTGCATTCTTTTGGGCAAGTTTAATCGGAACCGCGCGAATCTTATTGGGTGTGCACTTTTTTACCGATGTCATCATTGGTGCGCTGCTTGGCAGTCTTTGTGGTGGATTAGCGATTGCGATGTTAGGAGGCTAATTGATGAAAATCTTGTACGGTGTTCAAGGGACAGGAAACGGACATATTGCACGCGCAAGGGCGATGAGTCATGCGTTTAAAGAGCACGATGTTGAGGTCGACTTTTTGTTTTCTGGGCGAGCGCCGGAAAAATACTTTTCAATGGAAGCATTTGGCGATTACCAGACTCGCCGAGGCTTCACCTTTATTACCGAAAAAGGCTCTGTAAACTACGCGAAAACAGCATTGAATAACAATTTGGTGCAGTTTTTCAAAGAAGTTAAGCAACTCGATCTGTCGTCCTACGATCTTATCATTAATGATTTCGAACCTGTGACTGCGTGGGCAGCGAGACAACAAAATAAGCCTTCTATTGGTATCAGCCACCAAAATGCTTTCCGTTATCCGGTGCCACTAAAGGGAGCAAGTTGGTTAGATAAATCCGTCATTGAATACTTTGCGCCTTCTCAACACCACCTTGGTTTGCATTGGCATCATTTTGATCAACCTTTGTTACCACCGATAGTGCATACCGTCGATAGCCAAGCAGAAAACGACGACTTCGTGTTGGTGTATCTACCGTTCGAATCGATTGAAGATATCTCGGACTTATTGTTCCACTTTAATCAACAAGCGTTTATCTGTTATCACCCGGATGTGATCGAATGTGAGCAGGTAGAAAACATAGAACTGCGCCCTTTATGCCACAGCAACTTCCAGCATCATTTGCATCGCTGTAGTGGTGTCATTGCTAATGGTGGGTTTGAGCTTCCTTCAGAAGCCTTGTCTTTGGGGAAAAAATTGTTACTAAAGCCACTCGCGGGTCAATTCGAGCAGCAGAGCAATGTTGCGACCTTAGAAGATTTAGGGCTTGCGATGTCGATGGAGAGCTTAGACATTTCCGCAGTACGCCAGTGGCTAAAGGAGCAACAAGCCGAAAGTGTGAAATACCCAGATGTTGCTCAGGCTATTGTTCATTGGGTACTGCAAGGTGCATGGGATTCAAAAGCAGAGTTATCCAGACAGCTGTGGGAGCAGGTTGATTTTCCAAGTTACGTGTCGAACATTTAAGTACGTTGTTCTAAGTACATTGTTCCTTCCATTTTTGACACGATTTTGTTGCAGCCTTTCTATTTGGAAGGCTGCATTTTTATTCTTCCTCTCTCATTTCTATTCAGTGTGTATTTGCTGATAATTTGACTGATAAGTGCAAAATTCAATCAGAGATATAGCTGTCATCTGTTGTTCTTATTTCAACTAATAACTGAGCTAAATGCATGCTTGTGTTGACCGCCTGTCCTATCAATTTGCTAAATACGTCCTCAAAGAATGCATTTTTACGTGTTTTATAGTTTTTTATGTTTTTATCAAATCTTTGTTATTTAACAAATAAATACCTAATTGGCTAAAATTTACTGATTAAATATCAATCTAGTTGCGAAACCGCAATCGATTAGTTGATAGTACAGTTCGAGCCGGAAGTATCCGGACGATAAATATAATAAAAAGTTAGGTTATCTATTCGTAAAATGATTCGAATCCAGCCGCCGTCTTTTGTGCGAGATGGGATTCTATTCGTTATGAATTTAATGAACAAAGTTGACGATTACAAAAGAGGCGCACTCAATGTTAGAGAAGAAAGACGCGATGAGCGCAATTGCTAGCTACCGTATGGAAAGCACTTTGCGTGGTGTAGATTTAAACCTACTGACTGTATTTGATGCTGTAATGCAAGAGCAAAATATTACTCGTGCAGCACATAACCTAGGCATGTCTCAGCCGGCGGTAAGTAACGCCGTGGCACGCTTAAAAGTGATGTTTAACGACGAGCTATTCATGCGCCAAGGCCGTGGTATTCAGCCTACGCAACGAGCACGTCAACTGTTTGGCCCTATTCGCCAAGCACTACAGCTGATTCGCAATGAACTTCCTAGCTCTGTATTCCAACCAGAATCTTCGACTCGCTTATTCAAGCTTGCGATTTGCAGCCCTTGCGACATGCGTTTTGCTCCGAAGATCATGGCAAAAGTGAATCAACAAGCACCAAACGTTCAGCTTCACCTAGATGCAGAATTTGACCGTTTGTTGTCTGAGCGTATGCGCTACCAAGAAATTGATTTCGTGATCGACTACGCTCGTTTTGATGAGCAAGGTTTCTCAAGTACTGAAATCTTCAAAGATGAATTAGTGGTTATCGCATCAAAAACACACCCACGCATTCAAGGTGGTGTGACGGCTGAGCAACTGCTTAACGAAAAGCATGCGAAGTTATCGAAAGTGCATGGCCAACGTAGTTTCTCAGAGCAAGCGTACCGTGAACTGGATTGCCAAGCGGCGTATGAAGGTTCTAGTTTAAGCAACCTACTATACGTGGTGGGTCAATCTGAGCTTGTGACTATTGCACCACGTTGGATGGCGGAAAATGCGGTAAACAGCGATCAACTGCAAATTCTTGATTTCCCATTTGCGAACAAAGAAATCAGCGGATTCTTAAGCTGGCATGAATCAAGTGAAAAAGATAAAGGCCACATTTGGCTACGCGATCAACTGATGATCACTTGTGGTGAAGTCGTTGCCGCAAAATAAGATGACGTTTGGTCTTCTCGATTAGACCATATTGGTAATCATCAATTTTTACAATTCATTGGTCCCCGAGCGATTTTTGTCTCTCGGGGCTTTTTGTTTTCGTAATCAACAATCGAAACAGTAAGTTAAATAGAGTAATCATTCAGCAATTTGAGGTACGTTCGCGACGTATAAGTGATAGTTGTCTCTTATTAGTGATAAGTTTGATACTGGTCAGTTGCGTTTTAGCAAGCCGTGAGTACACTTGTTCGCTCAATTAGCTTACGCCTGTAAGCCAAAAGGTAAGTAAAAGAATGGCCAAGTTAGATTTTCATATCGTTAAACGTATTCGTGAACAAATTGCGAACGGTGGTACACGCGTTGCACTCAAGCATAAAGTGGGTGAGGAGTGGCAAGGTATTACGTGGACGCAATTTGGTCAGCAAGTTGATGCTTTATCACTTGCACTTTTGGCTCAGGGATTAGGAGTCCAAGATAAGATCGGCATTTTCTCGAACAACATGCCGCAATGGACGATCGCTGATATCGCAGCACTGCAATTACGCAGCGTGACAGTACCTATTTACCCAACCAATACTGCCGCTCAGTCGGCGTACATCATTAACAATGCAGACGTCAAAGTTCTGTTTGTTGGTGAACAGCCTCAATTTGATGCAGCCGTGAGCATTTTCGACCAGTGCGAACAGTTAGAGCTCATTGTTGCGATGTCTGATGATATAGAACTTGGCGATCATGATTTCGTTATCTCTTGGCAAGCATTTGTTGCCAAAGGCGACACTACATATCAAGTTGAATTGGATGCGCGTTTAGATCAGGCAAAAGAAGATGATCTACTCACGCTGATCTACACCTCGGGTACAACAGGGCAGCCAAAAGGCGTTATGTTGGACTACGCAAACATTGCGGCGCAATTGGAAGGGCACGATCAGCGCTTGAGCCTTTCTCAAAGTGACGTGTCATTATGTTTCCTTCCGTTGTCACACGTATTTGAGCGCGCTTGGACCTTTTATGTATTGTACAAAGGGGCGACCAACTGCTATTTGCAAGACACCATGCAAGTACGTGATGCACTGAGCCAGGTGCGACCTACCGTGATGTGTGCCGTACCGCGTTTCTATGAGAAGATCTTCTCTGCGATTCACGAGAAAGTGTCTCGCGCGCCGATTCACCGTAAGATCATGTTTACTTGGGCAGTCAACATGGGCGCAAAAATGGCCGCTTGTCATCAAGAAAAACGTCAGCCATCGCTCTTGCTGCGTAAGTCATACGCTTTGGCGGATAAGTTGGTTCTGAGCAAACTGCGTGCGCTACTTGGCGGGCAAATCAACTTTATGCCTTGTGGCGGTGCAAAGCTGGATGAAACCATCGGTCGATTCTTCCATGCGATTGGTATCAACGTTAAGTTGGGCTACGGCATGACTGAAACCACGGCGACAGTATCGTGTTGGGATGATAAATGTTTTAACCCCGACTCTATTGGTATGTCGATGCCTGGCGCACAGGTTAAGATCGGCGAAAACAACGAGATTCTGGTTCGTGGTCCAATGGTGATGCGTGGCTATTACAAAATGCCAGAAGAGACGGAAAAGACCTTTGATGAGCACGGTTTCCTAAAAACGGGCGACGCTGGTTACATTGATGAAAATGGCAACTTGTTCATCACCGACCGTATCAAAGAGTTGATGAAAACTTCAGGTGGTAAATACATCGCTCCACAAATGATTGAAGGTGCGATTGGTAAAGACCACTTTATCGAGCAAATCGCAGTCATTGCGGATACTCGTAAGTTTGTTTCTGCGCTTATCGTGCCTTGTTATGATTCGCTAGAAGAGTACGCGAAAGAGCTGAATATCAAATATCACGATCGCGTTGAGTTGATTAAGCACCACCAGGTGGTCGAAATGCTTGAGAAGCGTGTGAACGATCTTCAAAAAGAGTTGGCAAAGTTTGAACAAGTGAAGAAGTTTAAACTGTTACCAAGAGCTTTCTCTATGGATGATGGTGAGTTAACGCCAACTCAAAAACTTCGTCGTAAAGTCATCAATGACAAATACCAAGATGAAATTGAAGAAATGTATAAGGAAAAGTCGGATAAAAAGTAACTTAAGCTGACTTAGATTTTATATTGATGAAAAAATCCCCAGTGATGTGATCGCGCATTGCTGGGGATTTTTGTTTGTATTGATTTTTTCTGCTTTGCTCGTCAAATAACGCTATTTCGCACCCAATAGCTAAAATCTTATGAAATAATGTTCTTTTTTTGAGCGTTGACTTTTTAGTTTGTACTGTGAAATAGGAGATGTGTGGCTGCTATTCCTACTAACATTCTAATTACTAGTATCTTGTTTAAAAAGTAGACCAATCTCTCATTAGACCCTTTGATAATAAAACGTTACATTTGTTGGGTAACCTTGCGGGATGTTATGACGAACGCAAGACATAGCCGAAAACGTGGAAGTATTTCGATTAGGCTACGAATAAGACCTAGACTATGTAAAACCAGACCAATCCGTTGACCTTACGGTGAGGAAACTGGCTAAGGAGAGCAATTATGACAGCAATGTTGTCAGGCGCAGAGATGGTGGTTCAATCTCTGATAGAAGAGCACGTAGAGCAGATCTTTGGCTACCCAGGTGGCTCTGTTTTGGATATCTACGATGCACTGCATGCCAAAACCGATCAAATCAAACACGTACTTGTAAGGCATGAGCAAGCCGCCACTCATATGGCAGATGGTTACGCTCGAGCTACCGGTAAACCGGGTGTCGTACTTGTGTGCTCGGGGCCGGGCGCGACCAATACCATTACGGGTATTGCAACAGCGTATATGGACTCTATCCCAATGATCGTTATCTCGGGTAACGTACCAAATAGCCTAATTGGTAATGATGCTTTCCAAGAGTGTGACATCGTCGGTGTCTCCCGCCCAGTGGTCAAACACAGCTTTTTAGTAAAAAAAGCGGAAGATATTCCTGAAACAATCAAAAAAGCGTTTTATATCGCGACTACAGGTCGACCTGGTCCAGTTGTGATTGATTTGCCAAAAGATGTAATGAACCCGCAAATCAAACTGCCTTATCAATATCCAGAAACGCTTTCTATGCGCTCTTACAAGCCGACAACTTCGGGCCATAAAGGCCAGATTAAAAAAGCGCTTAAATCGCTATTAGAAGCGAAAAAACCAGTGCTTTATATCGGTGGTGGTGCGGTGATTTCTGGCGCCCATGAACATATTTTAGAGCTTTCCGACAAACTGAACCTACCAGTAGTGAGTACTTTGATGGGCTTGGGGGCATTCCCGGGTACACATAAAAACTCACTGGGCATGTTGGGTATGCACGGCACTTACGAAGCTAATATGGCAATGCATGAAGCGGATCTTATTTTTGGTATCGGTGTGCGTTTTGATGACCGTACAACCAACAACCTTGAAAAGTACTGCCCAAACGCAAAAGTGATGCATATTGATATCGATCCGTCATCGATCTCGAAAAACGTGAAAGTGGATTTGCCGATCGTAGGTTCTGCGGAAAAAGTGCTGACAACCATGCTCGGGCTGCTTGCAGAGCAAGGTAGTGGAAATGATCAAGATGCTATCACCGCATGGTGGGATGACATTCAAGTATGGCGTGACCGCAACTGCTTGTCTTATGAAACGTCTCCAGAACGAATCAAGCCACAGCAAGTAATTGAAACGCTGCACAAGCTAACTAATGGCGACGCATATGTGGCGTCTGATGTGGGCCAGCATCAGATGTTTGCGGCGCTGTACTACCCATTCAATAAGCCGCGCCGTTGGATAAACTCTGGTGGTCTTGGCACCATGGGATTTGGTCTTCCGGCTGGCATGGGCGTGAAGTTTGCCATGCCACAAGAAGAGGTCGTGGTTGTGACTGGTGACGGCAGTATTCAGATGAATATTCAAGAATTGTCGACAGCCATGCAATACGACATTCCAGTGAAGATCATCAACCTGAACAACCGATTCTTAGGCATGGTAAAACAGTGGCAAGACATTATTTATCAAGGCCGTCACTCTAATTCTTACATGAGTTCTGTTCCTGACTTTGCAGCGATTGCAGAAGCTTATGGTCACGTCGGTATTCGTATCGAAAAGCCTGATCAGCTCGAAGAAGGGCTACAAAAAGCGTTGGATATGAAAGATCGTCTGGTGTTTGTGGACATCAACGTAGACGAAACCGAACACGTATACCCGATGCAAATCAAAGGTGAGGGTATGGATAAAATGTGGCTAAGCAAAACGGAGAGAACTTAATATGAGACACATTATTTCATTGCTATTGGAAAACCAACCGGGTGCGTTGTCTCGTGTTGTTGGTTTGTTCTCTCAACGTGGTTACAACATTGAATCTTTGACGGTATCACCGACTGATGATGAAACCCTGTCGCGAATGAACATTACCACGACATCTGATGAGATGCAGTTGGAACAAATTCAGAAGCAGTTACACAAATTGATCGATGTGCTGAAAGTACAAGAAGTCACCGAGTATGAGCACATTGAGCGTGAACTGATGATGGTGAAAGTGAAAGCCAGTGGTTTTGCGCGAGCAGAAGTGAAGCGGACGGCAGACATCTTCCGTGGCCAGATCGTGGATGTCACGGCTTCCCAATACACCGTACAACTTGCGGGTACGAGTGAAAAGCTAGATGCCTTCATTCAAGCGATATCCGAAGTGACCGAAGTTGTCGAAGTTGCTCGTAGTGGTGTCGTTGGCATTGCGCGAGGAGAGCGAGCCCTCAAACCTTAACTCTCTGATTGCATATAGAAAAGCCACTTAATCTAAGTGGCTTTTTTGTTTAGAAAATAACAATTAATGATATAATTGTCGTTTTAGTAAGCATGATAGGCATTAGACGTGTGAAAGTACCTAAGCGAGTCGGCACCTTATTGGCGACAGCACTATTTTTTAGTGCACTCACTGCCGCTTACTACTATCAGAAATATCTGACGTTGTTAGAAAACAATGTTGAGAACACCGCTCAAGAAGCGTTACATCAATTGGCCTATACTGGCCGTGAATACAGCAATATTCAGGATCAAATCGAAACGATCAGTGACCTACTTGGTCACAGCCAAAGTCTGTATGAATATCTGCGCCAACCTAACCGGGTGAACCGTTCCATCTTAGAAGACATGTGGATCTCGGTCGCAATCAATCAAAAGTTGTATAAGCAAATTCGCTTTCTTGATGTTTCTGGTCGAGAAAAAGTGAGGATTAATTATGAGATTGAAACAGGCGCTGCGTTGCCCGCGATCAAATTGCAAAATAAGTCAGAGCGAGATTACTTTCAATTCGCTAAGAACTTAGACGATGGCGAAATCGCTTCGTGGGGGATCGGTTTAGAACGAGAGTATGGCGAGTTAGTCTATCCCTATAGCCCGTCACTGCGTATTTTGATGCCTATTTCGCTTAACGGAAAGCGCGAAGGGTATCTTGTGCTTAATGTTGATATTGACTATTTATCCTCTCGACTCAACTATTCGTCAGTGCTTGATTTCCATATTGAGCTGATTAAGAGTGACGGATTTTACATTGATAGCCCTAAATCAGCTCGTTTGTATGGCCATATAATTCCCGCTCGCTCTCAATTTAATTTTGGCCGGATGTACCCAAACATTTGGCGTAGTTTAAATTCAAAAGATTCGGGCTATGCTTACAATGGTTCGAATTTGGTCGCGTATCGCACCATCCAGTTTGTTTCTAGCGAACCTCTTCATCTGGTTATTGATCTTACCAATGAGCAGTTATTATCCCGAGCTCAGAGGGATATTGATGACTTAATCCAAGAAGCGTTTTTTGTTTTAAGTTTGGTGCTCGGCTTCACTTTGCCGACGGCAGCCCTTGCTCTGCATTATCGGCGTCATAGTATGGAATCGAAGTTGGCTCGAGCTGCTCTTGATGGTATGACTGCGGTGATGATCTCGGATGCTTCACATAGAATCATCATGGTTAATCAAGAGTTTGAAAATATGATGGGTTACTCAACCAAGCATGCCCAAGGTTGGAGTGCACATCATTTAATTCTCTTACCTGAAGATCTCGAAGCAAACCTGAGTATCTGGAAAGCATTGAAGAGTGAACACGTATGGGAAGGGGAGATTCGTTGTCGAACTAAGTTTAATCAAGTCTTTACCGCAATAATACGTATTCAGGCGAATTTAACCAAATCAGGTAAAGTGAGTTATTACATTACGTCGCTGGTGGATATCTCTGGGCAAAAAGAGTTAGAAGAAAAATTACGAAACCTAAGCGAAAAAGATGGCTTGACGGGGTTGTGGAACCGCCGAAAATTTGAAGAGCAATTGGCGCAATATGCGGGGATTATTGAACGCTATCCTGATAGCCCTCCTGCTTGTTTGGCGTTGTTTGATATTGACCATTTTAAGCGTATTAATGACGAGCTTGGCCACGACGAAGGAGACAAGGTGATTTGTAGTGTCGCAGAAACCCTCCTAGAAGAAGTCCGAAGCACAGACTTTGTATCTCGTGTCGGTGGTGAGGAATTTGCAGTGATCATGCCGCATACAACACTAGAAGAGGCTGAAATTGTATTGAACAGGCTACGTGTCGCGGTTCAAATGCGTAGTGATAGAGGCATTACTGTCAGTGCTGGGTATAGTGATTTAACCTCTGATCGTACAAGAACGTATAAATGTGCTGATATTGCTTTGTATGAGTCAAAAAGTGCAGGGCGTAACTGCGTATCGCTGTGTCATAGTTATGATGATATTGCTTAGTGCTTTTACAAAAACGAAAAAACGGGGATAGACCCCCGCTTTTTAGTCTCAGCGTTATTCGCTAGCCAGTATGCGACATTGGTTGTCGATGGCGGCTTCGATACACTGTATTGACTGTCTCAAATAACGCTCTAGATAACCTAAAGCATCCTGACTCTTTTTGTCTAGCGATGCCTTCATCAGTATTTCTTGCTCATCGAGATTACAGTGCCCAGGGTTCCCTGTGCCTAAAATCTGCATCGCGAAGTATTGGTAGCGTTTAATTTGCGTGAGTAGATCGCGGAAAAACCCAAACATATTGACAGAGCCAGCACCTTCAAACAGCGCAGTAAGAAACTGATTTTGGCGCTCTTCCCATTCCCTCCAACAAAAGCTTTCGCCAGGTTTTACTCGGGATAACTTGTGATAAGCAGTTAGTACATCCAGTTCCCATTTTTCATCGCCAATCATAATTGCCTTACTGAGTAAGCATGCGGAGACCATTTGCAGGCTTTCGTACAAGTCATGTAACTCATCTTTACATACAGGTGCAACCCAGCAGCCTTTTTGCGGCTCGAGTTTGACGTATTTGCTCCAAGATAATTGCACCAATGCTTCTCGAATGGGTGACGCTCCTACGTTGTACTTCTCTTTGAGTTCGGCAACCACGAGTTTTTGACCTGGTTTAAGCTCGCCATCGAGAATATCCTGACGGATCATTCTTAATACTTTGTCGGTAAGAGTGGGACTAGACACATACACCTCATAGAAACTTTAATCGTGACGATAAAATTAAACAGTACGAAATTCTGATAGAGGTAAATAATACAATTAGCCTATTATGAGAGCAAGAAAGCCATATAAAAAAGGAGGGCATAAGCCCTCCTTCTCAAGAAACTGAAGTGTTAAAAGTTCAGTCTTATAGCACGTGTACAGAAGCTGTGTTCGTAGTACCTGAAGCAACTAGAGCGCCAGAAACCATAACAACGATATCGCCTTTGTTACCTAGACCTGATTCTAGAGCAAGTTCTTTACCCGCTACGTAGAATGCGTCAGTGCTTTCGATTGAATCAACAACTACAGGAGTAACACCTTTAGTTAGAACTAGCTGTGCAGCAGTTTTCTTGTTAGTTGTTAGCGCTAGAATGTTTGCAGTTGGGAAGTACTTACGTACTGAACGTGCAGACTTACCGCCTTCAGTTGCAACAACGATAAGTGGAGCAGCTAGTTTCTCAGCTGTGTCGACTGCACCTTTACATACTGCTTCAGTGATGCGTAGGCGTGGGCTGTCTAGACGAGAACCTAGTTCAGCTTTTAGCGCTGAGTCAGTACGGTTCGCGATTTGAGCCATGATAGTTACCGCTTCAACAGGGTATTTACCTTTCGCCGTTTCACCAGAAAGCATTACTGCGTCAGTACCGTCCATTACCGCGTTAGCAACGTCGCCTGCTTCCGCACGAGTAGGACGTGGGTTGTTGATCATAGAATCAAGCATTTGAGTTGCAGTGATAACCATCTTACGTGCACGGTTACACTTCTCGATCATCATTTTCTGAGCGAAGATTACTTCTTCAGCTGGGATTTCAACACCTAGGTCACCACGTGCAACCATGATGCCGTCAGAAAGCTCTAGGATCTCGTCGAAGTTATCAACACCTTCTTGGTTTTCGATCTTAGAGATGATGTGGATGTTCTCGCCGCCGTTTGCAGCAAGTACTTCACGGATTTCTTGAACGTCAGACGCTTTACGGATGAAAGAAGCTGCTACGAAGTCAACGCCTTGCTCACAACCAAATTTAAGGTCGTTCTTATCTTTTTCAGATAGTGCAGGTAGGTTTACAGAAACGCCAGGAAGGTTAACACCTTTGTTTTCGCCCAGTGCACCGTTGTTAAGAACTTTACATTTAACTTCAGTTTCAGTCTTAGAGATAACTTCCATCTCGATTAGACCGTCGTCTACTAGGATAGTGTTACCTACGTTTAGGTCTGCTGCGAAACCAGCGTAAGTTACTGCAACTTTATCTTTGTTACCTACAACTGAAGTGTCAGTTGTGAAAGTGAATTCTTGACCTGCTACTAGATCAACATCGTTACCGCCTTCTAGCTTGATAGTGCGGATTTCTGGACCTTTAGTATCTAGAAGAATTGCTAGTGGTTTGCCAGTAGCTTCCATTACTTTACGGAAGTTCGCGATACGAGTGCCGTGTTCTTCGTAGTCACCGTGAGAGAAGTTAAGGCGCATTACGTTCATGCCTGCGTTAACTAGTTCAGTTAGCTTCTCTACAGATTCTGTTTTAGGGCCAATCGTACATACGATTTTGGTCTTTTTCATGGAAGATACTCTCCGGTAAGTATAGTTACAATTTGAAAGTCGGTTATTTACTCTGAAGTCAGGACGTTTTTGATGACATTTAGTACCTGTCACCCACCGATTTTTCGTCTCATTATTAGAACTTCAGATTCTGAAAGTCTTTCACCAAGTTTAGTCATTTTATGACTAAAAGATCGGCGATTTTGGTTACCTTTTTGTGACTAATCCCACTTTATAT
Organism: Vibrio sp. Vb1980; assembly: GCF_033338615.1. Taxonomy (NCBI): domain Bacteria; kingdom Pseudomonadati; phylum Pseudomonadota; class Gammaproteobacteria; order Vibrionales; family Vibrionaceae; genus Vibrio; species Vibrio sp. Vb1980. Next base: position 328,870 of record NZ_JAWOSZ010000003.1, read on the forward strand.
GCAGAAAGTTGCAAAAAAATAGCCTTCAATTCTGTAATTTTTTTTCTTTTCGGTGGCGAATTCTACCACTGAATGAATCCAATATCACTGTTTAAGAATTGTCTTAGGACAAGGTTTTATCGAGAAATATTAATTTTTTGGATCGAAATAAATGGACTTGAAAGTTTCGGTTTGACTATAATAAGTTTCACATCGAAACTTAAAATAAAAACTTAAATGTCGAAACGAAACACTCAATTAAGAAGACACGCCATTTCTAACTTGGTTTCTGAACTAGGAGAAGTCAGCGTTGATGAACTTGCTCAGAAATTCGAAACCTCAGAGGTCACGATTAGAAAGGATTTAGCTTCTTTAGAGAAAAACGGCCAACTTCTACGCCGCTATGGCGGTGCGATTGCTATCCCAAAGGAAGTCATTCACGAAGAATTGGGCGCTAATGTTTCGACTCGAAAGTTAAGCTTAGCAAAAGCAGCAGCATCATTGATTCGCGATCATAATCGCATCGTGATCGACAGTGGCAGCACGACTGCCGCGCTGATTCAACAGTTGAATGACAAACGTGGCTTAGTGGTCATGACCAACTCGTTGCATGTTGCTAACGCCCTAAATGAATTAGAGAGCGAACCGACACTGCTGATGACTGGCGGTACTTGGGATACGCACTCAGAGTCCTTTCAAGGCAAAGTGGCCGAATCTGTATTACGAGCTTACGACTTTGACCAACTATTCATCGGTGCGGATGGCATCGATCTCGAGCGTGGAACCACGACATTTAATGAGTTGGTTGGCTTAAGTAAGGTAATGGCAGAAGCGTCACGTGAAGTGATCGTAATGATCGAGTCCGAAAAAATCGGCCGTAAGATCCCAAACTTAGAGCTCGCTTGGCATCAAGTTGATGTGTTGGTGACCGATGCAGATATCCAAGCAGAGCATAAAGTACAGATTGAACAACATGGCGTGAAAGTCATTTGCGCCTAATAATGTAATCAGTTTCATATTTTACTTCCCTCTGGATAAAGGCCTTTGCTTGCTGCCTCTATTTGAAATCATGGCTAGGGAAGAACAAAACTACAAACGGAGATAAACACATGTGTGGAATCGTAGGTGCAGTAGCACAACGAGATGTTGCAGAAATTTTGGTTGAAGGTCTACGCCGCTTAGAGTACCGCGGTTACGACTCTGCTGGCGTTGCGGTTGTTGATGGCGAATCAAACCTAACGCGCGTTCGTCGCTTGGGTAAAGTACAAGAATTGGCTGATGCAGTAGAAGAAGCAAAAGTGATCGGCGGAACTGGTATTGCGCACACTCGTTGGGCGACGCACGGTGAACCTTCTGAAATCAATGCTCACCCACACATGTCTGGTGATATCGCAGTGGTCCATAACGGCATCATCGAAAACCATGAAGAGCTGCGTGAGCTGCTTCAATCTCGTGGCTACGTGTTTGAATCGCAAACGGATACAGAAGTTATCGCACACATGGTTGAGTGGGAACTTCGTACTTCAGAAACGCTATTAGAAGCGGTACAAAAAACAGCAAAACAACTTGAAGGCGCATACGGCACGGTAGCGTTGGATCGCAAAGACCCATCTCGCATCGTAGTAGCACGTTCAGGCAGCCCGATCGTGATCGGTTTTGGTGTAGGTGAAAACTTCCTAGCGTCTGACCAACTTGCATTACTTAACGTTACGCGCCGTTTCATGTACCTAGAAGAAGGGGACGTAGCAGAAATTACTCGCCGTGAAGTCACTGTGTTTGATGCAACGGGTGAGCCAGTTGAGCGTGAAATTGTTGAATCTAATGCAGAGCATGATGCAGGTGATAAAGGCCAATACCGTCACTTCATGCAAAAAGAAATCTATGAGCAACCTAAAGCGTTGATCAACACAATGGAAGGTCGTATCACGTCAGATTCTGTTGTGACAGACGCGATCGGTGTGCACGCGGCAGACATTCTAAGCAAAGTAGAACACGTACAAATCGTGGCGTGTGGTACGTCTTACAACGCAGGTATGACGGCACGTTACTGGTTTGAAGACATTGCAGGCGTTAGCTGTGATGTAGAAATTGCGTCTGAATTCCGTTACCGCAAGTTTGTGACTCGTCCAAACAGCCTTCTTATTACGTTGTCTCAGTCTGGTGAAACTGCAGATACGTTAGCAGCACTTCGCCTAGCAAAAGAGAAAGGTTACATGGCGGCGATGACCATCTGTAACGTAGCGGGTTCCTCTTTGGTTCGTGAATCAGATTTTGCATTCATGACTCGCGCTGGTGTTGAAATCGGTGTGGCTTCAACCAAAGCGTTCACGACTCAACTTTCTGCACTACTTATGTTGGTAACGGCACTGGGTAAAGAGCAAGGTCGCATTAGCAAAGAGAAAGAAAAAGAGATTGTTGAAGCGCTACACGCACTTCCTAAGCAAATCAACGCGGCACTTTCTTTCGAGAAAGAAATTGAAGCACTAGCAACGGATTTTGCAGACAAGCACCACACATTGTTCCTAGGCCGTGGCGAGTTCTACCCAATCGCGATGGAAGCGTCTCTAAAACTGAAAGAGATCTCGTACATCCACGCAGAAGCGTACGCGGCGGGTGAACTGAAACACGGTCCTCTGGCTCTAATTGATGCTGACATGCCAGTTGTTGTGGTTGCACCAAGCAACGACCTACTTGAAAAGCTAAAATCAAACGTTGAGGAAGTACGTGCGCGTGGCGGTCTTCTGTATGTATTCGCAGATGCAGACGCAGGCTTCGAAGGCGATGAAACAATGAAGATCATCACGATGCCTCACGTTAGTGAAATCACGGCGGCGATCTACTACACCATCCCTATGCAGTTGCTGTCTTACTACGTAGCACTGATCAAAGGTACGGACGTAGACCAACCACGTAACCTGGCGAAAGCGGTGACGGTTGAGTAATTACGCTTAACAGCAAAAATCCAAGCGGCACATGCGAGAGTATGTGCCGCTTTTTTATTTAAGCCCACTTTAAGGGGGTGAGTTATTGACCCAACTGGTGAGCGGTTAGAATTGCAGAGTAGACATTTTCTGCCGTCACTGGGAATGGCATATTGTGGATAGTTTCTCCCTCGGCCGTTGAGGCTTCGGCGACCTCGCGCAACTTAGCGTGGTTAAGCTCTTTAACGCCCATATCAAATAAGTTGGTTGGTAGACCTACAGAGCGGCAGAATGCAAGAACCGTATTAATCTCTTCCATCGCTGCGTTTTCTAGTACCAGCTGAACTAGTGTGCCGAACGCGACTTTCTCACCATGATAGAGATGATGACACTCTTCAAGCTTAGTTAGGCCGTTATGAATAGCGTGAGCACCCGCTAGACCACTGCTTTCAAAACCGATACCGCTTAGGTATGTATTGGCTTCAATAATGTTTTCTACCGCTTTGGTGCTCACACCATTTTCTACCGCAGCTTTTGCTTTTACACCATCTTCAAGCAAGGTTTCATAGCAAAGTTTCGCAAGCGCTTGTGCTGAACGCGTCGCTAACCCACCAGCCATTGTTGCCTTACCGGAAGTCATGTTGGCACGAGCTTCAAAGTAGGTGGAAAGCGCGTCGCCCATCCCCGATACAAGTAAGCGAACAGGGGCTTTGGCGATGACTGACGTATCCATGATGACCATGTCTGGGTTTTTAGGGATCATCAAATATTCTGCAAATTCACCTTCAGGTGTGTATATCACCGCAAGCGCTGAGGTTGGCGCATCAGTCGAGGCAATCGTAGGAACCACCACGACAGGAATTTTGGTGTAAAACGCAACAGCCTTTGCTGTATCTAACGTTTTACCACCACCAATACCGACAATGACATCGTGTTTTTGAGTGGCACAAATGTCCGTGATGCGTTCAATCTCAACGCGCGAACATTCGCCACCAAAAATGTTCATAGTGAGTGGAAGCTTTTCGTCAGCAAAACTTTGTTTGACGTCATCACCAACCAGGTTAGTCACGAACTCATCGGCAATTACTAACGGACGTTCACCCAATGTTTTCACATAGTGAGCGATAGATGTAAGTACTTGTTCACCTTGGACGTATTTGCTTGGGCTGATAATAATTTTGTCCATAATTCAAACCTTTAACCTTTTTTGTGTGTGTTTTGGAGTGCAATGAATATCCATTGTAGGGATAAGGTTTATATTAGGTTTGGTGTGGTAAGTGGTGAAGGATATCTCTGGTTTTGTTCCATGCTTTTATGACCTCTGTGTCAAACCGACTGTCAGAAGTAATAAGCATCAGCATGCTTTATAGCGACGATCACTATTCAGGAAAATTTGTCGTTTTTCGTTTCATATTGAAACAATAATGCCGAAGTTTTTGTTTCAATATGAAACAGATTGATTTTTGTTGAGCACGCTTTTTCTCTGTTTAAGATGAATTCATACCCTACATAAAAATATAAATGGAATGAGATAGAACGATGAAAAAGTTAATTAACCAAGTCGATGATGTTGTATTGCAGCAAATGGAAGGCCTGGCATTGTCCCGCCCTGAGCTAAAAGCGAACTACGAGCCTCGTTACATGTGGCACGAGGAAACGCCGGGGCAAGTGGCACTGGTTTCTGGTGGTGGCTGTGGTCATGAACCTTTGCACGCTGGTTTTATTGGTAAAGGCATGCTGACAGGCGCCTGTCCTGGTGAGGTGTTTACTTCACCAACGCCAGATCAAATGTACGAATGTGGCAACCAAGTGAATACTGGTGAAGGCGTGCTATTTATCATTAAAAACTACACCGGAGACGTGTTGAACTTTGAAACGGCCGTGGAGTTGCTTCATACCGATGGTATCAAAGTTGGGTCGGTGTTGGTGGATGACGATGTTGCAGTCAAAGACAGCCTATACACCGCTGGTCGCCGTGGCGTTGCTGGAACGGTATTGGTTGAAAAGTTAGTTGGGGCTGCCGCGAGCAAAGGTTATTCGTTGGAGCAATGTGAAGCGCTGGCTCGTCGCGTTAATAATCACTGTCGTTCATTTGGCGTGGCGCTTAATGCTTGTGTTGTACCCGCAGCAGGTAAACCATCTTTTGTTCTGGAAGATGATGAAGTGGAGTTTGGTGTTGGTATCCATGGTGAACCAGGTATCAAGCGAGTGAAATACACCGATGTCGATACGTTAGTGGATGAAATGTTTGCTGAAGTTGCTGAAAACACACCTTATCAGCGCACATTGCGTATTTGGAATCGTGACGAAGGTGAATGGGATGAAGTGGAATCCAGCATTGAGCCTTTCGCCGCTGAACACGACTATATCGTGATGGTGAATGGTATGGGTGGTACGCCAACTTCAGAGCTTTACGGAGTGTACCGCCGTCTGGCTCATAACTGCGAGCAAGCAGGGTTCCATATCGTGCGTAATATGGTTGGTAACTTCTGTACGTCACTCAATATGGAAGGCGTTTCGATTACGTTGCTGAAGGCAGACAAAGAGATGTTGGAGCTGTTTGATGCTCCTGTCGATACGGCTGCGATCAAGTGGTAAGAGGGGGGAGCAAACATGCAAATTGAAAAACAACATATCGTTCACTGGCTAGAGTTATGTGCAAAAACGTATCAAGAGAATCAAGATTTTCTGACCGACCTTGATCGTGATATTGGTGACGCAGACCACGGTCTCAATATGAACCGTGGCTTTAAAAAAGTCGCGGAAAAACTGCCGCAATTTGCGGACCAAAATATCGGCAGCATTCTCAAGAATACGGGCATGACCTTACTTTCTAGTGTTGGTGGGGCAAGTGGCCCGCTGTATGGCACGCTGTTTATTCGCACGGCTGCCGCTGTCGGAACTCGAGAGCAATTAACATTTGAAGAGTTAGTGGATGCACTAAAAAGCGGTGTGGATGGCGTAGTGTCTCGTGGTAAAGCGGAACTGGGTGATAAAACCATGTGTGATGTTTGGTTACCCGTTTTAGTTAGCGTGAAGGCGTCGTTAGAAAATGGCATGAGCGCCGATCACTTACTGAATGAAATGGTTGAGCTAGCAGAAACGAGCGCGGTTGCCACGATTGAAATGTTGGCGAAAAAAGGGCGAGCAAGCTATTTAGGTGAACGTAGTATTGGCCATCAAGACCCCGGTGCAACCTCTTCTCTGTTAATGATTAAAGCACTACAGCAGGCAATAGCAGGTAATTAAGATGGTGGGAATTGTAGTTGTATCTCATAGTCGTCGACTTGCAGAAGGGGTGGCAGAACTTGCCACCCAAATGACGCAAGGCAAAGCCAAGCTTGCGATTGCTGCTGGGATTGATGATCCAGAGAACCCGATCGGAACCGATGCCATTGCCGTGATGGAAGCGATTGAGCAGGTACAAGATCAACAAGGGGTTGTTGTGTTGATGGATCTTGGCAGCGCGTTGCTTAGCACGGAAATGGCTCTGGATCTGGTTGATGATCATGTGAGGGAAAATGTCACCCTTATCTCGGCACCTATTGTTGAAGGGACCATGGCGGCGTCGGTGGCTGCTGCTGCCGGGCTACCTTTATCGACGGTAGTCGAAGAGGCACAGAATGCGTTAAGCGTAAAACGAGAGCATCTTGGTGATCAGCCACTAACATCCGCTGAGATAGCGCCAGTATCAGAGAACTTTGAGCAAGAACGGACATTTGATTGGGTAGTGCAAAATCCGCATGGATTACATGCTCGTCCCGCTGCGGCCATTGTTGGTGCACTCGCGCCTTTCGACTGCCAATTATGGTTGAAAAAAGGCGAGCGCCGTGTGAACGCGAAAAGCTTGAACAGCATTGCGAAACTTGGCGTTCGTAGTCAAGAGACGATCACCTTATGCGCACTTGGACCTCAATCCAGTGAAGCAATCAAGGCATTTGAAGCCTTAGCTAGTGAGCACTTCGGAGAAAAAGAGGCGGTTGAGCAAGGCATTATCGAACCTGAAGAAAGCTCGGATACTCTGCTCGATGGCATGACCTCAAATCAGATTGAAGGTGCTGTTGTTGGTATTAGAGTCAATGACGGTATCGCTACTGCTCCTGCTGTCCTTTTTACTCATGAAATGCCAGCAGTGCCTGAACGTGATTTCCAAAGTGAACAAGATGAAATTGAACGGGTTAAGCGTGCGATAGGCGTGGTTGTTCAACATTTGCAGGAGCAAGCGAAGCAGCCGAAAGGGGAAATATTTTCCGCTCATAGCATGATGCTCAGTGACCCAGAATTATGGGCATCGGTCGAGTCGCGAATTCAAACGGGCATGATAGCCGAGCAAGCTTGGGTAGAATCACTGCAAACGTTGGCCAAAGAGTTTCGCCAGGCAGAAAGTCAGTACATGCGGGAACGCGAAGCAGATGTGCATGATATAGCACGCCAAGTTATGGTCGAAATGACAGGCGTAACGCCTAATGCCATCGACATTCAGGAACCGAGTATTTTGTTGGCCCGTGACCTTATGCCTTCTGATGTGGCCGGGCTTGATAAATCTAAAGTGCTTGGTATCTGTTTGAGTGAAGGAGGAAAAACCTCTCACAGTGCGATTCTTGCTCGTGCGATGGGGATTCCTGCCATCGTTAAAGCTCAGGGTTGTCTTGATGCTGTGCGTGCTGGGCAAGTGGTGACTATTGATGGCTTTCGAGGGCATTTATGGTTCTCTCCTTCAGATGCCATACAACAGGAATTAGAAGCGCAACAAATTGAGTGGCAAAGCACCCGACAAAGTGCACTAGCGAGTGCTCAGCAAGCCGCAGTCACCTGTGATGGTGTCCATATTCCAGTATTCGCCAATATTGGTGGACCGAAAGATATTGATGATGCACTAACATCAGGAGCTGAGGGCATTGGTCTATTTCGGACTGAGTTTCTATTTCAAAACAGTGATGAGTTGCCAACTGAGGAAGCGCAATATCAAGTCTATCGTGATATTGCCGCCGCACTTGGTGATAAGCCACTTACGATTAGAAGTTTAGATGTTGGCGGTGACAAGCCTTTAGCCGCTTATCCTATGCCATCGGAAGATAATCCATTTTTAGGTTTGAGAGGGGTGCGGTTGTGCCTTCAACATGAGTCATTGTTTACCGCCCAACTTCGAGCCATTCTGAGAGCCTTTCACGAGCAACCGAATATTCAATTGATGATACCGATGGTGGCCCAGGTTGAAGAAGTGAGAAAAGTAAAAGCGCTGTTGGCACATCAAGCAAACCAACTTGGCTTGGATGCGACTCATTTACCTGTCGGTATTATGATTGAAGTACCAGCCGCGGTGTTGAATGCTGATGCGTTAGCACAAGAAGTCGACTTTTTCTCTATCGGCACCAATGATTTGACTCAATATGTTATGGCCGCCGATCGAGGTAACGCCGCTGTTGCTGAATTGGTGAACTACTTTGAACCATCGGTACTAAAAGCCATTGAGCTCACGTGTGCAGCAGGCGATCGCGCGGGCATACCGGTTAGTATGTGTGGTGAGATGGCTAGCGATCCAAATGCCACAGAAACATTGCTTCGCGTGGGGTTGCGAAAATTCAGCGCCAGTTCGAGTATGCTCCCGGGACTAAAAGCGCAGATTCGTCAGTTGTCTGTCGATGTTTAATCGATACCTTATCGTTAGTACATCTGTACCGGCGTGCTTACGCCGGTTTTACTTTTGTTATAGGAACGCCAATTCACGACTTAATACAGCTTCATTTGCTCCTGCAGCCCAAACTTATTAATTTTTCTCCATAAGGTCGTGCGGCCAATTTGCAATGCTTTCGCCATATCATGCATTTTGCCATCACACTGATTCCAAGCCTGAACGATAGCTCTTCTCTCGGCTTCTTCTAACGTGATTACTGGCGTATTTTCTGCGGTATGGCGAGAATTCAGTTTAATGTCTTCAGGAATATCGTTCAGCTTGATTAAGTTGGAACTGCGGTTAAGCAAAATTCGCTCAGTTCGATTTCTTAATTCGGAGTTATTGCCTGACCAACGAAAATTCATCAACGCTTCCAGTGCGACTGGCTCTATCGAGATCGTCACATTGTGGCGGCGTTCGTAATGGCTGATAAGCTGCTGGACGAGAAATTCAATGTCTTCTTTACGCTTTCGTAGTGGCGGAATATGCAGCTCGTTCGAGGAGATTTCATAATAAAGTTGCCGACCAAATGAGCGCTGAGTGACATACTCGCTGATCTCTGAAGCGGTGCTCGTAATAAGTTGAAAGTCTACGGGGATCAATCGCAAACTGTCGCTGCGGCTGACGAGCCCAGTTTTTAACAACTTAAGTAACACGGCTTGTAAATCGGGCGACAGATATTCCACCTTCTCTAAAAAGAGCGTACCGCCATGGGCGAGTTCAAACTTAGAAGGCATGCCTTGCCCTTCGTCGTAGCCTAGGGTTTCTTTGACCAGTTGCTCTGTATTGATGGAGCGGCAGTTGAGCGTAATGAACGGCCCTTCTTTGTAGGTGCTTTCGTTATGAATCGCCATGGCGAGAGTGGCTTTTCCTACACCTTCTTCACCCGTAATTAGAATCGGTGATTTGGACTTTATGGCCCGTTTTGCCACGGTAATGACATGCTTCATTTTTCGTGAAATGACGGGCAAAGTGCTGAACGTATAGCGCGCACTGCCACCTATTTGTTGTTGAGCAAGTTCGCGAATTTTATCGATAGGGTGCAAGAACAATAAGTGTGTGCCGTCGTTGAGTGGACGCAAGGTGATGATCGCCTCAACAAACTCGCCACGAACCTCTACCGTTGTGAGTTTACGGTTTATGCTCGCACCTGACTCAATACTAGTAAGGACATTCGGTGGGAAGCGCAAAACAGAAAAGACTTCTTTATCCAAGACCTGACTGGCTTCAATGTTTAACAAGCGCTCGGACTGGTGATTTACCATGGTTATACGGCTTTCTTCATCCCAGGCCAGAAGGCCGTCATCCATGCATTCTAACGTTGCGTTGTGCGCACAAGTAAGGCGGTTCATGTTTTCTTGTTCCGACTGAATGTGGATTTGCAAGCTGACTTCTTTCGCGCTCGACGCGATGATGACTAAGTCTTCTTTCTTATAGCTTTCCGCTTTTCTGAAAAGGCATGTTGTACCGCGTAATTTGCCAAATTGGTCAAAAACAGGCGCCGCTACAGAGGCATAAGAGTGCAAGTGGCGATTGAAATGTTCGGCAGCAAAAACTTCACACGGGATATGAGTGTTGATACAGAGATTGACTGCATTTGTGCCTATCTTTCCTTCGGAGAGAAAACAGCCTTGTTTTATGCCGAGCGTTTGCATCTCTTGTCGCATAGAGTCGTGCCCGACGGTGGAGAGAATACAGCCGTTGCCATCGGTTACCATCAATACCAGGTCTTCGTCACCAAGCATATCGTACGTATCTTCAAGTACGGTCGTGGCGCATTCGATGAGATGTTCGTTGCGCTTCATTAGAGATGAGAAGGTAAATCCAGAGGCAATATGTGGTTTTGACCAGGTGTAAGGGCTGCATTGCTTTATGCAACGCTCCCACGACTCGAGGACGGGAGTGCGGGAAAATTCTGGAGATACCCAGTGGTGTTTCTGGAAAAACTCCCACTTAGTTTTAGTGTCTTCGATTGAAAGCATGCGATACCGTTTCAATACTAGCGATAGATTGGTCTGATGTTACAGAGACATCGGAATATGGACTGTGATGGCTTTCACGCACGTTGTATAGAAGAATGTGCAAAAAGAGGGGCGAGTTGAGGAGGCTTCCTTGCCAGTTTTTCGATTAAAAAGGGCTGTCTTTGCCGAGCTCATTGCAAATCTCGACAATGGCAAGTGAGAGCCCTGACTTAATGATTTGTTGTTGACGTTGCAGTTGTAGCTGATAAAACTCAAGGTCGATGTCGTCATCTGGTTCGCTGACTTCCAGTTGTACCATGCCCATTTTCTTCACCAAGTGCAGTTTCTTAATTGGTTCTAGAATATTCGGGTCAGTGAATTCGTAATCTGAAGCGTCACTATTGAGTTGGTTTTTGAGTTTGATGATGTCTTCGATGTCGTGGTAAATGTCATCGGGGAGCACTCCCAAGCCAAACAATAACTTCAAACGAACAGACAGATCGCCCAGTGGTCCAGAGTCTTGTAGCAGCGGACCGACAACCGATTGAACAGCGAAGTTATCTTTACGAAAGATTCTTTGCACCAACCCGTCGATCGAATCGTTAAAAACGTCGACTGCTGCAATGAAAAAGCCTCGTACCGATGGTGCGCTGTTTAATCGCTCAATGATCTCGGTTTCGTTGATGTTATCTGCCATATACTGAATACATTTCTAATTATTAGCTATCCCAACTCTTCATGGAGATGGATATAGAAGGGGAGCCAAGCTCCCCCAGGTAAATCAAAGTTGGTTGTAAAGTGTCTCGATTTGAGCCACTTCATCGCTGTCTTCTGCAAGACCTGTGTATGTCGCTAGCGTCTTCTTCACTCCCACTTCTTTTAATGAGTTTTGTAGCTCTACGGCTTGTGGGTCAGTGTCGTTAGTGTACTTCAACGCAGCGGCAATGCCTTTCAAAAGTGTTTGATTTTCAGTGCCATACTCAATTGTACCGAGTAAAGGCTTCACTAATCTATCGTTTGCACCTAATTTACGAATTGGTTGACGACCTACGCGATCAACCTCATCCACTAAGTATGGGTTGGCAAAGCGTCCTAGAATCTTCTCGATGTAAGCATTGTGCATGTCACGGTCGAAGCCGTAACGTTTGATCAACACCTCACCACTCTCTTGCATCGCCTGTTTTACTTCAGCATGAATACTTGGGTCTTCAATCGCTTCACGAATTGTACGATGGCCTTTCAAGCAACCTAGGTAAGCGGTAATGCAGTGGCCTGTATTGAGAGTGAATAGCTTGCGTTCTACGAATGCCATTAGGTTGTTGGTTCTTTCCATGCCAGCTATGTCAGGGATTTCGCCCTTGAATTGCTGCTCATCCACAATCCATTCGCTAAAGCTCTCTACCGTCACTTCTAGTGGGTCATCGTTCGCTGCTTCTGCTGGTGGCACGATGCGGTCTACCGCTGAATCGACAAAGCCAACCAATTCGTCTGCTTTCGCGTGCAATGATTCATCCAAGTGTTTGTACACTTCACCTTTTAGGTGTGTGGTGCCACGAACCATGTTTTCACACGCGATGATGTTCAATGGCTTATCGTTACCTGCTGCAAAGCGCTTAGCTATGCCGGTAGCGATGGTTTTTGCAATGATGTCCAGTACGTTAGGGCCAACCGCTGTTGTGACCAAGTCGGTTTTTACAATGCGGTCAATGACATCTTCACTGGCTGAGTTTACCGCGGTGACGTGAGTTACTGTGTCGATTTGGCACTCAGTACCGACCACTTTTACTTTGTATTCTTGCTTGTGACTCAGTTGATCGACGAGTGGTGCGTCTACATCTGCAAATGTGACCTCGACTTCTGCATCTGCTAATAGTTTACCGATGAAGCCACGACCAATGTTACCTGCGCCAAAATGAACTGCGTTTTTCATAATTCTTACCTACCAATGTCTAAAATGTTGACTTACGAAACTAGGGGGAGGCCAACCGCATAGGGGGTGACAGCTGACCTCATTTGCCTCAGGAGCAAATTAAAGGGGTAATTAAGCCGCTTGTTGACAGCCAAGGATGTTCAGAATCTCTTCCACATCGTTGGTACTGGTTAGCTTCTCAATTGCCTCCGGCTCATCGAGCGCGTTCGTAATGGTGGTAATCACCTGGATGTGCTCATCGTTCTTAGCGGCAATGCCGATAACCAGTTTCGCTACATCATCGTCGTCTTCAGTAAATTGGATACCCGATGGGTATTGGCAGATTACAATGCCGGTTTTCTTCACGCGGTCTTTCGCTTCTACCGTGCCGTGAGGCACTGCGATAGATTCGCCTAGGTAAGTTGGAACCAATGCTTCACGCTCAAACATCGCGTCTACGTATTCTGGTTCTGCGTAGCCAAGTTCGACCAACTTGTTGCCCGCGAAGCGAATCGCTTCTTCTTTGTTGGCAGCTTTCAAACCTAGGTGAATGTTTTCACGCTGGATTTGGAACACCGACGTTTGCTGTGGCTCGAAGTTGTCGTCGTTTGCTGCCACGAGCGAAACTTTTACCATTTGGTCGTCATTGGCTGCGGATTGGTTTTGCGCTGCTAGTAGTTTGGTGACTAGCTGGTTGTACATCTCGCTGTCTAGGAAGTTAGTCAATGAAATGTGGTGTGCGTTTGGAGCATGCTTACGTGCACGATCCGTTAAGTCTTTATGAGTAATCACGATATCTGCACTCTCTGGTAAGCTGTTAATGGCAAGGTTGGTTACGTGGATGCTCAGACCTGCGTCTTGAACCTTTTTGCGTAGCATGCTCGCGCCCATTGCACTCGAGCCCATGCCCGCATCACAAGCGACAATGATGCTTTGTACTGTCGCTAGGTCTACGTCACCTTTGCTTTGGCTGTTTACCACCGCATCGTTTTTAGATGCAGATTTCATGTCTTTCATTTGTGATGTTGCTTTTTCTAGTGCTGCTTCATCACCGTCTTCTTCTGTGGACGTTTGTGTCTTCATTAGTAGTGCTGCTACCGCGAATGACACACCTGTTGCTGCTGCGATAGACGCTAGAACACCAACGATTGAGCCTTTCTGAGTCATCAACAAGATTGCAAAGATTGAACCTGGTGATGCTGGAGAAACGATACCTGCGTTAAAGATAGTTAGAACGAATACGCCAGTCATACCACCTGCGATAGCCGCAAGGATTAGGCGAGGGTTCATTAGGATGTATGGGAAGTAAATCTCGTGGATACCGCCGAAGAAGTGGATGATTGATGCACCACCTGCCGTTTGACGAGCCGTACCTTTACCAAACACCATGTAAGCTAGCAGGATACCTAGACCAGGACCTGGGTTTGCTTCGATTAGGAAGAAGATCGATTGACCTGTTTCAGACGCTTGTTGGATACCCAGTGGAGAGAAAATACCGTGGTTGATCGCATTGTTTAGGAACAGGATCTTCGCAGGTTCAACGAAGATTGAAGTCAGTGGTAGTAGGTGAGCAGAAACTAGGAAGTTAACGCCAGCCGCCAAGCCACCAGAAAGAATTTTTACGAATGGACCGATAAAGATGAAGGCAAGGATCGCACATAGCATGCCGATGATGCCCGCAGAGAAGTTGTTAACCAACATCTCGAAGCCACTTTTTACTTTACCATCGATGTAGTTATCGAATTTCTTGATAGCCCAGCCGCCCATTGGGCCGACCATCATTGCCCCCATAAACATTGGGATGTCTGTGCCGACAATCACACCCATTGTTGTGATTGCACCGACTACCGCACCACGATCGCCACCAACTAATTTACCACCGGTGTAACCGATAAGTAGTGGCAGCAAGTAGGTAATCATTGGGCCAACCATAGAGGCTAACGTTTCGTTTGGTAGCCATCCAGTTGGGATAAATAGAGCAGTGATAAAGCCCCACGCGATAAACGCGCCGATGTTTGGCATTACCATGTTTGACAGAAAACGACCAAAATTTTGTATCTTGATCTTGGCATCTGGTGATATCATAACAATTCCCCGTTCGATGTTCTGATGAATCTTGTTGTAGTAAACGGTTCGCCAAAACCGTTTGTTTGATTGCTTAGTACCCAATCAATTTACCACACATTTTCCAATTGGAACTGACAACGGGTTTTTCGTGATCTACGCCCGCATTTCTTAGGCTGAGAAACGGTTTTTAAGTGACCAAGTTCAACTTATTAACTTGTAACTTAATAACAAAAAGCAACTTTCAAACCTGTCAATAAAAATCTTAGTGATCAATCCGATCTTCTGACAAAATTAAAATCAAAATACTTTGTGACTTTGATCACTTTTGATTTTTTTTGAAATTCGAATTAAATGCTTGTGATGATCAATGTCACGTTTTGTGTTGAGTTGTGGTGGATTTAAAGTGTGACTTGGATCTGTTTTTGTTTTTTGTGAAAGTTTGTGACGGAATTGGTGAGATAAATGCTATCTAGATCTTTCGATAGATTGTATCTATGAGAGTCTTTTCGGCGCACTTCACGGAGCACGCCTAATTAGTTGATGAAAGGGTAAATAAAGAGAGTCGCCACACGGTTCTTCTTGTGATTCCCAACTCTCTACTTAATCACTGTTCTTAATCATCGTTGCTATTAGTATGATAGACGAGGTAGTCATGAGCTTGCTCGCGTCCCATATACCTTGCCAACGTCTTTTCTTGAACATCGCGCAAATCCACCATAATCAATCCATCTAGAGCGTTATTGAATGCAGGGTCGACGTTGAAGCATACCAGCTTGCCATTGAGGCTTAAGTACTGACGCAGCAAAACGGGCACTCCTTTCCCTTCATCGATTCTGGCAATGACACGTGACAATAGCTGTAAATCACCCAGAGCAGTGAGCATGCTGGTGTTCCAGTCACGGTGGTGCTCAGGAAGTGGGTTAGAAGGTGTGACGTACTCTGCGCAATTGTTGTCGTAGTGGTGCAGTGTCATTGATTGAGCCAGTAATTGACGTGCAGTATCGCTATAATCGTTGCTAATGCTTACCGGACCAAATAGGTGAGTGTAATCTGGGTTTTGATGAACGAACGTTGCGATGCCTTTCCACAGCAGCAGTAGCGCGCTCATGCTCTTTTGATATTGCTGTGCAATCACAGAGCGCCCCATCTCAATGGATTTACCCATTTGGTCGATAAAGCGTTGGTCATAGTTAAACAACGTTCGTGAATACAGACCTGCTACGCCGCGCTTTTCAATCAGTTGATCAACCAGACCTAAACGATACGCGCCCACCAAGCATTGATTCTCTCTGTCCCACACAAACAGATGCAGGTAATCATGATCGAAATGGTCAATGTCTATTGCTAGTCCCGTCCCTTCGCCAACTTGTCGGAAATTGAGCTCACGTAGGCGACCAATTTCATGCAGTAGGGAAGGGATATTCTGCGACTCCGTGCAGTAGACATCGAACTCACCACTTGTTAGCAGCTTGGACTCTTTTGGTAAGTTGTTCAGTTCTTCAAGCAATTCGCCTACGGGTAACCCTGCCGCTATTGGTGAGAGCCGTTCTGATGAGGAAGAGGGCTTCACCGATTGGATTTCACGATTGAGTAAGTAAGTGTTGAGCCGCAAATAGTTCACTACTTGATCATCGTTAAGCGTGTTGATCTCTTTAAATTTTATCGCTTGGCCAAAGGATAAGTTGATGGTTTGCGCCTGTTTGTTCAGCAGTTCTCGCCCAAGCAGTAGGGTGCGCAAAAGTGGATGGATTTTCCCTGCCATATAGAAGCGTTTCGAGTTCTGACCACTGATGAATACTGGAACTGTCGTTGCTTTGTTTTTGCGGATCAGGCTACTTACGCTTCGACTCCACGCTTTGTCTTCCAAGCGTTGCTGTTTGGCATCGACTAACTGGGAAACCTCACCGGCAGGAAAGACAAGCAATAAGCCGCCACTTGCGAGGTGTTTATTAGCCGCTCTGAGGGCCTTCATATTCGATTTGACGGCGTCTCTGCTTTCAAACACATCGACACCAATGAAGAGCTGATCTAACTCTGGTACGGTTTTCAGGTATTGATTGGCTAGAATTTGGATATCGTCTCGTACCATCAACAAGAGTTCGGCCAAGATGACGCCTTCCACACAACCAAGCGGGTGGTTCGCCACAATGACGGTAGCTCCTTGTTTAGGTACTGAGTCGAGTGAACCATGAGCAATGCGATAGTCGATACCTAAGACATCCAGCGTGAAGCGGAGAAAAGTTTTGGTATCGGCATTAACGGGGCGTTGGGCGTAGAACTTATCAAGTTGGTTTAAACCGGTTGCCCATTCAGCAACGTTTTCACCAATGCCAAACGGCGTTTTACGTGGGAGACGAAAAGGGGTCGAACTATCCATATTTACCTCAGCGTACAAGTTGCTGATTGGATAGTAGAAATTACAGATGACAATTCAGAGGCAAAAGCATGAGCCTTTGGTGACAAACCAATGAAGCTTTATTGACTAAAGAAAACGGTATATCACTGTGCTATGAATCAAAACTCGCGTTATGTCTCCCTCTTAAAACAAGAGATAGGCTATCTTATCTAGAACAAAGATTAAGCTAAGTTGATATTTATCAGGGGGAAATAATGGAACGAGTTTCCAATAAAGCAGCACTTTGGATTGGGCTAAGTTTGATACTTGGTCTTGGCATACTTGGCTATTTTATGCAGCAGACGGCGGTGAAATACCGAGCCTATGAAAGAGTCGTGACAGTAAAAGGTTTGTCGGAGCGTGAGTATCCTGCTGATACGGTGATTTGGCCGATTCAATTTACTCTAGCGAGTAATGATATGGGAGCCATGTTTGATGAAATTGACCAGCAAACCCGTTTGATTTTGGACTTTCTAAGTGCCAAAGGGCTTCCTGAAACCAGCGTTTCCCTTTCTTCCCCAGCGGTCATTGACAGAAAAGCACAGCAATATGGGAGCGAGCAAGACATTGAGTATCGTTATTTGGCCTCGCGAACCGTTACGGTTTATAGCCAGAGTGTTGATGTTGTTCGAGCGGCAATCAATGAAATAGGTGAGCTAGGAAAGCAAGGCGTTTTGCTTAACCAAGATCCTTATGCAAATCGTGTTGAGTACAGCTTTACTAAGCTGAATGATGTGAAGCCAGACATGATCGAAGAAGCGACTAAGAATGCGCGTGAAGTGGCTGAGAAATTTGCGAAAGACTCACAGAGTTCACTGGGTAAGATCAAACGTGCAACTCAAGGGCAGTTCTCGATTTATGACCGAGACAGCAACACGCCTTACATTAAGAAAGTACGAGTGGTATCGACGGTTCAATATTACTTATCTGATTAAAGTTGCGCTCATATAGTCAATAGTTGGTCGTTCCATCACCTTCTATTTGTAGAGGTATCTATGCTCTGTGATAGGGAAATCAGTCTTCGCTGACGCTATATACAAGTACTTTTTTATAAAACTAAGTTCTTAACAGTGATGAGGTGAGTTTGATAATAATCAAGCTCACTTGTTTCTTATGAGCGTAAGTTAGTATGACTTATTGCTAGAAGGAATTAGTATCATGGCATACAAGCACTTTGTTAGAGAACTACTGGGTTTAGCGATTGTTGTCTCTGTCGTCTTTGGCGTATTAGGCGTGATGTTAGAGCTCTTCGCACTGACGGCACTTTGGGAGCATCAGCAAACGATAGCCGATGTTTTTTTCCATGAATCTCTCTACTTCATCGTATTTTTAATCCCACCATACTTCCTCTGGAAGTTGATTAACCGCCCTGAATTGGTTTCTGCTGATCAAGCTTATTTGGCAATGAAGTTAGAGGCTGAAAGTCGACAATGAGTCGATTTAGTGAGTAATGAAAAGAAGAGGCTATGAGAAAACATTAGCCTCTTTTCTATCTGATTCGTGGGGCAAAGTATTCGCTGCTTTATTGATTAAAAAGCTGCTTCGATTGTGCCTTTGAAAGTGCGATCGAGATAATCACGAATCGCTTGAGATTGATAAATAGAAACGAATTTTTTATACGCTTCATTATTTTTGTCTGCGTCACGAGTGGCGATGACCATGACTGCTAATGGGGCGTCTTTTGCTTCAAGATAGATACTTTGTTTCTTAGGATCTAAACCAGAAGACATTACGTAGTTCATTGTAATCGCAGCCGCGTCCACATCATCTAATGTTCTGGGTAGCTGAGCGGCATCTACCTCGACAAATTCAAATGATTTTGCGTTTTTTGTGATATCAGTTAGGGCGGCTTTATGGCCAACACCCTGTTTCAGCTCAATTAAACCTGCATCGGCGAGTAGCAACAGACCACGACCACCGTTGGTAGGGTCATTTGGAAGCGCTATACGTGCATTGTTTGGAAGCTCTTGCAGTGAGCGATACTTATTGGAATAAAGCCCCATACGCATAAGAATGGACTGACCAATTGATACTAATTGGGCGTTATGGCTACTGTTGAAGTTGTCTAAAAATGGCTGGTGCTGATAGCTATTAATATCGATGCTACCATCGCTAAGAGCGGCATTAGGTGTCACGTAGTCAGAAAACTCAATGACTTCGACATTCAAACCTTGCTTCGCTGCCTCCTTCGCTACCGCCTCGACTACTTGTGCATGTGGTCCAACTGTCGCGCCCACTTTAATGACAGAGTCATCTTTTTCTCCACAAGCGCTTAAGCCGACTACTGCCGTGAGAATCAAAGCTAGTTTCTTTAAGTGACCAATACTTTTCATTGTAGCTCCATTTTTGCTTTAGACGTCCATACGTTTATATGTCCATACTATCAGAAGTTGTCTGAGGGTCAATGGTTTAAATCACGAGCAGACATTTTGTTTCTATTGCTCGTATAGAAAGCCAGATAATAGTTAAAGAAGAGGGGAAGAAGAAAAGCTATTACGAGGTTAGTGACGAGTTACCGCAACCGAAACTGTACCCAAAGATATAAGATACAAAAAAGGCGTAGTAGGTATTAACCTGCTACGCCTTTCGAAATATGGTGGCCCCTCGCAGACTTGAACTGCGGACCAATCGATTATGAGTTAGCCACTAACGCAGGAAGTCTAGGAAAACCGAGGTAAATTAAGCGTAACTAAAAATACCTTAAAGTATTTACTAAACAGTAGTTTAGCGTAGTTTTGCTAAAATTGTCAAAACTAGTGACTGTACCTCTAGTGTACCCATTCTCCTTGAAGCACTCAGTTCGAAACTTCGAGATAAAGTTAAAGCTCATTTTGTTGCTGTTACTATTAAGTGCTTTTTAATTAGAGATTCAGAGTGAATCTTAAATTCAACTACTTCTTTTTCAACGGTAAACCCGCTATTTACAAGTAATTTGATTATATTTTTAGAGTGTCCTGGGTATTTATGATAGACGTAGTCGTTATATACAAACTTCTTGCCTTTTTTTAGTACTCTATACAGTTCCTCTATTTGAACAGGGGATACATTAAAGTGCATTACGAAGCTTGAAACAATAGCATCTATACTATTGTCATCCTTATCTATACTGTCATCTTTTCCAAATAAAAAAGCATTACCCATAGACAGTCTCTCTTTGTACATCTCGTTAGCAGTATGTACAGCAAATGAGCATAGATCTAATCCAGTGATACCTTTTAATTTTCTCTTTGTTTTTAAAATGACATCAGCTAGGATTCCTCCGCCACAACCAAAGTCTAAGATTTCTTCTCCATCTTTGAGTTCTGACTTATCTATGAGATAATTAATTATTGACTCTGTGTAATCGTAATCAATTACGTCTCCGTTTAATAATATTCTTATTTTGGATAAACTACTGACATCATTATCATCCAAATCACAAGGTGGATTAGGAATGTAAATTTTATTCATGTATCGATAGTACTGCTTATCATTATATATAATAATATCCTCTAAAGGATTTTTTACATATATAAGGTTGTTGAATAATTCCATACTATTTACCAAATATTTTAGTCATGAATTTATCGAATAACTTTATATTATATGCTGATAACAATTTAAAGTGATTACAGCTTAACAACAATATAATAGCTACTGTTATAATTAAATCTAATATAAATAACTTCCCTTGAAAATAGCTTAAGCATAATAAACTATTGCCATAAGTGATATCTTGGCAAGTGTACCTTGCTTCATCAAAGTTGAACATAAAGTAGCTAAGGAACCAAGCTGCGGACGGAAAAGAAATGAGCAATATGGTTCTAATTTTTATAATTGATTGATTAAAGAATAAAAATTTAGTCGCTAATGATACGCATGCTAGAATCCATAAAAAATCAAGGCTTAAATTAAAATAAGATGGAAATAGAGATTCAAATCTACTAGTGTCTTGGCGAGTCGCATCTAAGCCTATTGATGATATAAGCGATAATATTATACTGAAGACAAGTATTTTTATTTCTCTATGTCTTGATGCGAAAATATTTTCAAACTGAATAGAAGATGATAAATTATTTATTTTTTCTGATACTTGATTGTCTATATCTTTACTGTTGCTTAATCTAAATAAAGATGACTTATATATTCCTAGATCTTCCCATTCTTTAAAATAATTCAAACTATTTTGAGAGTATACCTTTTCTATTGAAACTGGTTTTCCGTCAATTGTGGAATTATCTTGTTTTATGTCGAAACTTTTTTTAGTTTGTATGTAAAGCTTGAAATCGGATGAACTAAACTTAGCATCTTTAAGATCGATGTTAACTTTAACTTTAAATCCTTGGTGGTTGTTTTCAATTTTGTGTTTAAATGTACTTTTAAACCAGTATCCATTTGATGAAATGTTTTTTAATTCATCATCTAGTTCTAAGAATGTATCGTACAATATTACATCTGAATTTGGATTTTTAATTGAACATGGAGATATTATAATATCATCTATATGCTCTTTGTTTTCAGTTATAAATATAGCACCATCAATATCTCCAGATTTACAAAAGGATGTATTTAGAGTTTCTACCTGTTTATCATCTAAAGGGGTTTCTCGACTTACTTTATTAATTAACTCTCTGTAAGAGCTTGAAAATTTAGATTCACTCCCCCAAAACTGCTTTATTACCCTTTCTTCACGGTAAAAATGAGACATGTCGAGATGCTCTATTTTTACGTTCTCGTCATCATTTACATTGAACTTTACAATAAGTCTTGGGTTTTCAGTATCTTTCTTGTAATGGAATGAAATAGAGTTATAAATAGTTATATCACATTCACCATTCACGATATCTCCTACAATGATAAATTGAAAAAACTTATCAATGTGCAATTCAATTTCTCTGTCTGGAGAATCGTTAGCTATGGTAGTGTGTATTCTCATTTGGCTCTCTAAGTCCTTGCCCTAATCTTTAAAATATCAACATTTTAACAAAACTCAAATCTCCTTGGTTAAATTTCTGCACTAAAGACAGATGTCATGTAGACTTTCTTCGGC
This sequence comes from Vibrio sp. Vb1980, assembly GCF_033338615.1. Lineage (NCBI taxonomy): Bacteria > Pseudomonadati > Pseudomonadota > Gammaproteobacteria > Vibrionales > Vibrionaceae > Vibrio > Vibrio sp. Vb1980. The sequence continues at coordinate 350,805 of NZ_JAWOSZ010000003.1, forward strand.
GCTTTAGCTCCTCTCTGGCCCACTTCGACGACTCCAGCATATCTTTCCTCAAGTTTTCCTTTTCGGCTTCTGTGAGGGGGCGTGGTGGCTCTGTATCGGGTGCTTTTCTTTTCATGCTGCGTCTGACTCTCTAGGTGAGAAGATTTTGGTGGTTTAAGTCGATTACCTTCCTGGCGTAAAAACTATCATCTCACCATCTGCTCAGGTGCTCAATATGTGATCTGCTCTTGCAGCAAGGTGACCAAGCTTCCAATGGGAGTCCAGAGGGGCTTGCCCCTTTGGGCATAGCGTAGCGTAAACCTTCAATACCTACTTAAAAAGTTTATTCATGACGAGGGACGAGACATGAATAAACCAATGATAGAGCTTAACCGTGAGGTTAATGAAGTAACCACTTGTTATACCGGATTCTTTTATCAACTCTCATTTTTTCGGAACTCTGGTAGATACATCAAAACGGAGTCTGTTGAACAGACTCAACTGAGTTATGTCAGAGGGATACGGTGCAAGATTTTAGATATGTTCAGGTTAAAATTTGAGCGTTAGCATTGGTGACTGATTTGAAGGCGTGACAAGTCGACCAAAGCTAATTGGCATGAAAAATTAGGGAGTGTTAATGAATGGGCGGGTATCTCAAGTCGAGCGGTGTTAAGCCTGTATCAAATTGCCCCTGGAATGATTCTGTTTGTGTGGCTTCGACCACTATCGCTTTAACTCGCTTCTTCTGGGCCATTTTACTGAAATAGGTAGGCCACACGTTACATCGACCTGACTTTTTTAACCGCTCTAGTGCATGATTTCTTTGTTCATCCAGCCAGCCCGATTTGATACGAAGTTCTTTCATCAGTTTCATGGTTAACCATTTAAGTCCAGCCGTCCCACGAATTTGACCGTCTTGGTTAAGAATATCCATGTTGGCACTGTTGAGGTAGCCCGCTTGCGTTAATTTATCGATATAACGAAACCAAGAGGATTCAGGCATTGTTTCGTTATACATTTTTTCATATCGCTTGATCATGGCTCGGTGTTTGACTGGATCATTAAACGCCGTCTTTGGGACTCCAATGCGGAATGTTGCCCAATCCATATAACTGATTAGAACGGTTAAGACCCGAAACGCTCTGACTCTTACGCGGCGCTGCATATCTCTGTGAGGGCTAATCAGTGAATTTAGTGACCTGAGAACAAAGGGTTTGTCCTGAAAGTGCTTCAGCTTGTCTATCAAACGGCGAGTAGCCTCTGGTACGCTACCTTGTTTTACTACTCGCAGAACTACACGTACTTCAGGGGAATAGCCTTTGATTGCTGTTGGTGTTGTCTTAGTGTTCTTGCGTGACATGCTATCAGTCCTCACAAGATACATCGGATAGAGTGATTTTTAAGCACTTTAACTCTGTGTGAGGTGCTCTATAATGTTTTATTGTCATGTTATACCTCTCAGGACGGTTAATGTGAAAATGCGGGCCGGTGTTGCGAGCACCGGCCTGTGTGTCTTTATGATTTGCGTTACTTGAACGGCCAACCTTTGGTTTTATTGGTTTGCTTATTCAACGACATCATTCCTCGATACGCCTTGTTTGCCACTTTGTTTTGAATCCCTTCCAGCACGTCAGCTAAGCGATAAAGCTGCTTACTGTATTTGGTGGAGTGTGCCCACTGACCTGCAAAATAAAACGCCAGCATTACCAGGAACATGACCGCGAAAAACGCGCCAAAGTCGGTCCAGTTTTGAGGTGGAAAATGTAGTTCCATGCTTGTTCTCCTCTATGCCTAATGGTGAAATCCTGGAGACCTGTTCTCTCAGAACTTCGGTGTGTGATTCTTTAGCCAACCGTCTACCGGCCCGCTAAAGCTCAATTCGACTCACGCCCCATACCTGCGGCTCTGGCAAACGGTGTGTCACCTGTACCTGGTTCTTCGGACTTGGCAGAATCGCTGCCAATTGAGCCTGTTATCATCTCAGCCATCTCTGAGTTGGTCGCCGACTTAAACGCGGCTTGAAGGGCGGATGCGCCACCGGCAGTCCCCATCACTGCACCAGCCGCCATTCCCCCTGTGGTCATTGCGGCCCCGGCCATTGCTCCGGCACTGATGTTGCCCGAACTGGCGGCGGCCCCTGCGCCTGGGATGAGACCGGCAACGATATTGGGAACGGAGTGGATCAGTAGCACCAGGACCAGCGCAACAATGAAAATAACCAGCAGCTCTCGCATGGGAGTGTCGTCAGATAGGTTGACCAGGAATGAGTCCATGATGGACATCGCAATGCCGATCATGAGTGTCATCGTCATGAGTTTTAACGCCAGGCCAAGGACGTTGCGGAAATAGTTAATGGCGATATCGGAAGTCCAGCGTGAGCCGCCAAAACCAAGCACAAAGATGCCTGCGTAGCAAAGTACCCAGGCCGACACCAAGGCCACTAACACGTTGGCAGAAACAATCGTCATACAAACGACAATCAGCAGGGTGATGATAAAGATCGCCAGGCTGTCGAAAGGGCTGGAAAAGCTATATGCATTGCCTGATTTAGCCACTATATCCAGGGCGATACTGATTGGCTCGGATGGCGTCAGTTCACGCGGTAACCCCGCAGCTTCTGCACCAATGATTCTCAGTGAATCGATGATGGACGTGGCAAATACAGGACCATTGCGTAGCAGCCACAGAAAGAAGCCGAAGGTCATTATGAAGCGGATAAACTCGGCAAAGAATTCCCTGATATCTGCTTGACGGAGGAGGAGGGTTCCTCCGGTCCAAACCAGAGAGATAGTACCAAGCAGCCAGAATAGCCAACTGGCATAGTTGGTCATCACGCCAGCCCAGGTACTGGCGACCGTCATGAACTGGAATGCCACGTCATCCAGCACACCGTTGTTATCAATGGCAGCATGGGCGGCTGCCGAAGGGATAATCAAGCCCAAGGAAATTACCTGACGAACCTTCATGATCAGAACCCCTTATTCTGGCTGCGATCGGTAGGGTCACCCATGTTCCAAAAGCAGTTGGCTTGTTGTTTCTCGGCTTTGGTCAGGTTCGGTGAGTCGCAATCGATATTTTTGATGTCTTGTGATTGGTCACAGCCAAGCAGAAGCAATGACGTGAACAGGCACAAAGCGATAGATGAAGTGATTTTCATGCTTAAAACCCTCTGTTTTGGGAACGGTCGGTTGACGAACCAAAATCAAAAAGTGCTTCGTGGGCTGCTTGTTGCAGTGCCTCTTTATCGGCGTCTGCCTGCATCCGAGCCCCCACAGCGTTTTGCTGAGCAATCAATAAACTGCGGATTTGCAGCAGTTGGTTAGCATGGTTACTGGCAAGCTGATTGGCATAACCGATGGCGGCCATCTGACCATCGGCTCCCTGAGCGGCCGATTGCAAACGCTGAAGCTGACGGGCATCGGTTTGTAAGTTGTCTTGCTGGAGTGCCAGGTTGTTGAATAACGCGTCGTTGGCCTTTTTCTGAGATTCAGAGGCCAAGCGACGGTTTTGGATCATGGCAGTCCTTTCCGTTTCACTGCATCCTGACGAGGAAAAGCAAGGTGAACTGCGGTAGTAGGCCACATCCTGAAATTTGCCTAGATACTCGTCCAGACTGCCGAGCTGATTCTGATAGTAGGCGAGTGTATTGGTCGCCTGAGTCAGATCATGAATCGTGGATTGAGCCTGGTCCCAGATGTAGGAAGCCGGAGCCATAGTGTTTTGCAGCATGTTTTCATATTGCTGCAATTGGGACTGATACTGCTGGATTTGTTTGGCGGTCTGCGTCACGGCTTCCATTGCTGAAATGATGTTTTGTTGCAGGTTAACGCCATCGGCCACCGGTATACCGGACCAAACAGGGCTAGCGTGCGCCATGATCCCGCCGAGTGCTAAAAGACGAATTTTAGCCGCTAAAATTTTTGTGCTGATTTTCATCGTGTATTCCTTACTGACGTTTAAGTGGTTTATCGACTTCTGCTCTTCTTGGCTTGTTTCTGTTTTTTCTGAGCCATTTCAGCGTGAAGTTGCGCTTTGCGTTGTTCCAACGCCGATGGCCTTTGCTCCTGTGGTTTGTCAAAACGCATGACATCAAGCTGAGCAAGAGTGCTGAGCGTGTTGCGCCTGATGCCAGGCGGCGCTTTGCCAATCGGTGGAACACCACGGTGTTGAGCCTTAGCCGGTGTGGCCTGATGATTGGCAGACAGCAGTGCGAGTCGGCGTTGTTCCAGACCTGTATCGCTGAAAGTGAGGGGCAGGCCGGTGTCTGCCGCTGCCCGGATCACGCGAGCTTTAAATTCCGGAGAACCATTGACACTGATTTGATTGCCATAACGCTCCAGGGCTATTTTTAGCGCCTGAGTTATCGCTTCGGAGTCGGATTGAGTTGAAACCTGAAGGCGCTGACCATCGTCACGGACCGCGCCATTTTTGGAGCGAAACAGAACGGTGCCGGTTTTGGTGATTGAATCGATCACACTGCCGTGGTCTTTTCGTGTCTGTCCGTTTCCCTGGAGCGTGTTGCCATTCAGTGCCTGAGCTGCTTCTCGCGCTCGCAACGCGGCTAATGCTGTTTGGTCGCCGTGTTGCGCTTGGTGTTTCAGCCAATCGGCCCAGGTGCGCTTGCTGTGAGTTTGATAAACCTGTTGGCGTTCTTGTCGGTATTGTTTATGAATAGCGGCCAAGCGGCTTTGCAGTGCCTGACTCGCCTGGGAATACAGTACGCGTTTGGTAAATCGACCGCTGCCAGTCAGCTTGATGGCGGCGCGGCGAACCTTGTTGTTATTTTTGGCGTTGATGATTTGCTGGTTTTTCTTGTGGCGAAGCTGCTCTAAAGCGGTGGCCTTATGAGTTGCGAGAGCCTTTTGCTCACGCTGATAGCGTGCATACAGTTCGCTGGTATCGATGCGTGTTTTTAGCGGTTGCTTTTGGTAATTGCGCTGCGCGGCTTGGCCGGAGCGATTGCTATCGAACTGAGCCGATTGGAAAACGCCGAATCGAGCTTCTAACTTGGGTTTTGAAAGATCTCGGGCAACGGTACTGGCTTTGACCGTGATGCCATTGTTAGCCGAGAAAACCAAGCCATTACCTTTGGCCGATAGCGTTAGGCCATTTGCGCGGCAGGTATCGTGCAGCCCAGCCCAGGTCTGGGCGGCTTTAATCTCGTCTATACACTCACGTTTAATCCAGCCAGCCAGACTTTCAATACCAGAGTGTTGCTCCATGTCAGCCGCGCGCGCAGCGTTGTGAGTTTGCTGCGGCGTGTGATTGTCCTGCTGGAGTCCAAATGCTTTTTCTAACTGTTCACATTGTTCGGCCAAGGTTCGATAGGCGGCATACGGTTCATGCATGGTGTGGCGCGTGGGATGAATCTTATTAATGGCAACATGGATATGCAGATTGTCCGTGTCGTTGTGCACGGCGCTGATACGTTGGTGATCGTTAAATCCAAGGCTGTCACACACACGATTTTCAATCTCTGAAAGCACGTCCTGCTCAAGCTGTTCACCGGCTCGGAAACTGATGATCAGGTGATAGGTTTTATCGTTCTTTGCCCGGGTGTTTGACTGCTGAGTGGCAAGCACTTCGCTGATTGCGTCCCGGATGGAATCAGCGTGGCAGTTCGTCAGCTTTACGTGTCCCAAGCGGTGCTCTTTGCTTTGAGCATCGGTGAGGTAATTGATTAAGCCGGAAAAATCAGATTTGTGCGTGGAACGCATCGGAATGTGTTTAACAATCATGACTATCACCTTTGGCGCAAGACCGACTCCATGATGGTGCTCATCTGATCTTTGGTGATATCAATCCGGTTCAGCACGGCCTTGATGGTCGGCGCACCGATTTGCGCGGCTTTTACATCGTTGGTCAGCCAGAGTTTGAGTAAACCGCCAAGACGGCCAAGATCGCCATTGACCTTAACCAGTTCTCGCACTTGCTCGGCATCGACGACGCTTTTCACTTGGCGTCCCTGACCAATTCTGCGCAGGTAAGTGGATACGCTCAGCCCGGCTTGTTTGGCGTTGGCTTCAATCAGTTCACGCTCTTCCGGCAGGCAATAGACTTTGATTGGCGTCGTATTCTTCCTGGTGACTTTCTGTGAATGATTCATGTGTTATCTCCGTCTCGAACCGTCTGTTACTGACTCGGCCCCGCAGGGCAGGATGACCGTTGAGCGCCCTGGCGCGAATAAGGGAAGTGAAGTGGTAACCGCCGACTTGTCGGGGGGACCACTTCACCTATCCTGCCCGCAATATCACCCGCAACTGTGTTTTGGATATCGCAGGTATGCTGCGCTGCTGTCGCGCAATTGCGCGTAAACCAGCCCAAAAGCAGGCAAAAACACGAACAAACCACATCAATACAGGCAAAACACACACAAAGTTGTGTTGGCGTTGCGCGTTGGTAGTGCCGCGACTGCGAGCTGACAGCGGGTAAACAGCGTGGCTGCGTATTCATATCAAGTCCTGCTTATTTGGCTTGGCATCAAACGAAAATCCGCTGATTTTGCGCGAAACGTTCTGCTTTTCTTCATCTGGCTTATTGGTTGTGCAGGGCTTGGACTTCGTCGCGATGTACTGCTTTACGTAGCGCAGAAACGTTTCATAGCGGAACGAGATATATTTCTGCTCCGTCAGGTACTCCCAAATGGTTTTGAGGTTATATCCGGCCTCAATGCCTTCTTCGACGAAGGATTGAATGCCAAGGAAGGTTGCAAGGACTTCCTGTTTGGTGGGAGGGCGAGTATTGGGCTGGCGCTGAATAATCCAGGCTTGCAGCTCTTTGACGTAATCCGACATCTCAAGCCTCCATATTGTCCGGGGTAGCCTGGTCAATTAAGTTGGCGATATCGGAGACCTTGAAATAAACGCGTCTGCCTATTTTGAGTCGATTGGGTTTCAGCTTGTTGGCTAAATCACAGTTAGTGCGAAGAGTAATTCTCAACCCTTCAGGACTGCGATGCAGGATCTCCGCAACCTGAGTAAATGACAGCAACGGAGAATTTCCGTATTTGTTGTACAACCATTCTTCAGTCGTCATGTTGCTCTCCTTCGTAACGTTCGTTATTACTTTGAATTTGAGCGTATGAAATGTGAGTTTTCGTGTCAAATGGAGGATTTTCGGTGGTATAGCTATACTTTTCGTGAATTTTATCGACAATTTTCGATATATCGTAAGTTTTTTGATTTGATGTTTTCTATTTTTTAGCGGCTAAAATCGAGTCTTTGCTGATTTTGAGCGTTCTTGATTTCGGTATATCGAACATTAATATCTCTATTGATAGAGTTGGTTATTTATCCTGTTGTTTTAATTATTAAAATTTACTTTTGTTCTGTATGTATAAATAAAGAGAGAGGAATGGAATCAAGTAAGTGAGATAGTCAGTAGAGTTGGATTAATTCGGGGGTAATACGCTTAACTTGCAAAAACCATCTATCATGATTTTCTTTTCGTTGCATATGTACTTGTGATTTAAGTCACTTTTGTTTTTGAGTGATCACACTCTATGGCTACTTAGTCGTTGTGAATGTGCCCCTCAAGTGTCAATAGGTATGTACTTCTTGATAGGCGTACTTTCTTCATATCGATGTGATGTTTTATATGCACTAAAGCTCTTATTTGGTATACAGAGTCGATGTGGGTTGTTCTTTAAAGCTAAATTAAGGCAACAATAAGAAAACGGTATCAATCCTCAACCGTGAAATATAAAACTAAGTTTGGATGCATTTTGTTCGTTTTTTGTCAATGCGACACTTTTCGTTTCGGATGTGTCCAGCCTAATGTTTTGAAAATATGAAAATTTTTCTTTTATTATAAATAACCAAGTTCAATGTTGCTCGTTTGGCTTTAGGTTTGAGTGAGACTACGATGTAGACTGAGTGTAGCCGACTAGGTTACAAGTTCTTGGCCTAGTTCCATCAATTCATGCAATAAATAATGTAGATAGTAAAAAAGTTGTTTACTTGATGTTGTGCTCTGTCTACGAGGTCTGAGTGACTTCGTACCAAGTGACGGCGTGGAAATGGGCTAATCACTTGGCAACGTTAGCTATTTTGGTCCTAGGGGATAGATACTTACTTTAACAAGAGCTAACGCTTTGTTATCTCACGTATACCTGCTAATATATAGCGCTGTTTTTTGTATTAATTCTGTTGAGTATAAATTGAGTTTATGGTGCCTATTTCACAAGACGTTTTAGATATTAAAAATAAAACGAGAAATAATTTATTCAAATGGAATGGACAGTTCTCTCCTCAACTTATAGAAGCACTGTTAGATGTATACGCTAAAGATAATTATAAAGTATTAGATCCATTCTCAGGAAGCGGTACCGTATTATATGAATGTGCAAGAAAAGGTATTTCTGCACTAGGTGTGGATGTTAATCCAGCTGCAAATAGAATATCTAAAGTCTATGAGCTTTGTAGGTTATCTATAAAAAAAAGAGAAGGCCTAACTAAAGAGTTTAATGTTATTTTAAATGTAGATAATGTTAACGATGGTTATGACTATCTATTATCTGTTAATAGTGAGTGTAGATACACTAAAATTATTAGAGATTCTCTTATTGTACTTTTAGATAACGTTAATGATCTTTATAAGTTTCATAGAATAGTTAGTGGTTTTTTTTCTGTATTGTTGTCAATGCCGTATAGTAAGAAGCATGTGAATGCTATTAACTTTGATTGTAGAAACATACCAATTAGAGCTAATTCTATTGATCTCGTCATAACATCTCCACCATATGTTAATGTTTTTAACTATCATCAGCAATATAGAAAGAATACAGAGCTGTTAGGATATGACATTTTAAAAATCGCGAAATCAGAAATAGGATCAAATAGAAAAAATAGGCCTAATAGATTTAGAACATTGACCCAATACTGTAAGGACATCAGTATGTCTTTAAATGAGTTGATAAGAGTCTCAAAGAGAGGCTCAAGATTAATTTTTATAGTTGGTAAATATTCAACGATAAAAAAGGCAAAAGTATATAATGGAGAGATAGTTAAAAACCTTGGTCTGTCGATGGGGTTAGAGCTTGTTCTTGACCAGACAAGAACGTTTAAAAATCGCTTTGGTCAAGATATTGTGGAAGAAATAATACATTTCGAGAATATTGATAACAAAGTAATATCTAAGAATGATTTGGAAAAAATATCAGAACAAGTTGCAATGGAAGCTTTATTAAAGACACGTTCTACTATATCTGATAATAGGGTTGCTGATGAAATACAAGCTGCAATATCTACAGTTTCTAGTACATCTTGCTCCCCTATATACATATGAATTATTTTGGGAATTTTTTTGTGCTTAAGTGTTTTCCTATATATGGAATAAAAATGCTTTTATCTGTGACTACTCCTTTAATATACGCTCGTTCTCCTTCAGATATGTCAAAGTGAAGAGAGAATACTTCTTTATCTCCATCCTCATTTTTGAACGTTCTTTGTTCGCTGTATTGTTGTAACGTTGAGTCACTTTCAGGTCTTACATGCAAACCCAACTCAGATATGGATGAATATCTGAGTTTTCCTACTTTCCAATTTGAAGTGCAATAGTTATTAAGTATCTCAAGTGAACGGTCAAGCTTTCTTACTTTGGGTAGCGTTAATCCTTTAATGCTATCTATACAATCTTTGGATATAATAATCTTTAAGTATTGTGTTTCTATATACTCTAAAAATTCTTCTTGATTTGAGTAACTAGCGATCGGTATTAACTCTTCTAACCAGCTACCTTGAATTTCTTTCAAATTCCCCAAGTGCTTTATAGTGATGAACTCTTCTTTCAGCTCCGCATTATCAGTTATTGAGATTTTTTTAGCATTAATGAAAAAACGATCCCAATCTGCACCGGGAATAGATATACTTGCAATATCCTTGCTATAAGCATAAGTAAGGCCGTGAGCATCTATATCACTATATGTAATCTGATAAGGATGAATTGCTTCTTCATCGATATAAGGAGTATTCTGAATTATTGATAAAAGAGCTCTTTCGTCATCATCTTTTAGATCTGATTTTTTTATTATATCATGGATGTTACCGATTCCATTAATATTCAAAGAAACAAAATCAGACTTAAATACTATATTTGGGATTTTCTCAAGATTTAATAAACATATAAGTTCTTCAATTTGTCTATAAAAGTGTTCGATGTCATTCTGATGATTCAAGTTATCTAATGAAATTTCGTTGAAAGGAAATATCATTGTTTCTCATCCTTTAGTATCGTTAGATCTGAGTTGTATTAATTCACTAAGAGATGAAGACCACTCATCAAAAAAACCGTCTGGCCAAACATCAAACATTCCATTAATATCGACTTTAGGTTTTACTACTTTTGTACATGGTGAAAGTACTCCTTTACCAGATATCAAGCTGAAATAGTAGAAGTTAGTATTCTCTGGCTGTATTTTTTTCTTTATTACTTGCTTTCTAATGCCATTTATTACGTGATCGCTGTGTGTTTCGACAATAATTTGAACACCATCCGCTGCAGTATTGGCGAGAAGCTCCCCAATTTTACTTTGTCCTTTAGGGTGTAGATGGGCTTCCGGTGTGTCTATTATTAGAATATCACCGGGAGATGCAGATAAGCACATTACAATGACAGGTAATACATAAGATATTCCAAACCCTACGTTTGTAGCTCTATAACCTTGAGAGTGACCCATTTTAGTTGCAAAACTATACTGTACACCTACAAAATCAGTATTTTGAAGCTCATTTGTATTATAAGAAATATTTGGAGATATCTCATTGAGCCACAGGCCTACTTGATGTGAAAGCTGTTCTGACTCTGAATTGATATGAAATCTATTTTCAAAATCAACGACTTCTTTTCCATAATATTCGAGGAAACTGTTTACAAACTCACCTGATATACCGATATCTTGTAATACTCTGACGGAATAATCATCCTTTTCTTGAACAACTCTCGGACCAAGTCTTTCAGCTCGGAGATACTTAACTTTCGAGAAAATATACTTTAAACGATGATGGTCTAGTACTGTACTGCTTACTTTTGCAAAATCATTTGTGCTGAGTTCACTACTTGCATCGAGTTCAAAATGATGTTCTTCACCTTCGTATTGGAACGATATATTTATTTTTTCCTCTGATGCTCCTTCGTTAAGGATATCTTGTATCCTTCCAAGATCCATATATTTGTTGTTCAGGCTAACCGTGGAAACACCTTCATTATAGTGTTCAAAGTATTCTTTAAGTAGTAGAAATATTTGACATATAGTAGACTTTCCCGAACCATTCACTCCACTTAGTACATTTAGCGGGCCTAATTTGAAAGGTTCATTAATAATGCTTTTAAAGTTATTAACGAAAAGGTTATTAATCATTTTTAATTATCTCAGTTAATTTGTCTTTTAGCGTTGTGTTTCTAAGCTTCATAGTATCTCCTTTTCTTGAGCTTACAGCGTAGTCAAATTTCTTTTGAGAAAGTAAATCAATAAACATGGCTAAAACCTTATCCTTGTTGTCAATAAGCTTATTTCTATCTTGTTTTGTGAAATCTTTAAGAGCAAACATCCACATTTCATAAACGTTTTTATTTACAGGGCTTTTACCTCTTCCATTCGATTTTATTTTTCTAAAAGCTTGCTCACCAAATATTTTCTCTATGGTTTTATATGCATCAGAAAAATTGACTTTTTTTACTTCGATAGTTGCACTATCTGCAGCATTGATTGCTTTCATCCCTTCAGTAAGGTATGCATCTATGCTTGAGTTGTATATTTTTTCCTCAGGTAAAAACCAAAGAGAGAAAGCACGTAGAACAAGTTCATTGAGACTCATTCTAGTATTGTCATCATCACCTTTGGTCCAAGTTTTTTCGAAATCAAGATTATCTACTAACTCTAGAAGTGTTGGTGTAGCTTTTCCATCATTTAGTGCATGTCTTATTTCTTGATCTGATAGAGGTAATCCTCCAGTGTTAATTCGCTTGAAAATGTTGTATTTGACATCTTCGGGAGTACCGGGATTAATATGTATTACAGTAACATCAGTTTCGAGAATTCGGCGCTGGAAAGCTCTAGGGAGCTTATCGTATCCATATCCCTCCAACTCCTTTATGTACTCTAGTCCAGTCAATTTTAGAGACTTGTCGATTAGAAACTCTTTCAAAGCCGTTAAACGTTGGAGGCCATCAACGACTTTCCAACGCTCTTCATCTGTAGCGTCCATATAGAAGACCGGAATAGGAATTCGAACAATGAGTGATTCAATAAGTCTACTTTTTGCGTCATTGTTCCACACTTTATCGCGTTGATAGGTTGGTGTAACAATCTCCCCATGTTCTAGTCTCAACATCAAGGCATAGATAGACTGTACTTTCGAATCCATCTTAATACGAGATGGATCAAATGGTACATTGTAATCTTTAGTTTCATCATTCATGGGTATTGGTGTCGTCTTGTAGTCATGAGTTTATTGTACCGCAAAAAAGCCATTAAGCTTTTTCTTTGTGGAATATTGTTGAGCTGCTACATAACCTGGTTTGTTAGACTTTTTAATTATGCATTCGCTTTCTTTAGAAATTGTTTTTTGTTTCAGCGATGAGGAAAGGGACTAAGTTTTTTGGTGACTTTGGTCTCGCCCCCCCAAATGTCAATAAACCAGTCCTGACGATTGCTCACAGCCAGGTTACACCGGGCTTAATCTTCATTTTATTGACATTTGAGGGGCGCTTTTGACTAAGCCTTTCTCCCTTTGGCAATTGCGTCCAGTTCTTCAACCAGGTCTTCGGCTCTTAGGTGCGTGTAGCGGCGCAGCATCTGCATCGATTTATGGCCGCTGATGGCGGCGACTTGCTGATCACTTAGCCCGCCTTCAACTAAGCGGCTGACGCTCTCGTGGCGCAGGTCGTGGAATTTAAAATCCTTCAGGCCAATCTTGGCTTTGATCTTCATCCACACTTTGTTGAAGTTGTACGGGCGTCGCTTGCCGTCTTTGCCTGGTTCGCCAAAGAAAATCAGGTCGGTATCAATGGGCCGTACCGGATTATTAATCGCCTGCTTAAAGGATTCTAACGCCAGGAGAGAAAGCGGAACGGTTCTCGGCATGGTGTTTTTGGTTTCGACTAGGAAAACCACACGCTTTTTCAAATCAACCTGAGAGCGGCGCAGAGAAGTGATTTCAGAGGAACGCATACCGGTTTCCAGCGCGATACGAACAATCCAGGCCAACATCGGATTGGTGTGCGCTTCAACGGCTTCCAGGAGCTGTAACTCTTCTTCCTCAGTTAAGCGTCGTTCCCGGCCAGAAGGCGGGGAGGGCTTACGAATATTCTGGACCGGGTTAATGGCCAGGCCGATACCCCATTCTTTAATCGCAATATTGTACAGGTGACTTAGCAGGGCCAGGTCAATGCGCACGGTATTAGGTGAGCGTGGCTTAGGGGCCGGGTTACCTCTGGCGTCGCAACGGTCCAGGCCAGCTAACCGGTCGTCTCGATACTTGGCAATGATCTCGGGCGTCAGGGCGGCCAGGGAGTATTTTCCCAGGGCTTTGATAATCGGTTTGGAATGTCTCGCGTCACAGGCAGCGGTCGCCGGTCGTTTGGTCGGTGAGATTTCTGCCAGGTAGCGTTTTAACGCTTCTTCAATGGTGAGGCGTTCAGATGAGGAACGTTTGATATACACGCCACGCACGATTTCATCTTCGGTGCGTCTTGCCCAATCCTCGGCATCGCGTTTGAGACGAAAAGTTTTAGACGTCGTCGGCCAGCCGGTTTTTCGAATAACGGCTTTCCAGGTACCTGAAGAAGTTTTAACTAAAGTTGCCATGTGAGTACTCCCGAATGCGTACTGTACTGATTTTGTACCTCGGGACGAAATAAAAGGCAACATTCAAAGAAGGGTAAGCAGTAAGTGCTTGATTTGAATGGTGGCCCCTCGCAGACTTGAACTGCGGACCAATCGATTATGAGTCGACTGCTCTAACCACTGAGCTAAGGGGCCTTAATAGGACAACGATTATAGGGGAAGCGTTGCAAGGTGTCTAGATACCAACTAGGGCAATTGCGCTTAGTTTTTATCCACTTAGAACAGTAGATAATAAAAAAGGTGACCTAAAGTCACCTTTTTTGATTTCTAAAAGCTTGTATGCGCTGCGATTATTCGTCTAGGAAGCTGCGCAGAGTCTCTGAGCGGCTTGGGTGGCGAAGTTTACGTAGTGCTTTTGCTTCGATCTGACGGATACGCTCACGAGTAACGTCGAACTGCTTACCAACTTCTTCTAGAGTATGGTCAGTATTCATGTCGATACCAAAACGCATACGAAGTACTTTCGCTTCGCGTGGCGTTAGACCTGCAAGCACGTCTTTTGTTGCCACCTTAAGGCTAGTTGCAGTTGCAGAATCTAACGGAAGTTCTAGCGTTGTATCTTCGATAAAATCACCTAGATGCGAATCTTCGTCGTCACCGATTGGTGTCTCCATTGAGATAGGCTCTTTAGCGATTTTTAGAACTTTACGAATCTTGTCTTCTGGCATTTGCATGCGCTCTGCCAGTTCTTCCGGTAGTGGCTCACGACCCATCTCTTGCAACATTTGACGAGAGATACGGTTTAGCTTGTTGATCGTTTCGATCATGTGTACCGGGATACGAATCGTACGTGCTTGGTCCGCGATTGAACGAGTGATTGCCTGACGGATCCACCACGTTGCGTAAGTCGAGAACTTGTAACCACGACGATATTCGAACTTATCTACCGCTTTCATCAGACCGATGTTACCTTCCTGGATCAGATCCAAGAACTGTAGGCCACGGTTGGTGTATTTCTTCGCGATAGAAATTACAAGACGCAAGTTCGCTTCAACCATCTCTTTCTTCGCACGGCGAGCTTTTGCTTCACCGATAGACATACGACGGCTGATGTCTTTAATGTTCTGTACGTTTAGAGAAGTCTCTTCTTCAATCATTTTTAGCTTAGCGATTGAACGACGGATTTCTTCTTCGTTACGTTTGATCTTTTCAGCGTATGGCTTGTCTGACGCAAGAACTTCATCCAGCCAAGCTTCACTTGATTCATTACCAGTGAACAGCGCGATGAATGATTTCTTCGGCATTTTGCCGTATTCAACCACGGACTTCATGATCAGACGCTCTTGTGTACGAACGCGATCCATAGCAGTACGCAGTTCATTCACTAGGTGATCAAACTGTTTAGGCGTTAGACGAAACTCGCGGAATACGTCTAGCATCATTTCATTAGCAACGGTTGCTTTCGGGCTGTTATAGCCGTACTCATTGATTGCTAATTGAAGATTTTGATAGGTGCTGCGTAGTTGGTTGAATTTCTCTAGCGCTAATTCTGGATCGATACCTACATCTTCTTCAGAATCATCTGAATCGTCATCGCTATCTTCGTCGTCATCAACGTCTTCATCGTCTTCTTCTTCTAACTGAGATTCAGTCAGTTCAGAACCGATGTGTGTTGCCGTTGGTGCAGCGGTGTCGTCAGCATCTGGATCTACAAAACCTGAAATTAGGTCTGTAAGACGTAGTTCTTCAGCTTGAACTTTGTCAAATTGCTCAAGAATGTACGGAATTGTGCCTGGGTATTCAGCAACAGACGATTGAACTTGGTTAATACCTTCTTCAATACGTTTTGCGATGTCGATTTCGCCTTCGCGAGTTAGAAGTTCGACAGTACCCATCTCACGCATGTACATACGTACTGGGTCTGTTGTACGACCAATCTCACTCTCTACGCTAGAAAGTGCAGCGGCTGCAGCTTCGGCTGCATCTTCATCGGTAATATTTGTGTCATCGTTCAGTGCTAAATCATCAGCATCAGGAGCAGTTTCTACTACCTTAATGCCCATGTCGTTGATCATCTGAATGATGTCTTCTACCTGTTCTGAATCTACGATTTCAGCAGGTAGGTGGTCATTTACTTCGGCGTAGGTCAGATAGCCTTGTTCCTTGCCTTTAATAACAAGTGACTTTAGCTGTGACTGCGGATTGTGATCCATAGACGGTATCCAACTTCGTAATCTGGTGAAGGAATCAGTATGCGAAATGCAAACCACTTACTATAACAAATTAAATCGTTGCTGACTAATTAAACAGGGTTACGCTTTTAAATCTAGCATAAGTGCTAGCAGCTCCCTTTTCTCTTCGGCTGATAAACCGACACTTCTTGCTTTGGCCTGCAGGTTTTCAATTTGTTTTTCTACGCACTGGGCAATAATTTTATCCAGTGAGTCTAAAAAGATTTCTTCTTGGTTGTCCTCATCGAGTGGAATGTCCCAACTCGCGAGACGAGACAGAAGGGTCTCATTTTGGCTGTTTCGCCAATGCTCTAATAATTGGCCTGTGTTGATATGGGGATGCGCTTGGCATTTATCAAGTACATCAACAAATAAACTTAGACCAGGAATGGGCAAATCTCTAACGCTAGTTAGATCTGGCACCATACTTACGTATTGTGGGTTTTGAATCAGTAACGCGATCACTTCTCGCATCGGCGTTCGCTTGATTTCTTTATGAGGTTGAGGCCTTTTATCCTCTTTACCTTGTTTTGAAATTAGCTGCTGTAGTTGGCGTTCATCAACCAAACCCAAACGGCGGCCAAGCAATTCTCTCAAGTATAGTCTTAAAGTGCCGCCAGGGACTTTATCAATGAGAGGAACCGCAAGAGTACTCAGTTTGGCCATGCCTTCTTTCGTGCTCATATCGACCTGCTGAGTCAATGAGCTGAACATGAATTCAGACAAGGGCATCGCATTAGACACTTGCTGCTCAAATGCTTGTTTTCCGTTTTGTCGGATATAAGAGTCGGGATCTTCTCCGTCCGGCAAAAACATGAATTTTAACTGGCGACCATCCGTTAGGTAAGGCAATGCATTTTCCATGGCACGCCACGCGGCTTCACGGCCTGCGCGGTCACCGTCATAACAACACACGACGGTGCTTGTTTGCCTGAATAACACCTGCAAGTGATCGCCCGTTGTCGAGGTTCCCAATGAGGCAACGGAATAATCTACGCCATATTGAGCAAGCGCGACAACATCCATATAGCCTTCAACCACTAAAATTTGTGGTGGCTCACGATACGCTTGTAGTACTTCATATAGGCCATACAACTCTTTACCTTTATGAAATATCGGGGTTTCGGGTGAGTTGAGATATTTTGGTGTCCCATCACCTAATACTCGACCACCAAAGCCTATTACTCGGCCGCGTCTATCTCGAATAGGAAACATCACTCGACCACGGAATCGGTCGTAGCGGTTGCCTTTATCGTTTTCAATCAACATGCCGCCAGTGACGAGCATGTCTTGGCTTTCTTTATTCTGACCAAAGTTCTTACGAACTAAATCCCATTCATCAGCCACATAGCCGATGCCAAACTTCTGGACGATTTCACCAGACAGGCCGCGATCTTTTAGATACTCAATCGCCACCTTACTTGCTGGCTGTTTGAGTTGGTTACGATAAAATTGAGCAATGCTGCCCATTAAGTCGTATAGGTTACGTTTTTCACTGCTGCTTGCTTGTGGGCCTGACTGAAACGAACCATTACCGCCGCTACGTTGTTCGCGAGGAACATCTAAACCCAAGTATGAAGCGAGTTCTTCAATGGCTTCGACGAATTCTAGTCGGTCGAATTCCATCAAAAAATCGATGGCATTTCCATGCGCGCCACAACCAAAACAATGGTAGAACTGCTTTTCTTGACTGACACTGAATGAGGGTGTCTTTTCGTTGTGGAACGGGCAGCATGCGCCGTAGTTTTTGCCTTTTTTCTTAAGTTTCACACGTGCGTCGATGATATCGACAATATCAAGTCGAGCTAGAAGGTCATCGATAAAACTGCGAGGGATGTGTCCAGCCATAAAACCTAACAAAAAAAGAAGATGATGAGTGGAGTGAATGCCTTAAAAGAATGAGCGTATTGCTCATTGATTTCATTCCATCCATCCAGATACAAACAAGCCGTGCGCTCCAAAGGATAGCACGGCTTGCTGCAATTGGGTGGGGTACCTTAAGCCAATTTAGCGCGAACTAAACCGCTTACTTTACCCATATCTGCACGCCCTTGAATTTGCGGTTTCAGAACGCCCATTACTTTGCCCATGTCTTGCATGCCAGCTGCGCCAGATTCAGCAATCGCGTTCTCGATGAGAGCCGCTACTTCTTCGTCTGTCAGTGGTTGAGGCATAAAGTCCTCAAGAACGGTAATTTCTGCTTGTTCCGCATCAGCAAGATCTTGACGACCCGCTGCTTCAAACTGCGCTACAGAGTCGCGACGTTGTTTAACCATCTTGGTCAATACTGCAAGAATGTCGTCATCGTTCAGAGTAATCTGTTCGTCAACTTCACGTTGCTTGATTGCTGATAGGGCTAAACGAATAGTACCAAGGCGCAATTTGTCCTTGGCTTTCATCGCTAATTTTTGCTCTTCTTTGAGTTGATCAATCAGAGCCATAACTAAATTCCTTTTGGAGCTCAGTTATTAGTACAGGCGAACGCGACGAGCGTTTTCGCGAGCTAGCTTCTTAGCGTGACGCTTTTGAGCCGCTGCTTTAGCGCGTTTGCGAACTGTAGTTGGTTTTTCGTAGTGCTCACGACGACGCACTTCAGAAAGGATACCTGCTTTTTCGCAAGAGCGCTTAAAACGACGTAGAGCAACGTCGAACGGTTCGTTTTCACGTACTTTAACTACTGGCATATGCCTTTCACCTCAGGGGTTATTCGTTAACGCTGGTATTCAACAGACCAAATCACAATTGTTAGGTCTCTTACCAGCTTGATCAAAAATGGTGCGGAATTTTAATCCGATCACAACTACTTTGTAAAGCCTTTTGTCGATTATTGTCTGTACAAAATTTGTTTGCAGCACCAAGGCGAGGTAATATGACGCCCAAATTTCCTCTATACAGAAAGCATACTGAGAAAACCATGCGCATTATTGGTATTGAAACCTCTTGTGACGAGACTGGCATTGCAATTTATGACGATGAAAACGGTCTCTTGTCACACAAGCTATACAGCCAAGTAAAACTGCACGCAGATTACGGCGGTGTGGTGCCTGAGTTGGCTTCACGTGACCACGTAAAGAAAACCATTCCTCTTATTAAAGAGGCACTAAAAGAAGCGAACTTAACTTCAAAAGACATCGATGGTGTCGCGTATACCGCGGGGCCTGGTCTTGTTGGGGCGCTATTAGTGGGTGCGACTATCGGTCGCAGTATTGCTTATGCTTGGGGAGTGCCAGCGGTACCTGTTCATCATATGGAAGGTCACCTATTGGCCCCAATGTTGGAAGATAACCCTCCACCGTTCCCGTTTGTGGCGGTATTAGTATCGGGCGGCCACTCTATGATGGTGGAAGTGAGAGGCATCGGTGAGTACAAAATTCTAGGTGAGTCGATTGATGATGCGGCGGGAGAAGCGTTTGATAAAACAGCGAAGCTAATGGGTTTGGATTACCCAGGCGGTCCACTATTATCTAAACTGGCGGAAAAAGGTACACCGGGCCGCTTTAAGTTCCCGCGCCCAATGACGAATGTGCCAGGTTTGGACATGAGTTTCTCTGGTCTAAAAACCTTTACGGCTAACACGATTGCTGCAAACGGTGATGACGAGCAAACTCGCGCGGACATCGCATTAGCATTTGAAGAAGCTGTGTGTGCTACGTTGGCTATTAAATGTAAGCGCGCGCTTGAGCAAACAGGCATGAAACGCATTGTTATTGCTGGTGGTGTGAGTGCTAACCGTCGTTTGCGAGCTGAGTTAGAGAAGTTAGCGAAGAAAGTTGGCGGCGAAGTTTACTACCCACGTACTGAGTTCTGTACAGATAACGGTGCGATGATCGCTTACGCAGGCATGCAGCGCTTGAAGAATGGCGAAGTGGCTGATATGTCAGTAGAGGCTCGTCCACGTTGGCCAATTGATCAACTAACACCTGTTGCTTAATCAAATTTATGCGGTAGGTTTGAAACCGGTTCTGTGTAATAAAGGTCTCTGCTCCTCAGAGGCCTTTATTTTTAATTATTCAATGAACCGCCTCGTTTTACATTCTGACTGATGCGATCAGTTCGCTATTGTTTCAGTGCTAGGATGACGTGGAAGAATAAGAAATGGATATAACAATGAATAAGTTTGAAATTGAAGGTCAGCAACTTGCTTATCTAGATAAAGGTGAGGGCCCTGTGCTTCTATTTGGTCATAGTTACCTTTGGGATAGCCAAATGTGGGCGCCACAAGTTGAGGTTTTAAGCCAGTCATTCCGTTGTATTGTGCCAGATCTTTGGGCACATGGTGAATCGGACGCTGCACCTGCATCGACACAGTCATTGGCCGACTATGCACAGCATATGTTGGCATTGATGGATCATTTAGATATCGAAGAGTTCTCGATAGTGGGCTTATCTGTTGGCGGCATGTGGGGAGCAGAGCTAACGGCTCAAGCGCCGCAACGTGTTAAGTCACTGGTATTGATGGATACCTTCATTGGCTGGGAGCCAGAAGTTACGTATAAGAAGTATTTTGCAATGCTTGATACCATCAGCCAAGTCCAAGCAGTGCCTGCGCCAATTATTGAAGCCGTTGTGCCGCTGTTCTTTGCCAACAACGTCAATCAGGATAACCCTGAACTTGTCGCTTCATTCAAACGCAGTTTAGAAGAGCTGAACGGTGAGCGTGCGGTGGAAGTCGCTCGCATAGGGCGTATGGTGTTTGGTCGCCGGGATGTGATTGAGGATTCGGAAAAATTTGCTCTGCCGACGTTAATTGCAGTGGGCTGTGAAGATAAACCACGTCCAGTTTTTGAATCTTATTTAATGAAAGACTGTATCACAGGCAGTGAGTTGGTGGAGATTCCCCAAGCGGGACATATCAGTTGTTTAGAACAACCTGAGTTCGTCAACCAGATGTTGTTGAACTTCCTGAATCGAGTTCATGCGTAACCAATGCACCCTTCTTTAAACGAAAAGCTCGGCATTAAGCCGAGTTTTTTTGTGTCAGTTTTTTCTCGCCGATTTTTGGCTCGTCGCCAGATAAAAGCCGCCGAATATTTTGATGATGCTTAAATACGATTAAGCAGCACAGCATAGCAACAGGTAACGTGTATTGCGGTTTAAACATCCAAGTATACAACGGAGTGACCAAAACCGTGACGAGAGCCGCTAAGGATGAATAGCGGAATAGCGCGGCTACTGACAGCCAAGTTAACATTACCAGTCCTGTTAAGTCCAAACCAATCGGAGCGATAGCGCCAAGCGCGGTTGCGACACCTTTTCCGCCTTTAAAGTGGAAAAAGATGGGGTACATGTGGCCAAGACAGGCAGCAATGGCGATGACGCCAAGAATGATAGGGTCGATACCAAGAAAGTATCCGCCCCACACGGGGATAGTGCCTTTGAGCATATCACACAACAAGACTGAAACAGCGGCTCCTCGTCCGCCAATACGCAATACGTTCGTTGCTCCAGGATTGTTAGATCCCACACTGCGTGGGTCTGGCAGTTTTAAGAGTCGACAGATCAAAACCGCACTGGAAACCGAACCTAATAAATAGGCGGCCATTGTCATTATCAGTGCCAGTGCGTCCATAGAAGTCCTTGATGGATTGGAATTTAATGCTCGGTTCCCGCGTAGTTGCTATCATACCCCGAATTTACATAATGCAGAAATCCTCACTGTGATAGAGCTTGCATTATGTGATTTCTTGTATATAAAGATGCTTTCGCAGTTTATACCTAAGTAACATTGTGATGACCAAAGTAAATGTTACTTAGGTATAGAATACTACGATCAAATTACCCCTCACGGGTATCCGACCTCTGTAATAGAAGGACATAAGATGGCTCTGGATAAAGTTTTTATTGAACAGTTAGAAGTAATCACCACCATTGGCGTGTACGACTGGGAACAACAAATCAAACAAAAGTTGGTTCTAGATATTGAAATGGCACACGATAATAAACCTGCGGGCAAAAGTGATGATGTGCAAGATGCACTGGATTATTCGCAGGTGAGTGAGGCGGTACTTAACCACATTGAAAATGGTCGTTTCTTACTGGTCGAGCGCGTGGCTGAAGAAGTAGCAGAGCTTATCATGCTGCGTTTCTCAGTGCCTTGGGTGAAAATCCGCCTAGCGAAGCCTGGCGCCGTGCCACAAGCACGTGCTGTTGGTGTGGTGATTGAGCGAGGCCGAGCATGATCACCACCTATATCGGTGTTGGGACGAACGTAGAAAGAGAGCAACATGTGCTTGCTGCGTATCAGGAGCTGCAACGGCTTGGAAAAAATCTCCTCGTATCACCGATATATGAATGCGAACCTATTGGTTTTAGTAGCAATAATTTCTACAACTTTGTCGTTGCAATGCGTACCGAGTTGTCATTAGAAGAGTTGAGCCATCAACTACGCGAGATTGAATTTAAGTGGGGACGCGAAGAAAACGCGCAAAAGTATCAGGATCGAACACTGGATCTCGATATAGTGTTGTTCGGTGAGCGCGTCTCCAAGAAAAAACCTGAGCTACCTCGCAGTGATATCTACAAATATCCTTTTGTCACAAAGCCGTTGTATGATCTCGAACCGCAATTAGTGATCCCAGGCGATGGACGCACAGTCGCAGACATTTGGCATGCTATGCAGCCAGTCGATTCGCTCAAACCCGTTTCCTTTCATTTTTAATTTGAGTTGTTTACATGAGTTATTTTGAAGCCTTTATTTTGGCTCTGATTCAGGGGCTGACAGAGTTTTTGCCTATCTCAAGCTCTGCCCATTTGATCCTGCCTTCCGCTATTTTAGGATGGGAAGATCAAGGTCTGGCCTTTGATGTTGCTGTTCACGTCGGTACATTAATGGCTGTCGTGATCTATTTTCGTCATGAAGTAATCACTTTGTTTCAAGCGTTATTTGCTTCGATCTTTAAAGGAGATCGCAGTAAAGAAGCTAAATTGGCTTGGATGATCGTGATTGCGACGATTCCAGCTTGTGTGTTCGGCTTATTGATGAAAGACATCATTGAAGTGTATCTACGTAGCGCTTACGTTATCGCGACTACTACGATCGTATTTGGCCTGTTGCTATGGTGGGTAGACAAAAACGCTAAACTCGTTGCCGATGAATACCAAACGGGTTGGAAGAAAGCTGTATTTATCGGTATTGCTCAAGCCTTAGCGATGATTCCTGGAACTTCACGTTCAGGGGCGACCATCACAGCAGCGCTTTACCTTGGCTTTACTCGAGAAGCGGCTGCGCGCTTTTCATTTTTAATGTCGATCCCAATCATTACATTAGCTGGTAGCTACTTAGGCATGAAGTTAGTGACCAGTGGTGAACCTGTCCATGTTGGTTTCTTAATGACTGGCATTATCACATCGTTTATCAGTGCGTACATCTGTATCCACTTCTTCTTGAAGATGATTTCACGCATGGGCATGACACCGTTTGTGATTTACCGTCTCATTTTGGGCGTCGGTTTGTTCGCTTTTCTATTAAGTGCATAATTGATGTTAACGAAAAACGCCCGCGAAATCCGCGGGCGTTTTTGTTTGTTCGTTACTTCTTAAGTGCTGCTTTCACTGCTTCAATACGTCGTTTTTCTTGCTCGTCACGAATCGCAGGGCCTTTAAAGCCCTCTTTGATAATGGCTTGAACGTCAACTGCCGCTGCTGCTTGGTAGGCTTGCCTAAAAATATCCGCCTGTGGATATGGTTGCGTTTCCAGTCCTTTACGACCAGCGTGATCCGCTTGGCAGCAAAGCAAGATATCCTGTAGACGTTCGGACTTACGCCACACATCAAGTTTATTGAGTATTTTAATTATGGTTTGTGGTTTAAGTTCAGCCGCGCGATGAATATTGGAGTGCTGTTCGCACACCATCAAGGCTAAATCACGAAACTCATTTGGTACCCGGACACGTTCGCACAGCTTTTTGATCAGTTTTAATCCTGTATGGCAATGCATTTTGTGGCTTGGCCATTCGCTCTCTGGCGTCACGCCTTTACCCAAGTCATGCACTTGGGCGGCAAACCTGACGGGGAGTGAGTTACTCAATTTTGCGGCTTGCTCTGCCACCATCAAAGTATGGATGCCAGTATCGATTTCTGGATGCCACTTCTCAGGTTGAGGTACGCCAAATAGTGCATCAATTTCAGGTAACACCACGGTTAATGCACCACAGTCTCGTAGAACCGATAAGAAAATATCAGGACGAGGAGTAGAGAGAGATTTATGCCATTCTTGCCAAACACGCTCGGGAGTCAGTGTACTTAGCTCTCCAGATTCTGCCATGTGACGCATTAACCGCATAGTTTCGTCGGCAACCGTAAAGTTTAGATCAGCAAGCTTCGCTGCGAAGCGAGCGACACGTAAAACGCGTAGAGGGTCTTCAATAAAGGCGTCTGATACATGGCGTAGCAGTTTATCGTTGAGATCTTGCTGGCCACCATATGGGTCATGGATCGTGCCATCACTCTCCATTGCCATCGCGTTAATGGTTAAATCACGACGTATCAAATCTTCTTCTAAGGTGACGTTTTGATCGAAGAAACATTCAAAACCAGTGTAACCAGAACCTGACTTTCTCTCTGTTCGTGCAAGGGCATATTCTTCTTTACTTTTGGGATGCAGAAATACAGGAAAGTCTTTACCAACGGCGGTGTATCCTTGGGACAGCATCATCTCGGGCGTCGCGCCTACGACCACCCAGTCGTTGTCATAACTATCAATTCCGAGCAATTTATCTCGAACTGCGCCACCTACTAAATAAACTTGCACGAATTACCTCTTAATTTATGGATATGCCGTTGGACATTGTAGCAAGCAATGGTACTTTTCTTTACTCCTAAGAATAGAAGAAGAGCGTTTATACCATGTCTGACTATTCCCAGGTGGTTTTTTAGCTGGAGAGCCTAATGTATAAGGACTTTTTTGGGTTTGTCGAACAACCATTTTCGATTGTTCCAAACTCACGTTATTTGTATTTAAGCCAACGTCACAAAGAGGCAATCACACATCTCCAAGCTGGGCTAGGCGATGGCGGTGGCTTTGCTATGCTTACTGGCGAAGTAGGTACAGGCAAAACGACCGTCGCAAAAGCGATGCTGGCGAATTTGGGTGATAACACCAAAGCGGGTCTTATTCTCAATCCCACGTTTTCGAGTAGAGACTTGCTCGAAGCCATTTGCGATGAGTTCAAAATCACCTATCCGCCAGATGCAAACCTCAAACAGCTAAACCAGGTTATCCATCAATATTTGCTGCGTAATTATCGTTCAGGCTGGCAGACATTGCTGGTCATTGATGAGGCTCAACACCTTGCTGCCGACGTTCTAGAGCAGTTGCGCTTGTTGACCAACTTGGAAACCGATACCAGAAAATTGCTCAAAGTGTTGTTGGTCGGGCAGCCTGAATTGCAGCGGTTATTACAAACAACACAACTACGCCAACTTGCCCAGCGTATTACCGGGCGTTATCACCTGTTGCCGTTGGATGAAAAAGAGACAGAAGATTACATCGCATTTCGACTACATACAGCAGGTGGCGACCAGCAACTGTTTAATCGTGCTTCTTGTAAACTTATAGCCAAATACAGTCACGGTATACCGCGGCTCATCAACCTTATCTGTGACAAATCCCTCAACATTAGTTATCACCAGGGTAATGTGGTGGTGGATAAGCAAACCGTTCAGCAGGCCTGTGAAGAGGTGATGCAGTTTCAGGCAGATATTTATCAGCAAGATAAAAAAGAGCGCCGGACTTTCCGTTGGCCTGCTTGGGGCTCTGTCACGGTAGGCCTTATTGCTGCATTAAGTACGGGGTGGGCGGTCGTGAATTATATGCCAGCTCAAGCGACGTCAGTGTTGACACAAGTGACGGAGCCAAGAGTAGAGCCAACACCAACCGTCGTAAGCCAACAGTTAACGGATGAGCAGCGTGATTTATTGTTAACACAAAAACAGTCGAACCTCGCTGTAAATGATTTGTATCGTTTGTGGGGGTATCAAGCATCGGTTCGCGATAATCTTTGTTTGTCAGAACCGCAGTCGACTATGCGTTGTGAGCGTAAAATGGCGACTTGGCCGCTGTTGATGCAACAAAATCGCCCTGTGATCTTGGAGTTGAATTATCAAGGTGATGTTGGGTATGTCATTCTATATGCCGTCGGTAATGACCAAGCTGAAGTGCTCAATGGCAAGCAGCGTCTGCGTCTGCCAGTTTCGTGGCTAAAGCCGTTGTGGCAGGGCAATATTATCGAACTGCGGCATGCTCCGCTGAATGAAACATTACGTTTAGACATGGAAGGCCCTGCGATTGAAGTATTAGACCGATTATTAGCAGAAGCGGTGAGTGAGCCACTGCTTGAAACGTCTATTTTTGATGGTGCGATGAAAGAGCGAGTCGAGTTATTTCAACGTTGGCAAGGAATTGGTGTCGATGGTATTGCAGGTAAGCGAACGCTAGACCGACTTCAGCAAAATGTTCAGCCAGATGCGCCTCAACTGGCGAGAATAGAGAAGGAGGACGCATAATGTCAGCTGTGAAACATATAGGTCTGTTCTTGCTGCCAATCACTGCTTCTGCTATCGGAGTCGCTTGGTACTTAGATCTCTTTGCACCGAGTGTTGAAGTAGATACAACGTCCCCGATAGAAAAGGTCGAAGTGGTATCACCTTTCAAAGTATTAGACTATCCAGAGAACACCCAGTTGGCCCAATTGCCAAGAGAGTGGCCAAGTGCAGAGCTATCGCGTGATTTTGGTACATTTACCACCCCCGATGAATACACGAGCCATACACCAAGCAGAGATGAAACACGCGACTCAGCATCAACCCAAACGACTTCTGCTGCTGAAGAGGACCTCGGGTTGTCTTTGGATGATCTGGATTTATCCTCATTATCTCCAGATTTAGCTAGGAAGGTCGAAAATGCCTTATCCCGAGATGATGACAATTCGTCATCACAAACGGCACGCGTGAACGATTTAGAGCGCAACGCTCACCAGTGGCAAGGGCGTCTACCTGCGCTTAATTTGCAAACCCATATGTACGCTAGTGATGAAAATCGCCGTTGGGTGAAAATTAACAATGTTGAGTATCATCAGGGGGATGTCGTTGATGATCAGGTCACTCTAAGAGAAATACAACCGCAAGCTGTGATTGTTGAGTTCCAAGGTGAGCAAATTCGTATACCAGCGTTGTATGAGTGGAAAGGGTAACTCTTGTAGAAACACATCAAGCCAGCGAAATCATATCGCTGGCTTTTTATTTTTCAGAGCATCTTTTGCATCTATTCTGGTGATGATTTCTAGATACTCAAACAAGCAAAATATAGCTTTCCTCAGTCGTTTAAATAGCACCAATATCATTCATCTATTGATAGCGCGATTCCAGTCAGCGTTGTGTAAAAAGACACCATCTTCACGAACTTCGGAGTAATGACTTGGTCCACGTTAGACCCCATCACATAATAGGAGTCTAAACAGAGACACATGCGTATTCTGATTTTTTCTTTAAGCATTGTTGCATCGACAAGCTATGCAGCAAAGCCAGACCCATTCCCAGTTACACCAGATAGTCGCGGGCAAGATTTCATGGTCAGTGCGACGAATCCTTACGTGAGCAGTACCGGTTACTCAATATTGAAAGAAGGCGGTAATGCTGTTGATGCTATGGTCGCGATGCAGATGGTGATGTCTGTCGTTGAGCCAGATATGACCGGAATTGGCGGCGGGACTTTCGCGCTGTTTTATCAACATGACGAGAAAAAATTTCTGGCCCTTGATGGTCGAGATGAAGCGCCCTCTAGCGCGAACCCTGAAATGTTTGTTGAGAATGGGGAAGTACTCAGTCGCAACGAAATATTAGGCCCTCGTTCTGTTGCGGTTCCGGGCACATTGCGGTTGCTTTACACCACTCATGAACAATATGGCAAGTTGCCATGGGCAGAGCTGATTAAGCCGGCGATTACATTGGCGAGCAATGGGTACGCGATGAACAGCTACACCTACGACATCGTAGTAAGAGAGCAAAGCCGACTTGAGCAAGATCCGGAAGTGAAAGCCTTGTATTGGCAAGGGGACGATATTAAGCCGACGGGAACCTTGATGAAGAACCCTAAGATGGCTGAGACGCTGAGGAAGATCGCGCAACAAGGCGATCGTTACCTTTATGGTGGTGAGCTTGGTCAGCACATCGTAGAGACGGTTAATAGTCGTATTGATGACCAACACGAGAAGTTGTCTTTAGAAGATTTTAAACATTACCAAGTGAAGCAGCGTGACATCATTGAGAGCGACTACCGTGGGAATAAAATCGTCTCTTTTGGTTACCCAGCTTCGGGCGGTGTGATGGTCGCTCAGAGTCTTGAACTGCTCGCACCCTATGACATTGCCCATATGGCGAAAACGGATGTGGAACCTTGGCGTCTCATGACTGAAGCGATGCGAATTGCAAAAGCCGATCGTATTGCATATGCCGGAGATCCGGATTATGTGGAAACGCCAGTTGAACAGTTGTTGTCTAAAGCCTATCTAGATCAGAGACGTGATTTAATCCCTGATAATGGCACTTTAAAAGAGGATCCAAAAGCAGGACAGATAACGCAAACTCAGTATGCGCAATATCAAGGCTTCGAGAGCAAAGATACAGGGCATATTTCTATCGTCGATAGAGATGGAAATGCAATTGCGATGACCAGCACCGTTGGCACGGGTATGGGCTCGGGTGTGATGGTCGATGGCGTTATCTTGAATGCGCAGATGGCTAACTTCTCACCTCAGCCAACGGTTAACGGCAAGCCTACGCAAAACTCAATTGAAGCGGGCAAGCCTACGCAAAACTCAATTGAAGCGGGCAAGCGTCCACGTTCGGCTATTACGCCATTAATGGTGATGGACAGTGATGATAACTTGCGTTTGGTGGTTGGGTCACCAGGTAGTTCACAAATCCCGGGGTATGTACTCAAAACCGTGGTTGGGGTGCTGGATTGGAATTTATCAGCGCAAGAGGCTATTGACTTACCAAACATCCAGTATGGCACTAAGATAGACCGCACCAAGTCTTATGACCCGACTGGTTTGCTGGTGGAAAAGAAAACGTTCGCAGAAATGTTGGTGCCTGAGTTTATGGAGCTTGGCTACCCAGTGCACGTTATTCCAGTGGTAAGCGGTTTGAATGCAATTGAGCTAAAAGATGGCAAGCTTTATGGCGCAACGGATCGTCGTCGAGCCTCTAGTTCAATGGGGGAGTAGTACTCACTTCTATCAAACGAAGCAAACTAAAAAGCCAGTCAATATCGACTGGCTTTTGCGTTCTTTTTAAAGATAAAAGCGTAAGGGTTTATGCCCAACCCGCAGGAGAGCGCTTTCTACGAGGCATGACATGCGGAAGAATCAAACCAAATAGTAAACCTAAACCTGCAACACCGCCGCCATAAGTGAAGTACTTAAGCAGCATGTCATCTTTTTGTGTATCCAGCTTTGCGCGTAGCTCGCGGTTTTCTGTTTCAACAGAAGTAAGCTGATCACTGATCTCAGAGTATTTATTTTCTAGATCTGAAATTTGTTGGTTACGTGTTTCGAGAGAGGTAACAAGACCTGCTTTCTCTGCATCAGAAGTTTGACGAGCATTAGCAAGCTGCTCTTTTACTTCGGCTAGCTCTTTCTCAATGCGAGGAAGGCGAATTGCCATGCTCTCTTGGTTTGTCACAAACTTGCTTTGTACCCAACCAGTGCGACCACGGTCATCACGAACTTGCGTGTAGCCAGTATCTCGGTTGGTTTTAATCAGTTGTACTTTAGAACCGGCGTTAACACTACCAATAATACGGTAGGTGTTATTTGGACCTGAGTGCATAAAAGTGAAGAGGTCATCAGAAATATAACGGTCTGCTGCTAGGGCCGCTGGCGCTGCTAGCAAAGTAAACAAAACCGTGATGATTAGTTTTTTCACAGTAAATCCCTTAACGATTTTTCTTGGAGACAGCGTTGGCACCGAATGATTGGAGCCGGAAATAGACGAATAGTATGCAGTTTCAAACTTCGGTGCAACAAAGAAGGGAGGCAAAGCCTCCCTTTCTGTGCGTTTGAGTCAATAATGACAAAGCGCTTACATTCTATTGACGAGTGTCTTAAGCGAACATCGCTTGAAGTCCGTAGAAGAATACTACGGCCAATAACGCACCCGCTGGTAGTGTAACGATCCATGATGCCACGATGTTACGAACTACGCCTAGGTTCAGTGCTGCGATACCACGAGCAAAGCCAACTCCGAGAACCGCACCAACCAATGTTTGAGTGGTTGAAATTGGCAGGCCTGTACCAGACGCTAGAACTACCGTACATGCTGTTGCTAGCTGTGCTGCAAAACCGCGGCTAGGCGTTAGCTCAGTGATGCCTGTACCAACGGTTGCCATTACTTTGTGACCTAGTGTTGCAAGACCGACCACGATACCAATACCACCAAGAGGTAGAATCCACCAAGCGATGGTGCTTTTCGTGCTGATTTCGCCCATGTGTTCAACAGTCGATACGACAGCAGACAGTGGACCAATGGCGTTTGCAACGTCGTTTGAACCGTGTGCAAATGCCATCGCACAAGCGGTGATAACCATCAGAACGCTGAAGATACCTTCCACGCCAGAAAAGCTGCGGTCCTCTTCGCGATTAGCGAATTTTTTCTGGATGTATACGTAGCCGCCAATCATCACAAGTGCTGAAACTGCTGCTGCCCACATCCAGGCTTCACCATTGGTCAGGTGAAGACCAACGTGTTTTAGACCTTTTTTGATGGTTACAAGTGCAATCACCATTGTTGTGATGAACATGTAAACAGGTACAAAACGTTTCGCATTAAACAGAGGGTTCTCTGTATCAAAAATCAGGCGTTGTGCGCTGACAAAGATAACGTAAGCAAAGAAACCTGAAATCACTGGCGTAATAATCCAGCTACCAACAATGCCTTGAACGCTGCCCCAGTCAACCGCTTCAGTACCTACTGATACGCATGCAAAACCAATGATTGCACCGATGATTGAGTGAGTCGTTGATACTGGCCAGCCCATGTAAGAAGCAAGAAGCAGCCATGTACCTGCTGCTAAAAGCGCAGACATCATGCCGTAGACAAGAACATCTGGTTGACTAGCAAATAAAGAAGTTTCGATTACACCTTTACGGATAGTGTCGGTTACTTCACCGCCTGCAAGGTAAGCACCTGCAAACTCGAAGATCATCGCAATGATGATAGCTTGTTTTACAGTTAGCGCTTTTGAACCTACAGATGTACCCATCGCATTAGCAACGTCGTTCGCGCCAATACCAATCGCCATCATGAAACCAAAAATCGCTGCAACAATAATCAGGACAGTGCCGTAGTTCGCAAGGATATCCATCGTAATACCTAGTTGTTTTATAACAAGCGGAACAAAATTTTACGCGCACCAAACCATAAGACGATGAAAATAGTCATCGTCCCTATGACACGTGTTAATTATGCTCTTCGTTATGTCGTTAACTTTATGTTTTAAGATCGAGATAGCATGACTTCCAAACGAGCACCTACGCGCTGCGCTTGGTCGGCAATACCACCTACCCATTCAAGAATCTTGTACAGGAACATGACATCGATAGGGTTCATGTCAGCTTCAATCACCATCAACTGTTGGCGAAGTTCAATCTGCATGGCATCGGTATCATCTTCGATAACGTCTAATTGATGAATCATTTCAGCGACGAGCGTCACTTCACGGCCTTTGAAGCCGGTTTCTAGCAATTCATCAAGTTCATTGATTACCTTTTGCGCCTGATCGGCAGCATCAAGACAACGTTGAACGTAAGCGAGGAAGTTTGGTTGGAGAGCCTCAGGGATGACAAGTTGACGACCATATACACGGCCAGCAATGTCTTTTGCCAGGTTTGCAAGTTTGTCCTGTTGAGTCAAAAGCTCAAGCATGTCAGTACGGTCGACTGGCATGAACAAACCGCGAGGCAGTTTTAGACGGATTTCACGTTTCAGCACATCCGCTTCTTTCTCTAGGTGAGAAATTTGTGCACGGATTTCTGCTGCTTTTTCCCAATCACCCTTTGAAGATACTTCAAAGAATTTCACCAAGTGTGAACAACATTCGTTGACACACACAACGTGGCGTTGCAAAGGCTTAATTGGGGACTTTGCAAATAACCCCATAATTGTATTTACTGGCATGGTCATTCAACCTAATAACTATAACCTTAAAAAAACATACACCATTTCTGAGTGCTTGGCGAAATGTTGAACGATGGCTATAAAGGCGCGCATGGTAACGCATTAAATCGCTCATTAAAACTGTTTTAGATCATCAATCCGGCGATATTTCTCTCTTGCCGTGTGAGAAATTACGCAATATCCTGTTTCTATCTGCTTTGAAAGGTATAGCTATGGAAACCGAAATAGAACTGAAGTTTTTTGTTTCTCCTGAATTTTCAGAAACTTTAAAAGAAAAAATTTCTGAGACAAAAGTACTTCAGCATAGTTGTCGTGACTTGGGTAACACCTATTTTGATACTGCCGATAAATGGCTTCGAAAGCACGACATTGGTTTAAGAATTCGCCGTTTTGATGATGTATTCGTCCAAACCGTAAAGACAGCAGGACGCGTCGTCGCAGGCTTACATCAAAGACCAGAATACAATGCTGAGCACACTAGCGACGAGCCTGAACTGTCGCTTCATCCTCTAGATATTTGGCCTCCAGGTAAAGATGCAGAAACGCTGCAATCCGAGCTTATGCCATTATTCTCGACCAACTTCACACGTGAACAATGGCTGATTGGCATGCCCGATGGCAGTCAGATTGAAGTTGCCTTTGACCAAGGCTTAGTTGTAGCCAAAGGTGAAGACGAAGAAGAGAAGCAGGAGCCGATTTGCGAAGTTGAACTGGAACTTAAGTCTGGCCAAACCGAAGCTTTATTCACGCTGGCACGCAGCTTTTGCGAGCAAGGCGGTATGCGCTTGGGTAACTTGAGCAAAGCGGCGAAAGGTTATCGACTTGCAAGCGGTTATGCGGGTGATGAAGTAAAATCATTGGCACTTGTGGACAGTAGTCCGACGGATACCGTTGAATTTTGCTTGATCAACTCTTTAGAGCACGCTTTGTCTCATTGGCATTATCACGAGCAAATTTATGCTGAGCGTGACAGCGTGGAAGCACTGCGTGAAATCAGTAATGCCATTCGTTTCATTCGTCAAACATTGACTATTTTTGGCGGGATTGTCCCTCGTCGCGCGAGCGCGATTCTGCGCCAAGAGCTTAAATGGTTGGAAGAAGAACTGAGTTGGTTGGATGAGCATGCACACCTTGAAGAGCTTTTAGATGACAAAGGCAATGTGCTGCGCAAGTTGGATGCACGTAAGTTCTTAGTATCTGAGTTGACTCAGCAGTTACAAGAGTTGCCAAGCCGTGAAGAAGTGCTAGGGTTGCTCAATTCCGCGCGTTACACAGGGTTACTGCTGGATCTAAGCCGCTGGATCTTAGCGCGCGGTTGGCAGCCATTTCTTGATGAAAAAGCACGTGAAAAAATGGCAAGTAACATCATGCCGTTTTCAGTTACTCAGCTCGATCGCACTTGGGCTGAGCTAATGGAAGCTTTCCCAGCAGAGCGCGATTTGACGGCGCAAGAGTACGTTGATCAGCGTTATCGCTTATTGCGTAACCTCTATACTGGTATTGGTTTCGCGAGTTTGTATAACTCGGATGAGCGTAACAGCTTCCGTTTACCATGGGCGGATCTAGTGCATGGTATCGATGATCTGCTAATGCTGAACCACTTGCTCCCGTTGGTTGATATGCTGGAAGACGCAGAAAAAGAGCAGTTAGAACGCTGGTTGCACCGTCAAGAGCGCTCAATTTTGCATGCAATGGATCAAACCCGAGCGATCAGTGTGGAAGTTCAGCCTTATTGGCGTGAATGATCGTTCTGGTGATAACGACAAAAAAATAGGACCGCATGGTCCTATTTTTTTGTCTCTGTTTTACGTTGTTGTAGCTCTTTTTCCATGAAATCGAGTCGTTCTAGTATTTGAGCTTGTTGGGTTAGGAGCTGCTCGAGCATACGTTCTTTATTGATTGAACTGTGCGTCTGTTGTTTCGTTGGGGCAGTAAGGATAGAGGTGATAAGACCCGAGATCATACCAAAGATACCCACCCCGCAAACAATGATGATGACAGCCAAAAACTTTCCTATGGAGGTCACTGGATAATGATCGCCGTAACCAACCGTTGAGATTGTTACAAATACCCACCACAAAGCATCGGCGCCAGTACGAATATTCGCTTCTGGGTTTTTCGCTTCGATAAACAGCATTGCACTAGAACCGAGTGTTATGAGGATAACCATCAATAGCAGTATAGAGGCGACCGTGGTTTCGCGGCGGTTTTCTTTGAGCTGATGCAAAATGAACTTTGACGAACGCAGTACTAATACCACTCGCATAATATGAAAAATACGAGCAAAGCGCAGGGGCTCTATCAATGGGATGCTCGCCACGAAATCTATCCAATGACGTTTAAGGAATAACCAGCGATCTGTGGACCGGATCAAATCAATGGTGAGCTGTAGTAGAAAAATACTACAGATTATGAAATCCAGACCGATAAGAACTTGACGGGTTTCGTGATCGATCGGGAAAAACAACAAGCCAGAGATCACAAATAGTGCCATAAAAGACAATATTAGTGACAACAGGCCCATCGGTCGTGTGCTGTCTTTGATATCATTGTTTTTCATACGAAGCTCAAAATAAATCGCGTAACCACGCAAAGCGCGAACATAACTATAAGTAATATAAAGATTATAGATAAAGACTATATAAGACTCGGTGGAGAACTGACAATGGAAAAGCTGGCATTTAAGCCATGGGAAAGGGTCATATCCGACATTCGACTGGTGCCTAAAATGGTCATGTTGATGGTCTTCAGTACTGTCCTGATCGTGGCAAAACAACTGTGGGACGCAAACACTTTTTACGACTCACTTTTAGCGGCGACACAAAACGCGCAAGTTGCCCAACAGCATTATGAAGCATACTTAACGCAAGTTGCTTGGCAAACCGCCTTATTGATAGTGGTTTTTGTCGTGCTCTTATTAGCGGCGGCTAGAGTGATGTTGCGTCAAACACAGTATCTGAGCGACGCGATCAAACTGATGGCGAGCAAGAACCTCTCTGTTCCATTTGGTATGGATTGTAAAGATGAATACGGAGACGTGGCACGTGAATTAGAAAAGACACGTCGACAATTGCACGATGTGATTCAAATGCAAATTAATGCGTCTGATGAATTATCAACGCTCACCGAAGTAATGACACTGAGCATGTCGGAAACGAAGGAATCGGCGCAAGAAGAGTTTAACGAAATTGATCAACTTGCTACGGCGATGAGTGAAATGTCGTCGACGGTCCAAACGGTTGCGGAACATGCCCAGACGGCATCTTCTCTAACAGAGCAAGCTTCCGCACAAGCAATTTCTGGTCAGCAGTTCTTGCAAAGTACAATGGCGAAAATGAGTGAACTTTCGTCGGATATCGCTTCATCGGCACAAGCGGTTAACCAAGTTGAAGAACGTGTTGAAGCCATTGGTAGCGTTGTGGGGACGATTCAAGGCATTTCTGAGCAAACCAACCTGCTTGCACTGAATGCGGCGATTGAAGCGGCGCGAGCTGGCGAGGCTGGGCGGGGTTTTGCTGTGGTTGCAGATGAAGTTCGTAACCTTGCCCAACGCACACAACAAGCGACGGTAGAAATTCAAGAGATGATCGCACAGCTGCAAACCAGTGCTGAATCTGCGGTAGAACTCATGGAAAAAAGCGTTGTAGAAGCGGCAGATGGAAACGAGCTGGTTTCTAATGCTGGATCTGAGCTCGATGGTATTGTTGGGCAAGTGACGCAAATCAATGACATGAACTTCCAGATCGCGACGGCGTCTGGTCAGCAAAGCAGTGTTGCAGAAGAGATGAGCCAAAACCTCACCAATGTACGTGAGTTGGTGGAAGCCTCAGTTGTTGTTGTTACCGAGCTGCTAGAAACCTCTGAAATGATGCAAAATAATGCAGGTGAGCTAGACAAGAAGATCAAATCTTTCCAAGTTTAATATTCGATCCCGAACTTTTGATAAAACGCCCACAAACCTTTTGTGGGCGTTTTTATTTGCTTTCAGTCTGGTATAAAGAATGAGTTACCGTGCTTTTCAAACAAGGAAGAAAAATGCAGCTGCCTTCGCCACTGATTTCTATCGCTGAATCTGCCGTACAAAACGCCCAAGACGCAGGTTATTTTCCCTTTTGGCCCGATGAGGTTGCGCAGCAATTTCGTTATGTGGCGGGCTTAAGCCAATTTATAACCGAAGCCATTCATCGCGATGAAGTCCTAGCCCGTGAGTTGCCAAGTATGTTAGCGCAGCCAAGTCGTCAGGAGTCTTACCGCTCACGCCTTGCTGAACTGTTGGAACAATGTCCTGATGAGATGTCTGGTCATCGCGTATTGCGTCAGTTTCGCAATCGAGAAATGGTGTACATTGCGTGGAAGGATTTCACGCATGCATGGTCTCTAGAGACGTCTTTAAGCCACTTATCTGAGTTGGCAGAAGCGATGATTTTTGAAACCTATCAATGGCAATATCAAGTGTGTTGTCAGGAGTGGGGCACGCCAACAAGTGAGGACGGTGAAGTGCAGCCGATGTTAATTATCGGCATGGGGAAACTGGGTGGTGGCGAGCTAAACTTTTCTTCCGATATTGATCTAATTTTCACGTATCCAGAGAATGGCGAAACCCAAGGCGCACGCCGCAGCATTGCCAATGCCCAGTTCTTTACTCGTCTTGGTCAACGCATCATCAAAGCGCTTGACCAACAAACCTTCGATGGTTTTTGCTACCGCGTCGACATGCGACTTCGCCCATTTGGAGAAAGTGGCCCTTTGGTAATGAGCTATGCCGCACTTGAAGATTATTACCAAGAACAGGGGCGAGATTGGGAACGTTACGCGATGATCAAAGCTCGGGTGATGGGATGTGAGATGTACCCGCAGTATCAAGAGCTACGCCAAATGCTGCGCCCTTTTGTTTTTCGTCGTTATATTGATTTCAGTGCGATTCAATCTTTGCGACGAATGAAGTCGATGATCAGTAGCGAGGTTCGCCGCCGAGGGTTGAATAACAACATTAAGCTAGGTGCGGGTGGCATCCGAGAAATTGAATTTATCGCTCAAGTTTTTCAATTGATTCGAGGTGGTCGAGAGCCTTCTTTGCGTAATCGAGGGCTGTTGGAAACGCTGCAAGGCATTGAAGAACTGGCATTGCTTACTCCAAAAGAAGTCAGCGATCTAGAAGCTGCATACAAGTACTTGCGTCAATTAGAAAACTTGTTGCAAGCAATGGCGGATAAGCAAACCCAGACGCTGCCTGATTGCGAAACCGAACGCTTAAAGCTCGCCACCGCGATGAAAATGAGCTGTTGGGAGCAATTGATTGAGCAAACCCAGCAGCATATGGCAAATGTTCACCAAGTTTTTGAATCACTAATTGGTGATGATGAAGAAGACGAGGGGACTACTGTTGCTCGTCATTTTCATGAGCTATGGGATATGGCCGACAAACAAGACGTTCTTGAGCATATCTTGCAGCAGGATATTCAGATTGAAGACTTTGCTTCATGCGCGAAAACCATCATCAACTTTAAAACCGATCTGGCCAAAAAAACGTTAGGCCCACGTGGACGCGAAGTGCTCAATCGTTTGATGCCGAAAGTGTTTGATGCGGTCTTTGCCCATCCTGATGCACAGTTTGGTTTATCTCGTGTACTTCACTTGCTACACAACATCTGCACTCGCACGACTTACTTGGAATTATTGGATGAGCATCCAGCGGCTCTGGTGCAGCTCGTACGTTTGTGTACCGCAAGTCCAATGATTTCAGAGCAGCTGTCTCGTTATCCTATCTTGCTTGATGAGTTAATCGACCCTGCGCAGCTGTACAATCCCATTCCATTAGACAGTTACCGTACAGAGCTGCGTGATTATTTGGCGCGTATTCCTGAAGATGATATGGAACAGCAAATGGAAGCGTTGCGTCAGTTTAAGCAAATTTGTATTTTGCGTATTGCAGCGGCAGATATTGCTGGCGCATTGCCAGTGATGAAAGTGAGTGACCATTTAACTTATTTAGCGGAAGCTATCGTTGATGCGGTGATCAGTCAGGCTTGGTTGCAAGTGTCTGAAAAGTACGGCGAGCCAACGCATGTGCAAGATCGTGAAGGCAAAGGCTTTGCTGTAATTGGTTATGGTAA
The DNA here is from genome assembly GCF_033338615.1 of Vibrio sp. Vb1980. Lineage (NCBI taxonomy): Bacteria > Pseudomonadati > Pseudomonadota > Gammaproteobacteria > Vibrionales > Vibrionaceae > Vibrio > Vibrio sp. Vb1980. The sequence continues at coordinate 389,084 of NZ_JAWOSZ010000003.1, forward strand.
AGTCGGAGGGTGGGAGCTCGGCTATAACTCCGATTTGGATATTGTCTTCATGCATGACTGCCCAGTCAATGTCTACACTGACGGCAAAAAAGAGATTGATGGTCGTCAGTTCTACCTTCGTTTAGCACAGCGTATCATTCATATTTTCTCCACTCGCACCGCTTCCGGTATTTTATACGAGGTCGATACCCGATTGCGTCCGTCCGGTGCATCGGGTTTGTTGGTTAGCCCAACGGACGCGTTCGACGACTATCAACATCAAGACGCGTGGACATGGGAGCATCAAGCACTTGTCCGCGCGCGCATGATTTATGGTGATGAACCACTGGCAATTGCATTTCACAATACGCGGCATGATGTGCTGTGCAAAGCACGCGATCAAGCTGAACTGAAAAAAGACGTTGTCGAAATGAGAGAAAAAATGCGCGGTCATCTTGGGGGGAAAAAGCCAGGCCGCTTTATGCTCAAGCAAGATGTGGGTGGGATTACCGATATCGAATTTCTCGCTCAGTACCTAGTGCTCAACTATAGTCACGATAAGCCGAAATTGACGCGTTGGTGTGATAATGTGCGCATCTTTGAAACGCTCATTGCGCAAGATGTTATGGACGAAGACCAAGCAATGCAGTTGATACGTGCTTACACGACAATGCGCAACGAAATACACCGCCGAAATCTACTCAATTTAGACGCTGATGTGGTGGAAGATAAGTTTGTTGCCGAAAGGGAGTGGGTAAAACAGGCTTGGAATCAGTGGTTCAGTTAAGACCATATATTTAGCCTCGATAAGGGCTGTGATAAACTCACTTCGATTTAATTTTTGGAGACCAACAATGAAACCAATTCTACCTGATTACAACAGCGCTGGTGTGCTCATCATCGGTGATGTCATGCTAGATCGTTACTGGTATGGCCCAACCGGGCGCATTTCTCCTGAAGCGCCGGTTCCTGTTGTAAAAGTAGAAAACAATGAAGAGCGTCCTGGTGGTGCTGCGAACGTTGCGATGAACATCGCATCACTAGGTGGCCATGCTCACATTGTTGGTCTAACTGGGGAAGATGAGCCTGCAAAAGTGCTGACGGAGACGCTGAGCTCACTCAATGTGAAGTGCGATTTCGTTGCACTGCCTGATTACCCAACGATTACGAAGCTTCGTGTAATGAGCCGTGGACAACAGCTTATTCGTCTCGACTTCGAAGACAAGTTTGAAAACACAGATTCTGCGCCAGTGTTATCTCGAATGGATGCCGCACTGCCAAACGTTAAAGCCGTGATTATGTCTGATTACGCAAAAGGTTCGTTAGAGCATGTTCAGGCATACATTCAAAAAGCGCGCGCAGCAAATATTCCGGTTTTCATTGACCCGAAAGGTGCGGATTTTGAACGCTACCGTGGCGCAACACTTCTTACGCCAAACATGAAAGAGTTCGAAGACGTTGTAGGTAAAGTGAAATCTGACCAAGAGCTAGTAGAGAAAGCACTGGCTTTGGTTGAAGAGTTTGAATTTGAAGCGCTTTTAGTGACACGCAGCGAAAACGGAATGACCTTGATTCGTCGTGGTCAGGAACCGTTCCACCTTCCAACTCAAGCGAAAGAAGTGTATGACGTGACAGGTGCGGGCGACACGGTTATCTCTGTATTGGCAGCGTCTGTTGCCGCAGGCAAATCATTTGAAGAAGCGTGTGCACTAGCAAACGCAGCGGCAGGTGTTGTAGTTGGTAAACTAGGCACGTCAACGCTTTCTGAGATTGAATTAGCAGAAGCGGTACATGGCAGCCAAGACACGGATTACGGTGTGATTTCAGAAAAAGCACTGATCGAAGCGGTGAAAAAAGCACGAGCTCGTGGCGAGAAAGTCGTTATGACAAATGGCTGCTTTGATATTCTGCACGCTGGGCATGTGTCTTACTTAAACCATGCTGCTGAACTGGGCGATCGCCTAATCGTTGCGGTAAATACCGATGAGTCAGTAAAACGCCTTAAAGGCCCTGGTCGTCCGGTAAACCCAACCGATCGCCGCATGGCGGTGTTGGCAGGTTTGGGCGCTGTGGATTGGGTTGTACCATTTAGTGAAGATACGCCGCAGCGTTTGATCTCAGAAGTTCTACCAAGCTTGCTAGTAAAAGGCGGTGACTACAAACCAGAAGAGATTGCTGGTGGTAAAGAAGTCATTGCGGCGGGTGGTGAAGTTCGTGTATTGAACTTTGAAGATGGCTGCTCGACCAGTGAAATCATTAATGCAATCAAAGGCGGTAAGGGCTAAGCCTGCTGTTTGTTAGCATTGAAATGCTATTTGCTCATAAAGGTCGCTAAGTGCGGCCTTTTTGATACTTTTAGTTCAGAGGCACTTTTAGGCCTGAACTACAAGTAATAAAAAACGCCAGCTGATAACTCAACTGGCGTTTTTATTTATTAAGACCTGAAGTATTCAGTTAGCGGTTATTTTGCCGCTTTCAAACCTGCATCAACGTCCAAGATGTCTTGTTCGCTTAGCGTACCAACTGCTTGGCGTAGCTGAAGAACACTTAAAATGTAGTCGTAACGAGCGTTCGATAGGTTTTTGTTCGCATCGTATAGACGACGAGTCGCGTCCAGTACATCAACGATAGTACGAGTACCTACATCAAAGCCAGCTTCTGTTGCTTCTAGTGCAGAGCGTGCAGAAATAACCGCTTGCTCATACGCACGTAATGCGCCGATAGAGGCGTTAATGTTGTTGTTTTGTGCGCGAACATCTTTGACTACGCTACGGTACTGTGCTTCAAGATCTTCGCTTGCTGCCACGTACGCGTATTCAGCTTGTTTGGTTTGAGAGGTTACGTTACCACCTGTGTATAGCGGTACTGCAAGGTTCACACCAATATTGAAGTTGTCTGTCGTGTTGTCACGAGAGCTATGAGAAGTATCACCGTAGTTGTAACCACCGTCTAGAGAGAGCGTTGGTAGGTGGCCAGAGCTTGCTAGTGAAATATTATCACGCGCAATGTCTTGAAGAATACGTGATGATAGCAAGGTCAGGTTTTTGGTTTTTGCTTCATCAATGAGCGATTCAGCTGGTACAGTCGATGGGCTAGCAGTGAAGCGGCCAGTGTCCAAAATGTTGAGATCTTTGTGCTCTTGGCCTGTAATTTCACGCAGTGACTCGTAGCTATTAGTTAGCGCGTTTTCTGCCAACACTTCGTCCGCTAGCACTTGGTCGTACTGAGCTTGTGCGTCATGCACGTCAGTGATTGCAGACAAACCTACTTCAAAGCGCTGTTTAGTTTGCTCAAGTTGACGGCCAACCGCGGCTTTTTCTGCACGTACGAAAACAAGATTATCTTGTGCGCGTAGAACTTCAAAATACGCTTGTGACACGCGAAGAATCAGTGCCTGTTGCGTCGCTGCGTAAGTTGCGTCTGCTTGGCGAGCACTTTTCTCAGCAGTATCTAGAGAGATCCAAGATGCGCGGTTGTAAAGTGCTTGTGAAAAGCTAACACCAGCGGTTAGCGCGTTGCCATCGTTTGATACGTCACTAATTAGATTTGAATCGTATTCAGTATCACCACGAGTTAAATTGTAACCCGCAGTAAGGTTGATCTGTGGTAATAGAGCACTACGGCTTGAGGTGATTGCTTCGAAAGCTTGGTCACGTTGTGCTGCTACACTGAGCAATTGTGGATCATTTTGTTTTGCCAAGTCGTAGATTTCAGCCAAAGAGTCTGCGAACGCAGACGTACTCATGCTACCTAGCGCTGCACTGATAAATAGTGGAAGCAATTTTTTCATTTTCTATTCCCGCGGTCCATAGATTGGTTAATTCTCAGTAGTTTAACTCAATTTGCACGATATTTACTCTAAAGTTTGCACTTTTTTACACGTAATTATCCACTTGTGCAATAAATTTTTAGCAAAGACTTAAATTAATTTGTAACTATTATACAAAAAGTTGAGCCAAGTCCTTTGAGCAAGCGAATAACAATGAGTAAACTACAGGATTCACTCAGAGAGGTGTTGAATGCAACAGCGTGACAAACAACAACAAGATTTTACTTCGCGAGATGTAAAAGTCATCTCGAAAGAAACCTTATTTGAAGGTTTTTTCAAAATGGTGAAATACCGCTTTCAGCATAGGCTATTTGCTGGTGGTTGGAGTGGAGTTGTCGAACGAGAAATGTTCGAGCGTGGTCACGCAGCAGCGATGCTTCCTTATGATCCAAAGACGGACCAGGTCGTAATCATTGAACAGATTCGTATTGGCGCGTTGGAACATGAACACCCTTGGCAGCTAGAAATTGTCGCCGGTATGATTGACCGCGATGAATCTGCTGAAGCCGTAATTCGTCGAGAGGCTGTCGAAGAAGCGGGGATTCAGGTGGGGCGCGTTGTACCTGTTACGTCCTATTATCCTTCGGCTGGTGGTTGCTCGGAAAAGCTAGACGTCTTTGTTGGTGAAGTGGATGCGTCTAAAGCGCACGGCATTCATGGTTTAGACTATGAGAATGAAGATATCCGAGTTCATGTCATGAGTCGTGAAACGGCGTATCAATGGGTGAAGGACGGAAAATTTGAAAATGGTGCGTCGATTATTGCGTTGCAATGGCTGCAATTACACCATCAAGAGTTAAAGTCAGAATGGGGACTATCCCAAACGGTGGAGAGTGAGTAATGGCACAATTGGCTGAAAAACAACAATATCATGTTGATTTAGCTGGTCTTATGAGAACGTATGAGACCAACTACGCTAAATTGAATGCCTTATTGCCTGCTTCTGCCGAAGTTGGGGATGTACGTTGCTACCAAGCGGCGAACATGGTTTACCAATTGACCGTGAATGAAATCACAAAATACACCACAGTTGTTGAGATATGTCAGAGTGATGAAACGCCAGTGTTTCCTTTACCGACGATGTCTGTCAGGCTTTATCATGATGCGAGAGTAGCCGAAGTATGCTCAAGCGGAGAGTTCTCTCGCATAAAAGCTAAGTATGATTATCCCAATGACCAACTGATGCAGAAAGATGAAAAGCATCAATTAAACACATTCCTCGGTGAATGGCTGACGTTTTGTTTACGAAGTGGTATCAGTAGAACACCACTTGCCTTCAATTGATCGTCACTTCACTAAAGGAAAATAACAAATAACGATATAGTGGACGAATCAGGTTTTCATTTTGCAATCATCTAGTGACAGCATCAAACTTTTACAAATTACGGATACTCATCTGTTTGCTGCCGATGAGGGAAGTTTGCTAAGCGTAAAAACAGTCGATAGCTTTAATGCTGTTGTTGCTGATGTTTTACGCCGCAACGTGGCGTTTGATTACATTTTGGCGACGGGCGATATTTCCCAAGACCATAGTGCAGAATCTTATCAGCGCTTTGCCAACGGCATTGAACCGCTAGAGAAAGACTGCTTTTGGCTACCTGGTAATCATGATTACAAGCCTAATATGGGCAGTGTTTTGCCTTCGCCACAAATCAAAGCCGCAGAGCATGTGTTGCTTGGCGAGCATTGGCAGTTAATTCTTTTAGACTCGCAAGTTGTTGGCGTTCCTCATGGGCGCTTGAGTGATCAGCAATTAACGCTACTCGAAGAAAAGCTAGCCGAACACCCAGAAAGACACACACTTGTTTTGTTGCATCATCACCCGTTACTGGTGGGAAGCGCGTGGCTTGATCAACATACTTTAAAAGATGCCGAAGCGTTTTGGCAGGTTGTCGAGCGTTTTGATAACGTGAAAGGCATTCTCTGTGGTCATGTTCATCAAGATATGAATGTGCTTCACAAGGGCATTCGAGTGATGGCAACACCCTCAACTTGTGTTCAGTTTAAGCCTAACTCGGATGATTTTGCCCTTGATACCACTTCGCCTGGTTGGCGGGAGCTGCAACTACATGCTTGTGGCGATATTACGACCCAAGTAGGTCGGCTTCCTGATGGCCAGTTCCAACCAGACTTCTCTTCTAACGGCTACTAACGCGCCCGAGCTCTCTGTTCGGGCTCGCTTTTTTGTGCGAGATATCTATGAGTAAACCTTCACTTCTTCTCTATATCCATGGCTTTAATAGCTCTCCACTCTCCATGAAAGCGAATGTGATGAGAGCCTACTGCGAGCAACATAGGTCTGATATCAAGGTGATTGTTCCCCAGTTACCTTGTTATCCTCAGCAAGCGGCGAAAATGTTGTTGGATATTATCGAGCAATATAAAGATGACTATAAAATTGGTCTAGTGGGCAGCTCATTAGGCGGTTTTATGTCAACGTGGCTAAATGACAAGTTTGGGTTTAAAGCGGTAGTGGTTAACCCCGCAGTCAAGCCTTATGAGTTGCTAGTAGATTATTTGGGTAAGCAAACTAACCCATATACGCATGAAACCTATACACTTGAAGCTTGTCATATTGACGAGTTAAAAGCTCTTGATGTACAAAGCATCGCGTCGCCACATTCTTTTTGGTTATTGCAACAAACAGAAGATGAGGTTTTAGACTATCGACAAGCGGTAGATAAGTTTGCAGACGCTAAGCAAACAGTAGAACAAGGCGGTGATCACAGTTTTGTAGGCTTTGAGCGTTATCCTGCACAGATTATCGAATTTCTAGAACTGTAATTCGAAAGCGATTGGAAAAGGCTCATAGTTTTTATTGATATATCCAACCGTTTCTTGACATGAGCGGTATGCTTTCCGACTATGTTTTGCCAAAAGATCTTAAGGGTCGAGGACCCTGGCTACTTTGTTATGCATCATGTTTACAAACTCTTAGTGATGTGAACAGGGTGGCTTTTTCGTTTCCTGAGTATGGGTACGCCCATTGGTGATACTCAGGCAACAAGTAAACTTTGAGAATAATTCCGTATTATGACTGAACAATATAATGCTGGTGCCATTGAAGTACTGAATGGCTTAGAGCCAGTACGTCGCCGACCAGGGATGTATACGGATACAGCGCGCCCAAACCATTTGGGCCAAGAAGTTATCGACAACAGTGTCGATGAAGCGCTAGCCGGACATGCCTCAAAAGTACAAGTCATCCTACATGCTGACCAATCACTCGAAGTGATCGATGATGGTCGAGGCATGCCTGTTGATATCCACCCAGAAGAGAAAGTATCAGGCGTAGAGCTAATTCTATGTAAGCTACATGCGGGTGGTAAGTTCTCTAACAAAAACTACCAATTCTCTGGTGGTTTGCACGGGGTAGGTATATCTGTAGTAAACGCGTTGTCAAAACGCGTTGAAGTAACAGTTCGTCGTGATGGTCAAGTGTATGAAATTGCATTTGAACACGGCGAGAAAGTGTCTGATCTGACCGTAACTGGCACATGTGGTCGTCGCAATCGCGGTACCAGCGTACATTTCTGGCCTGATGCGAAGTACTTCGATTCGGCTAACTTCTCTGTGACGCGCTTAGTCAACAACCTGCGCGCAAAAGCGGTTTTGTGTCCGGGCTTAGAAATCACATTAACCGACAAAGTTAATGACAAAGACTATAAGTGGTACTACGAAGATGGTTTGAAAGACTATCTTGCGGAAGGTGTAAAAGGCTATCCAGTTATTCCTGAAGAACCATTTACTGGTGAGTTCTTGGCGGATACTGAAGCGGCAAACTGGGCGGTAATTTGGCAGCCAGAAGGCGGTGAGATGATCACCGAAAGCTACGTTAACCTGATCCCAACCGCTCAAGGTGGTACGCACGTTAATGGTTTACGCCAAGGCTTATTGGAAGCGATGCGCGAATTCTGTGAGTTCCGTAATCTATTACCTCGTGGTGTGAAGCTAACGGGTGATGACGTTTTCGACCGCTGTTCTTACGTGCTGTCGGTTAAAATTCAAGATCCACAATTTGCAGGCCAGACCAAGGAACGTCTCTCTTCTCGTCAAACCGCGGCATTTGTCTCTGGCGTTGTAAAAGATGCGTTCAGTCTTTGGTTGAACGAAAAGCCTCAGCTCGCAGAGCAATTGGCAGAAGTCTGTATCGCTAACGCGCACCGTCGTATGCGAGCGGCGAAAAAAGTCGTACGTAAGAAAGTGGCATCCGGCCCGGCATTGCCAGGCAAGTTGACCGACTGTTCTGCACAGGACTTAAGTCGCACGGAAATCTTCTTTGTGGAGGGTGACTCTGCGGGTGGCTCGGCAAAACAGGCACGTGACCGTGAATTCCAAGCTGTGATGCCACTGCGTGGTAAGATCTTGAACACGTGGGAAGTCTCTGCCGATCAAGTTCTTGCGTCTCAAGAAGTACACGATATCTCTGTTGCTTTGGGTATTGACCCAGATAGCGACAACCTCGAGAGTCTTCGTTACGGTAAGATCTGTATCCTTGCCGATGCGGACTCGGATGGTCTTCACATCGCAACGCTGCTTTGTGCTCTATTTACTCGTCACTTCCGCGCACTAGTGGAAGCGGGTCATATCTATGTGGCAATGCCGCCTCTGTATCGAATCGACTGCGGGAAAGAAGTGTTCTACGCCCTCGATGACGATGAAAAAGATGGCATTTTAGAGCGCTTGTCGAAGAAGAAAGCCAAAATCAACGTGCAACGATTCAAAGGTCTGGGTGAGATGAACCCACTTCAGTTGCGTGAAACCACCATGGATCCGAACACGCGTCGCTTAGTGCAGTTAACCATTGACGACTCTACGGCGACCATGGAAATGATGGACATGCTGCTAGGTAAAAAGCGTGCAGATGACCGTCGTTCTTGGCTACAAAACAACGGCGACTTGGCAGAGGTGTAACGGATGTCTACAGAAATTACCTACGATGGCGTCGAACAATTGCCAATGCGCAAGTTCACTGAAGACGCTTATCTGAACTACTCGATGTACGTAATCATGGACCGCGCCTTGCCATACATTGGTGATGGCTTAAAGCCGGTTCAACGACGCATCATTTATGCGATGTCAGAGCTTGGTCTCTCTGCATCAGCAAAATACAAAAAATCTGCACGTACCGTTGGTGACGTGCTAGGTAAATACCATCCGCACGGTGATTCAGCGTGTTACGAAGCGATGGTATTGATGGCTCAGCCATTCTCTTACCGCTATCCATTAGTGGATGGTCAAGGTAACTGGGGTGCGCCAGATGATCCGAAATCATTTGCGGCAATGCGTTATACCGAAGCAAAACTGTCTAAGTTTGCTGAAGTATTGCTTGGCGAACTTGGCCAGGGCACGGTTGAATGGCAACCTAACTTTGATGGCACAATGAAAGAGCCACAAATGTTGCCAGCACGTCTGCCTCATATCCTGCTTAACGGTGTAACCGGCATTGCCGTTGGTATGGCAACAGACATCCCACCGCACAACGTTCGTGAAATCGCAGATGCGACTATTCATTTGATCGACAACCCGAAAGCAGAACTGCCGGACGTGATGCAGTATGTCAAAGGTCCAGATTACCCAACAGAAGCAGAAATTATCTCGCCGCAAGCGGATATCGAGAAGATTTACCGCAACGGTCGTGGCAGCATCAAAATGCGCGCGGTTTGGCATAAAGAAGGTTCTGATATTATTATCACTTCTTTGCCTCACCAAGTATCGGGTGCCAAACTGCTTGAGCAAATCGCTAACCAGATGCGTGCGAAGAAGCTGCCAATGGTTGACGATCTTCGTGACGAATCGGATCACGAGAACCCAACGCGTATCGTTGTGGTGCCTAAGTCAAACCGCGTCGATTGTGACTTGTTGATGAACCACTTGTTCGCATCAACGGATCTTGAGCGCAGTTACCGCGTTAACTTGAACATGATTGGTTTGGATAACCGTCCTCAAGTTAAAGGTCTGGTGCAAATTCTGTCTGAGTGGATCGAGTTCCGTCGTACGACTGTGCGTCGTCGTCTACAACATCGCCTAGACAAAGTAATGGCTCGTCTACACATCTTGGAAGGTTTGTTGGTTGCTTACCTCAACCTAGATGAAGTGATTGAGATCATCCGTACTGAAGACGATCCAAAAGCGGTGCTGATGGAACGCTTTGGTATTACCGATATCCAAGCGGATGCAATTTTAGATACCAAACTTCGTCATCTAGCAAAACTAGAAGAGATGAAGATCCGTGGTGAGCAAGACGAGCTAGAGAAAGAGCGTGAGAAGCTAGAACAGCTACTCGGTTCTGAGCGTCGTCTGAACACACTACTGAAAAAAGAAATCAAAGCAGACGCAGAGAAATACGGTGATGACCGTCGCTCTCCAATGGTTGAGCGTGCAGAAGCAAAAGCGCTGACTGAACGTGACCTCGTACCAAGTGAGCCAATCACGGTTGTGCTTTCTGAGAAAGGTTGGATTCGTCACGCGAAAGGCCATGACGTGGATGCCGAAGGCTTAAACTATAAGTCGGGTGATAAGTATTTAGCGCATGCTCGAGGTAAGAGTAATCAGCCTGCGGTATTCCTAGGTAGTGACGGTCGAAGTTACTCTCTGGAATCGCACTCACTGCCTTCTGCTCGTAGTCAAGGTGAGCCGATTACCGGTCGCTTGAATATTACGGCTGGTAGCAGTATTCGCCAAGTCATCATGAGTGAAGAAGAGCAGCTGTGGCTGGTGGGCTCAGATGCAGGTTACGGCTTTGTATGTAAAGGCGCGGACTTGCTGTCTAAAAACCGCAGTGGTAAAGCGCTCGTCACTTTACCTGCCAACTCTGAGATCATGACGCCAAAAGAGATTGAAGATTTAGACTCTGATGAAATCTTAGCAATCACTAACCAAGGTCGCATGCTGCTGTTCCCAATCAAAGACTTGCCACAACTGGCGAAAGGTAAAGGGAATAAGATCATCAACATTCCTGCTGCTAAAGCAAAAGAGCGAGAAGAAGTACTATCTCACTTAATGTCTTTACCAAAAGGTGCATCGTTAACGCTGTACGCGGGTAAGCGAAAGTTGGGTCTTAAACCGTCTGACCTTGATAACTTCCGTGGCGAACGTGGTCGCCGAGGTGGGTTATTACCGAGAGGTTTGCAGCGAGTCACTCGCATTGAAGTTGAGCTAGATGATTCCGATACGACGGAAACACCGAGCGATAGCGAGTAACGCACAAATAAAAATCCCAGCCAATGGCTGGGATTTTTTATGCTTCTTGCTTGTCTTCGGCAATGGTGACTTTCAAGGTCATCTCTTTTCCTTTGCGAATGATACCGACGTCCACGGTGGTGCCAGGACGTAAATCGGTGACGATATCCATAACGCTCTGACGCCCTTGCACTTTATTGCCATCAATACTGATAATGATGTCCTGCTTTTGGAAGCCTGCCGCATTGGCTGGACCATTTGGATCAATACCAAGTACGACAATACCACCTATGTGTTCATTTCCAAGCAGGCGAGCAGTGACCGCATTAATGTCTTGGCCGTCGATTCCAATATAACCACGAATCACGCGGCCATCAGCGATGATTTTCTGCATGATCTTACTGGCTAGCGGCGCAGGGATCGCAAAAGAAATACCGTAAGTTTCTAAGTCTGTCGCTTGCTGAAAAGAGGCGGTGTTAATGCCGACGAGCTCGCCTTGTGTGTTCACTAGGGCTCCACCAGAGTTACCTTCATTGATGGCGGCATCGGTTTGAATGAATGCTTGACGACCGTCGCTAATAGATGAACGACCTGTGGCTGAAATAATGCCGAACGTTGTGGTTTGTCCAAGGTTGTATGGGTTACCGATGGCTAGTACTACATCGCCCACTTGTGGTTTGTAATTAGAGTTCAGAGGGATTACGGGCAAATTCGAACCTTCGACACGCAGTACGGCTATATCAGTACGTTTATCTGTCCCTACGAGCTGAGCCGCTGCGGCTCTGCCGTCTTGTAATGCCACAACAATTTGATCAGCTTGAGCAACCACATGATAGTTAGTAATGATGTAGCCTTTCTCACTAACAATGACACCTGACCCCAGACCTTGAGTCGAGAGTTTACTGCGATCATTCTCAACATACTTACGGCTGTAGATGTTTACCACTGCAGGCGCTGCTCTTCGGACCGCTTGATTAAACGTCAACTCGACTGATGCGATATTAACAGGTTGAGGATCAAGCGCGGCAGGAATTACGTTGTTGCGCAAAGATGGAACCGCCAGTAATACCACTGCGGCAGTAGCCAAGCCTAAAAAGACAGAACGTAATAAAAAGCTGAGCATATCCTCTCCATGCGTGAGCGCCAAAATGGCATCGAAGATGAAGAATAGCATTACATTGAAAAATAACAAAAGGGCAGCACGTCATCGCGCTGCCCTTTTCATTAGTTATTGAGCGATAAGGAAAAGTGATCGAGCCTTATCACTCAGTACTATGCATCGAAAACCTTATTTTCTATCACTTTGAAAGTGGTTAACGAATGACAAGGTAAATAGTACGTTCACCACGTTGAATATTAAGAGCCAGTACACCTTTGTGTTTCTCTACGATTGTACGAAGCTCGGCAAGGTTTTTCACTCGTTGACGGTTCACACCGATAATAATGTCACCTTGTTGTAATTGATATTGAGCAGCCGGAGAGTTATCTGCAACGCTCGATACTTTAACACCTTGGATTACATCACTTGGTGTTGTATTGCTTAATTCCGCACCTTTGAGTCCCTCATGTAATGTCTCCGCTTTAGCTTTCATATTCGTAGATTCGCCAAGCGTTACATCAAAGGTTTTATTCTTACCATCTCGAACCACACCTAATGTGATTTCTTTACCTGCGCCCAGTGTTGCCACTTTTGCGCGGAGCTCTGAGAAAGTATTAATCGCTTTGCCGTTCACCGATACAATTACGTCACCGGCTTTTAACCCTGCTTTATCGGCTGCGCTGTCCGGTACGACTTGACCAATAAAGGCCCCTTTACTTGACTCGTAACCCAATGCATCAGCTAGCTCAGAGGTTACTTCGCCACCTTGCACACCCAACATGCCGCGTTTGACTTCACCAAACTCTAGAATTTGATCAGTGAGGTTTTTCATCATGTTTGATGGAATCGCAAAACCAATACCCACGTTACCGCCGTTAGGGCCTAAAATTGCAGTATTAATACCGATCAGCTCACCATTAAGGTTGACCAATGCACCACCAGAGTTACCGCTGTTAATTGCGGCATCGGTTTGGATGAAGTTTTCGAAGTTTTCAACGTTTAAGCCACTACGACCAAGGGCTGAAACAATACCCGAAGTTACGGTTTGACCGAGCCCAAATGGGTTACCAATCGCAACCGTAAAGTCACCGACACGCAGTTTGTCGGAATCCGCGACTTTAATCTGCGTTAAGTTTTTCGCTTTCTCTAATTTAAGTAACGCAACATCGGCCATTTCATCACCGCCAACGAGCGTAGCGTCATACTCGCGCCCGTCAAAGAGGCGAACTCGAATCTCATCTGCGCCCTTGATCACATGGTAGTTAGTGACAATATGGCCTTTCTTCGCATCAATAATGACACCAGACCCTAAACCTCTGAACGGGCGCTCTCGCCTTTGTTCCATAGGAAAGTCTGGGCCAAAGAAAAATTGAAATTGCTCGGGAATGCGGCTGGTTTGTACTTGTTTACCTTCTACAGCAATACTCACAACAGCTGGGGTCACCTTCTCAAGCATTGGTGCCAAGCTAGGTAACTGTTGGCCATCCACATTCAAAGGTAATGCGGCAGTGGCTTGAACTGGGGCAATAATCGAACCCAAACTCAGAGATAGAACGGTGAGCGCAAGCAGTGGTTTTTTCATCCAATAACTCCTCTTGAAACATGTCTGCCAAAAAGAAATATCCGAACGGTTAGTTCACTTTGTTAATAACTAATATAGGGTCTAGTTCGGACAATCAAAAGGGGAGGCAGTGCACACCCAAGTTAGAGCGAAGGTGAGGTGAAAAAGTTCAAAAAAGGGCCGATACAAATGTATCGGCCCTAGATAGAAGTAAGAGAGGATTATGATGCTTTTGCGGTTACCGCTTCGGGAGCATTAATGATTTCTTTCTCTTGATCCTTCAAAAGACCGGTGGCGCCATTAGCGTAGTCTTTTGGTTGTTCGTTAAACTCTGGTTGATCTTCTGCAATGGTTTCAGACGACATTGCCGTTTTCTTATCAAACGGGTTGTCTTGTTCTGGTAAGTTTGGCAAAAGCTCAGAAGAGGTCTTGGCCATATGTTGGTATAGCTTGGTGTAATCTTTACCTAGGGTGTCCAACATTTCTGCGGTTTGTGCAAAATGATCGACGAGCTCTTGACGTTGTTGCTCTAATTCAAACTTGGCCGCTTCAAGTTCTTTCTGCACAGACTTTTGTTTCTTGTATTCAGGGGTGGTTAGTCTACTAATGACTACGCCTACGATTGTACCGACCAGCAAACCCACAATGGCATAAATCCAAGGCATAACTGCTCCTTATAGTTGTTTTAACAAGTCTTTTACTACTTAGTTACACGCGGTGCTCGTCCATGTTACTATGGCTTGAACAGCCGATAAAGAAAAATAGCAGTATGTCTTCGGGGACTGATAACTACTTCTCTCTATTCTCAAAGTTGACCCCGAGGTAACCCTTTTCTCTATACCTCTATACGACTTAATACGATGACACCACTACAACAATATCAAAAAGACATAGCAGAACACGGGTTTCAGCGTGATGAAGCTCAGTATCAAGCGGTCGTTGCATTAGACAAGCTTTACCATGCTATCGTTGAATTTCAGTCAGCGCCTGTGCCTCAGCTTTCCAAATGGCAAAAGCTAATGGGGAAAAAAATCGACAAGCCTGAACCACCAAAAGGCCTTTACTTTTGGGGTGGGGTAGGTCGCGGTAAAACCTACCTTATGGACGCATTTTTTGATGCTTTACCGACCCAAAGAAAAATGCGCGTCCACTTCCATCGATTTATGTATCGAGTACATGATGAGTTGAAGCTGTTAGGTGATGTCGAAAATCCTCTATCAAAAGTGGCGGATAAATTTAAAGAAGAAGCAGATGTGGTTTGCTTTGATGAATTTTTTGTTTCCGACATTACTGATGCGATGATCCTTGCAACGTTACTTCAAGAAATGTTCAAGCGGCAGATGATCCTAGTCGCGACTTCAAACATCGAGCCGCAGAACTTATATCGTAACGGTTTGCAAAGAGCGCGCTTTTTGCCCGCGATCGATATGATTTTGGCACGTTGTGAAGTGTTGAATGTCGATAGTGGCGTTGATTATCGCTTAAGAACGTTAGAACAGGCTGAAATATACCATTACCCGCTTGATGAGCAGGCTAGCATAAACCTTAACAAATATTATCAGCAGCTGACTGGAGAGCGTCAGTTTGTTGCTCATCAAATCGAAGTTAACCACCGTCAACTAGCGGTGATTGAAGCAAGCGACGGGGTGCTGCATGCGTCGTTTGCTCAGTTGTGTCAAACTGCTCGCAGTCAAAATGACTACATTGAATTGTCTCGTATTTACCACACGGTATTACTGGCAGATGTTCAACAAATGAACCGAAAAATCGATGATGCGGCGAGACGCTTTATCGCGCTGGTCGATGAGTTTTACGAGCGCAATGTTAAGTTGATTATTTCTGCTGAAGTGCCAATGGCCGACTTATATACTGATGGGCAGTTAGAGTTCGAATTTAAGCGCTGTTTGTCTCGGCTTACTGAGATGCAAAGTCATGAGTATCTCGCGCGTGAACATTTGGCCTAGATCCAATGGGTTCTTAAAAAAGTGAAGAAAAAATTAGTGATTTGGCGCAAAAAAAGGTGATTTTTTCTTCGCTCTTCTCTATAATCCTGCGACCCACCGTTACTGCAGACCTGATTATCGAAGTTATTTCGAAATTGAAGGTCGAGAGTACCAACGACTCGAAGGGGTGATGACTGGGCTCTTAGACAGTGTGGGAGCACTATTGGGTGTTCCTTTAAAGTTTAAAATTTAATTAACGGGTTATTGTTAGCATGAAAACTTTCGTTGCTAAACCAGAAACTGTAAAACGCGACTGGTACGTTGTAGACGCTGAAGGTAAAACTCTTGGCCGTCTAGCAAGTGAAATTGCATCTCGCCTACGTGGCAAACATAAAGCTGAATACACTCCTCACGTTGACACTGGTGATTACATCATCGTTATCAACGCTGAGAAAGTTGCTGTAACTGGTAACAAAGCTAAGAACAAAGTGTACTACCGTCACTCTGAATTCCCAGGTGGTCTAAAATCTATCACTTTTGAAAAGTTGATCGATCGTAAACCTGAGATGGCTCTTGAGCTTGCAGTTAAAGGCATGCTTCCACGTGGTCCTCTAGGCCGTGCTATGTACCGTAAGCTAAAAGTTTACGCGGGCGCTGAGCACAACCATGTTGCTCAACAACCACAAGTACTAGACATCTAATTGGGGATTTCGAAAATGGCAGAGAATCAATACTACGGCACTGGCCGTCGCAAAAGCTCAGCTGCACGTGTTTTCATTAAACCAGGCAGCGGTAACATTGTAGTAAACAAGCGTAACCTTGACGAATACTTCGGTCGTCCAACAGCACGTATGGTTGTACAACAACCTCTAGAGCTAGTTGAACTAACTGAAAAGCTAGACCTTTACGTAACAGTTAAAGGCGGCGGTATTTCTGGTCAAGCTGGTGCTATCCGTCACGGTATCACTCGCGCGCTTATGGAATACGATGAGTCTCTACGTCCTGCTCTACGCGCAGCTGGCTACGTTACTCGTGACGCTCGTTGCGTTGAACGTAAGAAAGTTGGTCTACGTAAAGCACGTCGTCGTCCACAGTTCTCTAAGCGTTAATTTCCTCTTATCGGGAATTATGCTTTCAGAGTTACTCTGGAAACTGTGTACCAAAAGCTCGGCTCTATGCCGGGCTTTTTTGTATTTAAAGACATCATACTTGTCTTCAAGCAACGAACAGCCTTCACTTATCATCACACTCCGAGCAGGCCTTCTTATTCGTCCTCTTCGTCGAAAGGTTGTCAGTGCCGTTTTATATGTGTGCCTTATTTAATCGCGACTCACCACGCTTTCTCTTGCGATGCAGCATAGATGTATTCATCAGCAGGAATGTCTTTGTATCTTATTCTTCCTGTAACATGTTTTAAAATGACTTACGTTCCTTTTTGAGCATTCTGCGTGCTACAAAATTGAAAATATAAACACAGTAAGCTGAACGCGTAATACGAAATATTTCTCTGTGTAATTAACTGAAAACTACCAAGATAAAAGGTTTTATCCGCTTTCAGCGGGGCTTCTATGTGGTGCTTTCTTGTTACAAATCACATCAATTTTTTATAATTCTGCCGCTTTTGTGACGACGCGAGCGATTTGCCTCACAAATGTTACAAAAAGGTAGCTTTATCTTGTCAAAAAGTAGGGTTTTCTTTATCATTTCCCTCCAATAAATAGAACTAAATTCATTATTTGTTAGCCATGCTCTTATAAGCGGAATAATAACGATCCAAAGGGAGCAAATGGGAGAATGTTTGGATGAGCAACGCGCCTTTAAATAACGGTCGCAGGCGTTTTCTAACCGCTACAACGGCAGTTGTTGGTGGGTTAGGGGCAGTCGCCGTCGCCGTGCCTTTTATCAAATCATGGAATCCGAGTGCTAAAGCCAAAGCGGCGGGCGCACCGGTGGAAGTGGATATAAGTAAAATTGAACCAGGTCAGCTGGTTCGTGTTGAGTGGCAGGGAAAACCTGTATGGATTGTTCGCCGCACTCAAAGCGTTCTGGATAACTTAAAATCGATCGGTGATAAGCTTCGCGATCCACAATCTGAAATGGAGCAGCAGCCTGAGTACGCTCAGAATGAGTTTCGTTCGATTAAGGAAGAGTTTTTCGTCGCAGTTGGTTTCTGTACCCACTTAGGTTGTTCACCAACCTATCTACCTGACTCTTTCTCAGAGCAGGTGCAGGGCGTAAGATCTGGCTTCTTCTGTCCTTGTCATGGTTCTAAGTTCGACATGGCTGGTCGAGTGTTCCAAGGAGTACCTGCTCCGTTGAACCTTGTCGTTCCTAAGCACATGTATTTGAGCGATACCAAGCTCATTGTGGGTGTTGATGAGGGAGATGCATAATGCAAGCAATGTTAGATTGGGTTGAAAAGCGTATTCCTGCAATGAATGCTTATAAAAAGCATTTGTCTGAATACCCAATGCCTAAGAACTTCAACTTTTGGTACCTTTTCGGTTCTCTGGCGATGCTGGTTCTTGTTAACCAAATCCTAACGGGTATTTGGCTAACGATGAACTATGTTCCTTCAGGTGACGGTGCATTTGCGTCCATCGAATACATTATGCGTGATGTAGAGTACGGTTGGCTTCTGCGTTACATGCATTCCACTGGCGCGTCAGCGTTTTTCGTTGTTGTGTATCTTCACATGTTCCGTGGTTTGATCTACGGTTCATACCAAAAACCTCGTGAACTGTTGTGGATCTTCGGTATGTTGATCTTCTTAGTTCTCATGGCTGAAGCGTTCATGGGTTACCTACTTCCATGGGGTCAGATGTCATACTGGGGTGCGCAGGTAATCATTTCCCTGTTTGGTGCTATTCCTGTTATCGGTGATGACCTAACGCTTTGGATTCGTGGTGACTACATCATCTCTGGTGCAACGCTAAACCGTTTCTTTGCACTACACGTTATTGCACTGCCTATCGTTTTGCTTCTTCTTGTTGTTCTGCACGTATTGGCGCTGCACGAAGTAGGCTCAAACAACCCGGATGGTATCGAAACTAAGCTGCCAAAAGGCTCAATGGGCGACGATTACAAAACGCAATTCAAGTTCCACGATTACTACACGAAGAAATATGACATCATTGATTCGATTCCTTTCCATCCGTACGGCACGGTTAAGGACTTGGTCGGTGTTGCTGGTTTCTTGTTCTTCTTCTGTTACGTTCTGTTCTTTAACCCAGAAATGGGTGGGTACTTCCTTGAGCCGCCTAACTTTGAAGCTGCAAACCCACTGAAGACACCAGAGCATATTGCTCCGGTATGGTACTTCACGCCGTTCTACGCAATCTTACGTGCGGTTCCAGACAAACTATTAGGTGTTATCCTAATGGGCGCGTCAATTGCAGTGCTGTTTGTTCTACCTTGGTTGGATCGTTGTAAAGTTCGTTCATACCGTTACCGTAGCAAACTTCATCTATTGAATATTGTACAGTTCACTATCGCCTTTATCGCTCTGGGTATTTTAGGTGCGTTACCTGCGACGCCAACGTACACACTACTATCTCAGATCTTTAGCTTGTGTTACTTCATGTTCTTTGTGTTGCTGTTCTTCTACAGCAAAAATGAAGCAACCAAACCATTACCAGAGAGGGTGACATTCAAATGAAGAAGTGGATTGTAATTCTATTTGCTATGTTGCCATCACTAGCGATGGCAGCTGGGGCCAATGTTCCGCTGGATAAAGCGAATGTTGACCTTACGGATAAAGCTTCGCTACAAAACGGCGCGAAGTTGTTCATGAACTACTGTTTTGCTTGTCACTCTACGCAATACCAGCGTTACGAGCGTGTAGCAACAGACTTGGAAATTCCAACAGACTTAATGAAAGAAAACCTGATTTTCAATCCTGAAGCGAAAATCGGTGATCTAATGGTCAATGCTATGCCACCGAAGCAAGCTGCAAACTGGTTTGGTGCTCCACCACCAGATCTTACGTTGGTTGCACGAGTTCGTGGTGCTGATTGGTTATACACTTACTTACGCTCTTTCTATGTTGATCCATCTCGTCCATTCGGCGTGAACAATATCGTCTTCCCGAGTGTTGGTATGCCGCATGTGCTTGAAGAGCTACAGGGCATCCCGACGCCGATTTACGATACGAAAATCGTAGATGGCGAAGAAGTACAAGTTGTTGTTGGTACTGAAACCGATGGCACGGGTGAGCTGAGTGAAGGCGAATATGACAAAGCGGTTGGCGATCTCGTTAACTTCTTAGTTTATTCAGGTGACCCAGTGCAGCTCGAGCGTCACGCTCTAGGCTGGTGGGTAATGGGCTTCTTAGTGCTTCTAACCATCGTTGTTGTGATGCTCAAGAAAGAGTATTGGCGCGATGTGCATTAATTGTGCTAAAATACCGTGCTAATTCCCAATTTTAATTGATGTACAATGGAGGCTTAGCCTCCATTGTTTTTATTTGTAAGTGTACTGGAGGGCTCCATGGCTGTAGCTGCCAATAAACGTTCTGTGATGACTCTTTTCTCAAGTGCATCAGATTTGTATAGCCATCAGGTTCGCATTGTACTAGCTGAAAAAGGCGTAAGTGTTGAAGTTGAGCTTGTTGACGAAGCAAACCTTCCTGCTGAGCTTGTTGAGCTAAACCCATATAAATCAGTGCCAACTCTTGTTGACCGTGAGCTAGCTCTTTACGATTCAAAAATCATCATGGAGTACTTGGACGAGCGTTTCCCTCATCCACCTCTAATGCCGGTTTACCCTGTTGCTCGTGGCAACAGCCGCTTGATGATGTACCGTATCGAACGCAACTGGTATTCACTCGCTGAAAAAGTGATGAAAGGTAATGCGGAAGAATCAGAAAAAGCACGCACAAAGCTGCGTAATGATCTTCTGACGTTAGCGCCAATTTTTGCTGAATATGAGTACTTCATGAGCGAAGAATTCAGCTTGATCGATTGTTACCTAGCTCCACTATTGTGGCGTTTGCCTCAACTTGGTATCGATCTTGTTGGCCCTGGTTCAAAAGAAATCAAGGTATACATGAACCGCGTATTTGAACGTGATTCGTTCCTTGCTTCTTTGACTGAAGCTGAACGTGAAATGCGCCTAGTTCGTTAAGCGATTTAAAACACGTTATGGATATTGCAAAAATGACTGCTCGCCGCCCGTATATGCTTCGCGCATTTTACGACTGGTTAGTAGACAATGACTTGACTCCTCACTTGGTTGTGGATGCAACAATGCCAGGGGTGCGTGTCCCGGTTGAATTTATTCAAGATGGTCAAATTATTTTGAATATTGCGCCACGTGCAGTGGGTAATCTTGAGTTAGGTAATGATGCGATTACCTTCCATGCTCGCTTTAGCGGTCGACCGCACTCAGTGATCGTGCCCGTGTATGCTGTTCAAGCTATTTATGCCCGTGAGAATGGTGCTGGTACTATGTTTGAACCAGAAGAAGCGTACACTCACATCGAAGAAGAAGCGATGACCGAGGAAGAATCATCCCCATCGTTCACAACGGTTAGTGATGAGCCTTCTGAGTTAGTTTCTGATTCAGATGCCGAAGAGGACGATGCTCCTCGACCAAAAGGCAAACCAAGCTTAAGAGTGATTAAATAATAAAAAAGCAGCGTAACGCTGCTTTTTTTCTTTTTAACTTGTTGAAGATGATTTCAAGCCAGACTTTGGAAATTACTCACTAATCGTAAAGACTTCGACGTTCTCTTCATTTTCTGTGCTTACCTCACTTTCTATTGTTTGTACACCGTCATTCGGTAAGTCCACTTCAACAGGCTCCATTTCGCCGTATTGGAACCCTTTAATGACTTGTTTTACGCCTGAGATATTACGCGCGATTTCTGTCGCTCGATCGCCTTGTTCTGGTGTGACATAACCAAACAGAAAAACATCGCCATCTTCGGTGATCACTTTAACCTTAACACCATTAAGCTCAGAATCAGTAAGCAAAGCTGACTTTACTTTGGTTGTGATCCAGCTGTCATTGCTAATCTGGGTAACAGTGAGTGGCTCTTTTTGTTTGATTTGATTGTGTATGACTTTTACACCACTAACTTCTCTAGCTCTTCGCTCTAAAGCAAGGATAAGGTCTTGTGTCGGAGCTTGTCCCATAAGGACTACAGTCCCATTATATGAACTGGCAACGACACGTACTTCACCTTTAAACGGTGCTTTATTGCCGATCGCCGCAACTTCGAATTCAATGTTATTGTCCTGCCAGATTTGTTTTGTCGTGCGTGTGTCCGTGACAATATTCGCTGTGGTTGCTGCACCTGCGATAAACAAACCTGCGCAACCACTTAAACTCAATGCTGTTAATAAGATAACAAGGCTACGTATCATAATTCTGACTCTCAGTCTTGGTTACTCTTCGTGAGCAGGGAAAAGCACCTGGTCAATAAGATCACAAAGGCAATGGAGTGTTACCATATGTACTTCGTGAATACGTGCAGTGCGGTGTGATGGAATACGAATTTCGACGTCGTTCTCACCGAGCAGTCCTGCCATCTCTCCGCCATCTTTTCCTGTTAGCGCGATAATCGTCATGTCTCGAGTTACGGCTGCTTCCATCGCTTTGATAATATTTTTACTGTTACCGCTAGTCGACATGGCAAGCAAAATGTCGCCTGGTTGACCAAACGCTCGTACCTGTTTTGAGAAGATTTCCTGGTAGTGGTAATCGTTGGCCACTGCGGTTAGGGTGGTATTATCGGCGGTTAAGGCCATTGCTGGCAGGCTAGGGCGCTCAGTTTCAAAACGGTTTAAAAGACAAGAAACAAATTGTTGAGCGTTTGAAGCACTGCCGCCATTACCACAACATAAAATTTTATTGCCATTAAGCAGGCTCGACACCATCGCTTGAGCTGCATGAGTAATGGCATCAGGCAGCGCCTCTGCTGCTGCGATTTGAATTTGAATACTTTCTGTAAAGCTGTCTTTAATGCTGTCTAGCATCGCTTATCCTTCAGAGATTGCGTTTTCTATCCAGTTGATATCTCGACCATTATCATGAATGGCGATGACATCAAATCGATAATCGATATTGTGTTTTAAGCGCTTTTGTTGGCTAAGCCAAACTTGTGCGGTTTTGACTAGCTTGCGCATTTTAGCGTGCGTCACCATTTCTGCTGCCGAGCCAAAGTGATTGTTCTTACGGTATTTGACTTCAACAAACACAATAGTTTCACCTTGTTGGAAGATTAAATCAATCTCACCGACCTTAGTCAGAAAATTTTGTTCAATAAAGTTTAAGCCCTGGCGTTGTAAATACTGCTTCGCCAGAGCTTCATATTGATTTCCGATTTGGCGCTTACTAAAGAGCCCCACGCTCAGCCCAGCTTAGCTCACGCTGTACAACACAATTATTGTCGATACTTAAAATACCGGTTTGGCCGCCAACTGAGTAGCCCGGAACGACCTTCATTTGTGGCAGCTCCCCAATCAATTTA
The DNA here is from genome assembly GCF_033338615.1 of Vibrio sp. Vb1980. NCBI lineage: Bacteria > Pseudomonadati > Pseudomonadota > Gammaproteobacteria > Vibrionales > Vibrionaceae > Vibrio > Vibrio sp. Vb1980. Next base: position 412,151 of record NZ_JAWOSZ010000003.1, read on the forward strand.
TACGCATCCATACCCAGTGCTTTCAAACGTTTTTCCATGTTAGATTGCTCTGACCACAACTCGTTCATTTCAGCGGTCACGCTAGGGTCTGGGTCAATCAGCAATGGAATATCGCTGTAGATGATGCCTGTTAGATCTTCGTAAGTCGCGCCGCCACTGTTGCTACGCGAGCTAGAGAAAATTTGTGGCGCTTTGGCGTCTGGATTAATCGCTACCTCAATAAACGGCTTAATCAAGGTCAGTTCCGTGCTTCTAGCAACAATATAAACCGCATCGACATCACGACGGCTACGTGGCTGTGTTTCAAGCTTGATACGCATTAGTGATTGCATCTGAGCAATACGTTGTTTGCTTTCTTGTAGGCCAAATACTTCATTGATGTCTTTTTGAAGTTGGCGCTTGTCACCAAAATAACTTGCTGCGACTTTATTAGAGCTGTACTTGCGCCACTCTTTGTTGAACGCTTCAGTTACACGTTCACCAAAGCTGCCCTTTGGTGCCAGAATCAGAGGGAAGTTATAGCCTTCGCTGAACAAGTGTTTCGCTGCTTGTGCGGCTTCTTGTTCCGGTGATAATGCCAAGTAGCAAATATTGCTATCTGGTTGCACATCTTCGGGAATATTTAGCGCAAGGGCTGGAATCGTAGGACCATTTTCTGAGCCATCCATGGTTGTGTGCAATAGCTCAACGTTCTCTTTTTCTAGAGGACCAACAACAAAATCGATGTTTTCATTGATCAAACGTTGTTTAATTTGGTCGGCGTTATACGCATTAGTGTCTATTACCGTGAGGGTAGCGCTTGGATCACGGTTACGATCATTCATCATCGCAAACACAAAACCATCACGAATTAATTGCGCTTGTGGCGAGAATTTACCAGTAAGCGGCAGTAACAAAGCGGTGTTGTTTGGTTTAACAATGTCTAGAGAGAGAATGTTTTGAATCTCTTCTGGTGTGTAGATAGCGGCTGGGTGCGATGGGTTCTCGTTTAACCAGCGTTCTAGGGTATTTTTTAGTTGGGATAAGTTGCCCGACAGCGTTTTCGCATAAATAGCGAGTTGTAGCCAACCATCCAAAACATCTTCATTTGGCTCTGTTTCTAATGAGGTCAGTTCGTACTCGGAGTAGCTGCCAAAGTTCATCCAAATACGGCTAGAAATCTCTCTCTGCTCCGCGGACGATGCATATTGACCAAATGCAACCAGTTGGCGGTTTGCCTCAAACGCTTGGTTAAGACCTTGATAAGCGTCGGCACGCATCAAGTAATAGTCTTTCCATTGCTCATTTGGCAACTTCCACCAAGGTTTAAAATTCAACAATTGCAGCAACTGAGAGTAATTACCCTGTTTTTGCTGTATGGTCGCACGCGCTAGTTGCCACTCTGCTTGCTGAACTTCGGTTAACTGTTGACGAGCTAGGCGCTTGATCAACATTTCTGCTTGATCAAACTGGTTTGCTTGAATCGCGGCTTTGGTTGCCATGATCAACCAGTCATTTTGTAAACTGCCTTCCGTGCTATCAGCTTGGATCATATAGTTCTGAACAGACTGAGTAGGCTCAAGTGTTACATCAACGCCATCAGGCTGTCTTGGACCTGAAGAACAGGCGGCGAGCGTAATTGCTAGTGCAACAGGAGTAAGTATGCGTGGTACACTGAGTCTCTTATGGTTAATCATTGCCGTGAGTTCTCTATAATTTTGTACAAAATTGTCTCTATATTAATCGTTGAAGTGATGGTAAACAAATGACAGATAAAAATAAGTTGCCGAATGAGGGGCCAACTCTCTATATCGTACCGACTCCAATCGGAAATTTAGCGGATATCACCCAACGTGCTATCGAAATTCTGTCGACTGTGGACATCATTGCCGCTGAGGATACTCGACATACGGGCAAATTACTGTCTCACTTCAATATTCAAACCAAAACTTTTGCTCTACATGACCACAATGAGCAGCAAAAAGCACAAGTTTTGGTAGAAAAGCTGCTTTCCGGTCAGTCTATCGCATTAGTTTCTGACGCTGGTACGCCACTTATCAGCGACCCAGGATACCATTTGGTGACAAAATGTCGTCAAGCGGGCGTTAGAGTTGTGCCTCTTCCAGGTGCCTGTGCGGTCATTACGGCGTTAAGTGCCTCTGGCTTGCCATCGGATCGCTTTAGCTTCGAAGGTTTTTTACCACCGAAAAGCAAAGGTCGTAAGGATAAATTCCTAGAGATTGCTTCGGTAGAGCGTACGTGTATTTTTTACGAGTCACCGCACCGTATTTTAGACTCTCTACAAGACATGTTAGACGTTCTTGGCCCAGATAGAGAAGTTGTGTTGGCAAGAGAGCTAACAAAAACCTTTGAAACCATTCAAGGCATGCCGTTAGGTGAGCTGATTGAATGGGTGAAAAGTGACGATAACCAACAGCGTGGTGAAATGGTATTGTTGGTACATGGCCATCGTGAAACAACAGACGACTCACTACCTGAAGATGCTTTACGCACGTTAGGGATTTTGACCAAAGAGCTGCCTTTAAAAAAAGCAGCTGCTTTGGTGGCAGAAATACATAACTTGAAGAAGAATGCGCTATATAAATGGGGCTTAGAAAACTTAGACTAAGTGCCGCTAGCGAGATAAATGGTCAATGAGGGTTGATGTTTAGGCATCGGCCTTTTTATTAATCTATTTTTGGCACGTTGACTAAAAAGTCATCACTTAGTGCATTCATTTCATCATATCTGTGATCTAACTAGACTCTGAAGTGAGAACTCTATACAATCCGCCCTCGGAGCTGACTGGGTAGTCGCTGCTTTGTTGATGTCCTTCGGGAGACTGACGTCGAAGTCCCTTTGGGAGACTGACGTTGACGTCCTTCGGGAGACTGACAAAGGGGAGGAAAGTCCGGGCTTCATAGAGCAAGGTGCCAGGTAACGCCTGGGGGGCGCAAGCCTACGACAAGTGCAGCAGAGAGAAGACCGCCGATGGCCCGTAAGGGTACAGGTAAGGGTGAAAGGGTGCGGTAAGAGCGCACCGGACGACTAGCAATAGTTCGTAGCAGGGTAAACTCCACCTGAAGCAAGACCAAATAGGCCTCCACATTGCGTTGCTCGCGTAAGGAGGCGGGTAGGTTGCTCGAGCCAGTGAGTGATTGCTGGCCTAGACGAATGGCTACCGCCGCGCAAGCGGAACAGAACCCGGCTTATGTGTCGGCTCCACCTATTCGAGACCCATCTCTACTTCGGTAGTGATGGGTTTTTTGCATTTAATTGACGCAAACTATGTCATTACCAATAAACTTGGCGTAAATCACGTCTAACTTTAGACTTGTGGTGGCGATGATGTAGGAAATCAGTACACTAAAGAATCGCTTCAAGATCATTCAACGAGAAAGCTATGACCGAAACCTTCCAACATATTTCCGTGTTATTAAATGAATCCATTGATGGCTTAGCTATCAAACCAGACGGCGTCTATATTGATGGAACATTTGGCCGTGGCGGTCACAGCCGGACAATTCTATCTAAACTCGGTGAAAATGGCCGACTGTACAGTATCGACCGTGACCCTCAAGCGATCGCTGAGGCAGGCAAAATCAATGACCCTCGCTTCACCATTATTCATGGTCCATTTTCTGGTATTGCTGAGTATGCTGAAGAGTATGGGCTAGTTGGAAAAGTGGATGGTGTTCTGCTGGATTTAGGCGTTTCTTCTCCTCAGTTAGACGACGCAGAGCGTGGCTTTAGCTTTATGAAAGACGGTCCGCTAGATATGCGTATGGACCCGACATCAGGTGTTCCAGTATCTCAATGGTTGATGGAAGCAGACCTCGATGATATCACTTGGGTCATTCGCGAGTTTGGGGAAGATAAACATGCGCGCCGTATTGCAAAAGCGATTGTTGCCTACCGTGAAGACGAAGAAAATGAGCCAATGGTTCGCACTGGTCAGCTGGCAAAATTGATTTCAGATGCCGCACCGAAAAGTTTTAAAGAGAAAAAACACCCTGCGACTCGTGCTTTCCAGGCTTTTCGTATTTACATCAACAGTGAGTTAGAAGAAATTGATACGGCACTTAAAGGCGCGGCGAGCATTCTGGCTCCTGAAGGCCGTTTATCTGTGATTAGCTTCCACTCTCTGGAAGACCGTATGGTCAAACGTTTTATCCGTAAAGAGAGCAAAGGGCCTGAAGTGCCACACGGTATTCCAATGACGGAAGAGCAAATTCGTGCTCTTGGTAGTGCGAATATGAAAGCGGTGAGCAAAGCGATTAAGCCAAGCAAACAAGAAATTGAAATGAACCCTCGCTCGCGCAGCTCTGTGTTAAGAATTGCGGAAAAGCTTTAATTATTATGACGAAATCCACTCCTAATCTTGCTAAGTTGATTGCGACGGATCTCCTCACCGTTGGTCGCTGGCCATTACTGTTGTTGCTATTGATCGTGGCATCGGCAATGGGAGTGGTATTTGCTACCCACCATGCGCGTCAAGCGATTACCGAGAAAGACCATACGTTGGTTGAACGAGAACGATTAGATAGCGAATGGCGTAACTTAATGTTGGAAGAAACTGCCCTCGCGGAACACAGTCGTGTTCAAGACCTTGCCAAAAAAGAACTTGAAATGAAACGACCTGATGGCGATAAAGAAGTGGTTGTCACGCTCAAATGATTAGAAAAAAATCCAACACGAAACAAGCCAATAAGCGTAAACCTGTAGCAAAAGAGAAAGCGGCTACGGGGGATAAGAAAACCGATAACAAAGCAGTGAAAGTGGCGGTCGAAGAATCTTTCTTGATTCGTTGGCGCTTCCATCTATTACTGTTTTTTGTTTTTTGTGCATTTGCCCTTTTGGTGGCACGCGTAGCCTACATCCAAATCATTGAGCCAGATAACCTGATTAAACAAGGTGACCTACGTTCGGTTCGTGTTAAATCCATTCCTTCTGCTCGCGGTATTATTTCGGATCGAAATGGTGAGCCGCTTGCTGTCAGTGTACCGGTTGAGGCTGTTTGGGCAGATCCTGCCACGATATTTAAAGAAAACGCGTTAAGCCAGACCAAAAGTTGGCATGCATTAGCGGATGTTCTTGGTATTGACCGACAAGGGTTAATAGACAAAATCAAGCGCAATGAAAAACGCCGCTTTATCTACTTGCAGCGCCAGGTCAGTCCGGCCATGGCGAACTATATTCGTGAGTTAAAGCTGCCAGGTGTTGGCCTTAAGTCGGAATCTCGTCGTTATTATCCTGCAGGTGAGGTTAGTGCTCACTTAGTCGGTGTGACAGGCATTGACGGGCATGGCCTAGAAGGTGTGGAGCGTAGCTACGACGAGTGGCTCACTGGCGCGGCGGGTAAGAAAACTATTCGTAAAGACCGTTATGGTCGTGTTGTGGAAAACATTGCTTGGCAAGACAAGCAAGAAGGTAAATCACTTCAGTTAACTATCGATCAGCGTCTACAGGCGATTGCGTATCGTGCGATTAAGCAAGCCGTTGCGGACCACCGCGCCACTTCAGGTTCTGTTGTCATGTTGGATGTAAAAACGGGCGCCGTATTGGCCATGGTTAATGCTCCTTCTTACAACCCTAACAATCGTAGCGATTGGCAAAGCTATCAAATGCGTAACCGAGTGATCACGGACTCAATGGAGCCCGGTTCGACCATTAAGCCTTTCGTTATTTTAGCCGCCTTAGAAAATGGGATAGCTGATAAAGATACCATCGTAGATACCGGTAATGGTGTCCTACGTTTAGGTGGTAGTCGAGTCAGAGATGTCTCTCGCGTAGGCAAAGCAAGCTTGACCACGATCCTTAAAAAGTCGAGTAATATCGGTGTGACGAAGCTAGCAATGCAAATGCCGGTAGAGGCGCTTCTTGGGCTGTACAGTTCAGTGGGTTTTGGTGAGCTTTCTGGCCTAAACCTAGTTGGGGAAGTGACGGGTATTTTTCCTACACGAACTCGTTGGTCGCCAATTGAGCGCGCCACGATTGCGTTTGGTTATGGTCTATCGATTACACCAATCCAGCTAGCCCATGCTTATGCGACGCTTGGAAACCTTGGCAAATACGAGCCTATTCATATTATCGAAAGCAATGATCATGACATGTCACGTCAAGTGGTGAGTGCGAAGTATGCGCGTCAAGTATTAGACATGTTGGAAACCGTAACTCAAAAAGGGGGCTCGGCTCGCAGAGCGGCAGTTCCTGGTTATCGAGTGGGAGCGAAAACAGGTACATCACGTAAAGCTTCTGCCGGTGGGTACAGCGACGAGTACATCACCTACACGGCTGGGCTTGCTCCGGTTAGCGATCCGCGAATTGCTTTGGTGGTGATCGTAAACGAGCCTCAAGGTGATGATTACTATGGTGGTTCGGTAGCGTCTCCTGTCTTCTCTGAAATCATGAAAGGCGCGCTACAAATACTCAATGTTGCACCTGACGAAAACAAATTCCAACAGTAAGCCCTGTGGTTTACTGAGCAAACAAAATTAAGAAAACCTGAGCCAAAGCTCGGAGAACAAATATGACTAAAGCCATCAGTATGGACGTGCTGCTTTCCCCTTGGGTGGATTGCCCTAGCTTATCGTCCGTTCTTGTTTCTGAATTGGAGCTCGACAGCCGAAGAGTTCAACCTGGAACCACGTTTGTAGCAGTGATTGGCCATGTTGTGGATGGGCGTAAATTCATTGCCTCTGCAATTGAGCAAGGTGCAAATGCAGCCCTGGCGCAAGCCTGCGATGTCAAAACACATGGTACGGTGGAAATCATTGATGATGTTCCCGTCATTTACATTGATAGGTTGGACCAACGTTTATCCGCAATTGCTGGAAAGATCTATGCTTACCCTGATATGGATTTGATTGGTGTCACCGGCACCAACGGCAAAACCACCATTACCCAGTTAATAGCGCAATGGCTAGAACTGCTTGACCATAAAGCGGCGGTAATGGGAACAACAGGAAATGGCTTCCTCAATAACTTGCAACAAGCTGCGAATACAACGGGGAATGCCGTTGAAATTCAGAAAACGCTCTCCTCTCTCGCAAATCAACAAGCCACATACACCGCGCTAGAAGTATCTTCTCATGGCCTGACGCAAGGTCGTGTCAAAGCATTATCATTTGCGGCGGGCGTGTTTACTAACTTAAGTCGTGACCACTTAGATTATCATGGCACGATGGAAGAGTATGCCAATGCAAAGCTTGGGTTGTTCACGCAACACCAATGTGAACGTGCCATTATCAATGTTGATGATGAAGTCGGTCATCAATGGGCGTCGCAGTTAAGTAATGCGATCGCTGTCTCGCTCAAGCCGAACACTGAATTTGAAAGCGCAATTTGGGCGACGGAAGTCAGTTACGCAGAGTCAGGGATTACTATTAAGTTCGATGGTAAATTTGGCTCAGGTAAATTGCACGCGCCATTGATTGGTGAGTTTAATGCAACCAACTTAATGCTCGCTTTTGCGACCTTATTAAGCTTAGGTAAAGAGAAACAAGCGTTACTCGAAACTGCAGGTCAACTGCAACCTGTACTCGGCCGAATGGAGTTATTCCAAACTGAGGATCGTGCCAAAGTCGTGGTCGATTATGCCCACACTCCTGATGCTTTAGAAAAAGCGCTGCAAGCTTTACGAGTTCATTGTGAAGGCCAGCTGTGGGCTATTTTTGGCTGCGGTGGCGATCGCGATGCAGGTAAGCGCCCAATGATGGCGGAAATTGCAGAGCGACTAGGTGATAGAGTGGTGTTGACTGACGATAACCCACGCAGCGAAGATCCGGTTCAGATTGTGAAAGACATGTTAGCTGGGCTGTCAAAACCTGCTGAAGCGATTGTTCAGCATGACCGCTTCAAAGCACTGTCTTATGCCATTGAAAATGCTTCGCCAAACGACATTATCTTGTTAGCAGGGAAGGGCCATGAAGATTATCAGATTCGTAATGGCGAAACGATTCATTACTCCGACCGCGAGTCCGCAATGCAACTTTTAGGATTGACCTCATGATCAAAGTAACGTTATCTCAAATTGCAGACATCACTCGTGGCGAGCGATTCGGCGACGATCTACTTATCGACGCGGTTTCTACTGATACACGAACGATTGATCGTGGGGCTCTATTTGTCGCGTTAGTAGGGGAGCGCTTTGACGCGCACAACTTTTGCCAACAAGCGGTAGATGCAGGTGCCGGTGCTTTACTCGTAGAAAAACGCTTAGATGTGAATGTGCCGCAAATTGTGGTGTCGGATACCAAACTTGCATTGGGTGAGTTTGCTTCTTGGGTGCATCAAGCATGCAAAACACCTACCGTTGCCATCACCGGAAGTTGCGGTAAAACTACCGTAAAAGAAATGGTTGCGAGTATCCTGCAATTGAAAGGCAAAGTGTTATTCACGGCGGGTAACTTCAATAATGATATTGGTGTTCCGTTGACATTATTGCGCTCACAGCAGGATGATGATTATGCCGTGATTGAGCTTGGTGCTAACCATATAGGTGAAATTGCTTACACGACTCAGTTAGTAAAACCAGATATCGCGTTAGTGAACAATGTAGCCGCCGCTCACCTTGAAGGCTTTGGTTCTATCGATGGCGTGAAACAAGCCAAAGGTGAAATCTACCAAGGCCTTTCAGCTGGTGGTATTGCGATTGTTAACCTAGACAGCAATGGTGAAGCCAAGTGGGATGAAGTGTTAGCAGATAAGAAAGTCATTACTTTTTCACAAAGTAATACTGATGCAGACTTCTTCGCTTCTAACATCGTATTGAACGCCGCAGGTGAAGCAAGCTTTGACTTACATATCGCAGCAAGCTCACAAGAAATTGAACTGTCTCTGGGTATTATAGGTCAACACAACGTTGCGAATGCGATCGCTGCTTCTATTATTGCGTTACAAATGGGAGCTACATTAGAAGAGGTTCGTGCTGGCCTTAAACATTTGAACAAAGTGAAAGGTCGCGTCGAGGTTGAAGCGCTGAGCGAAAAGATAAAATTGATTGACGACAGCTACAACGCGAGCGTGCCAGCCATGAAAGCGGCAGTTGATTTATTGGCCGCTTTCCCAGGTCAACGCTGGCTGATTTTAGGTAATATGGCGGAATTGGGCGAGGAAAGTCTTGCACTTCATCGTCAAGTCGGGGAACATGCTGCCCCACAAAAATTTGAACATGTTCTCACATATGGTGCAGACGCCAAGGTGATCAGTGATCTTTGCCAAGGCATTCATTTTGAGACGCACCAAGAGATGATTGAATACATCAAGCAGCATCTAGACCAAGCCGTTCCTGAAAACCATACGATATTGGTGAAAGGAGCGAATGGTGCACGTATGTTTGAAGTCGCTGCTGCTTTGAAGGAGTATTATTAATGATTATTTGGCTTGCCGAGCTGCTACAGCCATACCTGTCTTTTTTCCGATTGTTTGAATACTTGTCTTTTCGAGCAATCCTAAGCGTATTAACCGCTCTAGGTCTGTCATTATGGATGGGACCAATCATGATCAAGCGTTTGCAAATGCTGCAAATTGGTCAGGTAGTGCGTAACGAAGGTCCTGAATCTCACTTTAGTAAGCGTGGTACCCCAACAATGGGCGGTATCATGATCTTAGCGGCCATCTCAATCACGATTTTGCTATGGACAGACTTATCCAACCCTTACGTATGGGCGGTACTGACAGTCTTACTTGGCTACGGTGCGGTCGGATTTGTTGATGATTATCGTAAAGTGGTACGCAAAAATACCGATGGCTTGATCGCGCGTTGGAAGTACTTCTGGCAGTCGTTGATCGCGTTTGTCGTCGCTTTCGCATTGTATGCTTACGGTAAAGACACAGCAGCAACTCAGCTAGTGGTGCCATTCTTTAAAGACATCATGCCGCAACTTGGTTTGATGTATATCATTCTGACTTACTTTGTCATTGTAGGTACAAGTAACGCGGTTAACCTGACTGATGGTCTAGACGGTTTGGCAATCATGCCAACGGTTCTTGTTGCAGCAGGCTTCGCGGTTATTGCATGGGCGACCGGTAACGTTAACTTCTCTGAATACCTTCATATACCATACTTACCACATGCATCTGAGTTAGTTGTCGTATGTACAGCAATCGTAGGTGCAGGCCTTGGTTTCTTGTGGTTTAACACTTACCCAGCACAAGTGTTCATGGGCGATGTAGGTTCACTAGCGCTTGGCGGTGCATTGGGCACCATTGCTGTTCTAGTTCGTCAAGAGTTGGTGTTAGTGATCATGGGTGGCGTATTTGTAATGGAAACGCTATCAGTCATCCTGCAGGTAGGTTCTTACAAATTACGTGGTCAGCGTATTTTCCGTATGGCACCAATTCACCACCACTACGAATTGAAAGGTTGGCCAGAACCTCGCGTAATCGTGCGCTTCTGGATTATTTCTATGGTTCTTGTTCTGATTGGTCTTGCGACATTGAAAGTGCGTTAATCGCGCTTTCCAAGAACAAGATTTACAGTGTGATCAAATATGGAACGTTGGCAAAACATACATAGTGTTGTCGTCGTAGGGCTCGGTATTACCGGGCTCTCTGTCGTTAAACACCTAAGAAAAAATCAGCCACAACTTGTGGTCAAAGTCATTGATACTCGTGTAAACCCTCCAGGTGCAGAGCGCTTGCCGGAAAGTGTTCAACTGCATAGTGGTGGTTGGAATACGGACTGGCTTTCTGACGCGGATCTTATCGTGACCAACCCTGGTATTGCGCTAGCGACACCAGAGATCCAAGCCGTCTTAGCAAAAGGTACGGCAGTAGTTGGTGATATCGAGTTATTCGCTTGGGCGGTGCAGAAACCCGTAATTGCGATTACGGGCTCAAACGGTAAGAGCACAGTAACCGACCTCACAGGTGTGATGGCTAAGGCTGCAGGTTTGGATGTTGGCGTTGGTGGTAACATCGGTGTGCCTGCTCTGGATTTGTTAGAACAAGACGCAGACCTATATGTACTCGAACTCTCGAGCTTCCAGTTAGAAACGACGTCAAGCTTAAAGCTCAAAGCCGCTGCGTTTCTGAATCTTTCTGAAGATCATATGGATCGTTATCAAGGCATGTCTGACTATCGACAAGCTAAGTTGCGTATTTTTAACCATGCTGCTCTTGCAGTCGTGAACCGTGATGATCAAGAAACCTTCCCAGACGCAGAGATGCCATTGGTGACATTTGGCAGCGACAATCAGGACTTTGGTCTCGAGGTGGATGGCAACCGTACTTGGCTGCTCGATCACGGTCAACGAGTTGTCGCAAGTGATGAGCTTAAGTTGGTTGGTAAGCACAACTTATCTAACGCTCTGGTTGCTTTAGCGCTATTAAAAGCTGCGGACGTAAACTATCACAAAGCATTGAATGCACTTAAAAATTACACGGGACTGACACACCGATGCCAGGTGGTTGCGGATAATCAAGGCGTCAAATGGGTGAATGACTCTAAAGCAACTAATATTGCCAGCACTATGGCTGCGCTATCTGGTTTGGAATCGACAGGCAAGCTCTACTTACTCGTTGGTGGTGTTGGCAAAGGTGCTGACTTCTCGCCATTAAAACCGATCTTCGCGACGCTTAACTTGCAACTGTGTTGCTTTGGCGCTGATGGCGATGAATTTATGCCACTGCATGAATCTGCAATACGTTTCGACACTATGGAAGATGTGATTCAACAAGTATCTTCGCAGTTAAAACCAGGTGATATGGTGATGCTGTCTCCTGCATGTGCTAGCTTTGATCAATTCGACAACTTTATGGCAAGAGGTGATGCTTTCGCTGCTCTTGCTCAGAAATATGCATAATTAAAGGTTACACACTTCGTGGGTTTAGGTAACGTTAAACGCAGTATTGGCAATTGGCTCAAGCATCCAGCCCCAGAGGCGATGTTTGATCGTCAGTTAGTGTGGATTGCACTGGGTTTGATGTTGACTGGTTTGGTCATGGTAACCTCTGCATCATTTCCAATCAGCTCTCGATTAACGGAACAGCCGTTCCACTTTATGTTTCGTCATGCGACGTTTCTCGTGCTGGCGTTAGGGACCTCCGCTGTTATTTTGCAAGTGCCTTTGCAAGAGTGGTTTAAGAAGAGCCATTACTTACTTTGGGCTTCTTTCGCACTGTTGATCATCGTGCTCTTGGCGGGTAAGTCGGTTAATGGTGCGTCTCGTTGGATTCCCCTTGGGCTGTTTAACCTTCAGCCAGCGGAAGTCGCGAAGCTATCGCTGTTTATCTTCATGTCTGGTTACTTAGTTCGAAAGCAAGACGAAGTACGACAAACGTTCTTTGGTGGCTTTATGAAGCCAATCATGGTGTTTGCCTTCTTCGCAGTATTACTACTTGGTCAGCCAGACTTGGGGACGGTCGTCGTGATGCTGGTCACGCTGTTTGGCATGCTTTTTATCGCAGGTGCAAAACTAACCCAGTTTCTCGCCTTGATGGTGGCAGGTATCGGCGCTGTAGTAGGTTTGATTCTCGTCGAGCCATACCGTATGCGACGAGTAACCTCCTTCCTTGACCCGTGGGAAGATCCATTTGGCAGTGGCTATCAGTTGACTCAGTCTTTGATGGCGTTTGGTCGTGGTGAATGGTTCGGACAAGGTCTCGGTAATTCAATTCAAAAACTGGAATATCTACCGGAAGCGCATACCGACTTTGTGTTTGCCGTACTTGCTGAAGAGCTTGGTTTCGTAGGCGTAGTGCTGGTCTTAATGCTGATTTTTAGCTTGGTGCTAAAAGCGGTTTACATCGGCAAGCGTGCATTTGAAGAAGGCGAAATGTTCGGAGGTTATCTGGCTTTCGGAATTGGTATTTGGTTTGCGTTTCAAACCTTGGTTAATGTTGGAGCTGCCGCCGGTATTGTTCCAACTAAAGGTTTAACACTTCCACTCATCAGTTATGGTGGTTCTAGTCTAATAATTATGTCCGTCGCAGTGTCCATACTACTGCGTATCGATTACGAATGCCGCTTGAAACGCGAGCAACAACAATCAGAACAACAAGCTAATGAAACAAAATAAACGTTTGATGGTGATGGCTGGTGGTACTGGCGGTCACGTATTCCCAGGTTTGGCGGTAGCAAAACAGCTTCAAGAGCAAGGTTGGGAGATCCGTTGGTTAGGTACGGCGGATCGAATGGAAGCGGATTTGGTGCCAAAACATGGCATTGAAATCGACTTTATCAAAGTGAAAGGGTTACGAGGTCAAGGCGTTAAACGTCTTCTTGCAGCACCATTTCAAATTATCAATGCCATTATGCAGGCTCGTGCTCACATGAAACGCTGGCAGCCAGACGCAGTGCTTGGTATGGGCGGTTATGTTAGCGGCCCGGGCGGTATTGCCGCTTGGATGAGTGGCATTCCTGTTGTTCTGCATGAACAAAATGCAGTAGCAGGTTTAACGAACCAATGGTTATCGAAAATCGCTAAGAAGGTTTTTCAGGCTTTCCCAGGCGCTTTTCCAAATGCCGAAGTGGTTGGGAACCCAGTTCGTGAAGATGTGACTCAATTAGCAGCGCCAATTGAGCGCATGCAAGAGCGCCAAGGTCCAATTCGCATTTTGGTGATGGGTGGCAGCCAAGGCGCACGTATTCTTAACCAAACTCTGCCAGAAGTGATGTCGAAATTGGGCGAAGATTACTATGTTCGTCATCAAGCGGGCAAAGGTGCCGCCGAAGAAGTGAATGCAGCATACCAAGCTAATGGTGTGGTAAATGCAGAAGTAATGGAATTCATTGATGACGTTGCAGAAGCTTACGCATGGGCTGACCTTTTAGTTTGTCGCTCTGGAGCGTTAACCGTTTCTGAAGTCTCGGCGGCAGGTGTAGGCGCTATTTTTGTTCCATTCATGCACAAAGACCGCCAGCAAGCACTTAATGCAGACCACTTGGTGGATTGCGGCGCGGCGAAAATGATTGAACAACCAGATTTAACCGTTGAGTCTCTGACTCAGCAGATCCAACAATTGGATCGCCAAGCTTTACTTACAATGGCTGAGCAAGCGCGTGGCGCTGCAAAATTGAATGCTGACCGAGTTGTCGCACAAGCCATTGTCGCTTTGACCGAAAAGCGTTAACCGAATTATTGAGAATAGAATTGATGACAATCCAACATACACAAGACTTAGCTCAGATTCGCGCAATGGTGCCAGAGATGCGCCGCGTGAAATCCATCCACTTCATCGGTATTGGTGGTGCGGGCATGAGCGGCATTGCAGAAGTGCTGTTGAACGAAGGCTACCAAATCACAGGTTCTGATCTATCAGAGAACGCTGTGACAGAGCGTTTGGTATCAAAAGGTGCGACGGTATTTATTGGTCATCAAGCCAGTAATGTAGAAAAAGCAAGTGTGGTTGTTGTGTCAACGGCGATCAACGAAGAAAACCCAGAAGTGATGGCGGCACGTGAATTACGCATCCCTATTGTACGCCGCGCAGAGATGTTGGCTGAATTGATGCGATTCCGTCACGGTATTGCCGTTGCGGGTACACACGGTAAAACCACGACGACCGCTCTTGTCACTCAAATCTATTCTGAAGCCGGTCTTGATCCAACGTTTGTGAATGGCGGTTTGGTGAAAAGCGCAGGTACAAATGCGCGTCTAGGCTCGAGTCGTATTCTAATTGCAGAGGCAGATGAAAGTGACGCGTCATTCCTGCACTTGCAACCAATGGTGAGCATTGTTACCAATATCGAAGCCGATCATATGGATACCTATGGTGGTGACTTTGAAACCTTAAAGCAAACCTTCATCGATTTCCTTCATAATCTACCGTTTTACGGCCAAGCAATTGTTTGCATTGATGATCCTGTGGTTCGAGAGTTAATCCCACGTATTAGTCGTCAAGTGATAACTTACGGTTTTTCTGAAGATGCCGACGTACGTATTGAAGATTATCGTCAAGAGGGGCAGCAAGGCAAATTTACGGTAGTACGTAAAGGGCGAGCTAACTTAGATATCACGCTGAATATTCCAGGTCGTCACAATGCATTGAATGCGTCTGCTGCGATTGCGGTTGCTACTGAAGATGACATTGAAGACGATGCGATCCTAAAGGCAATGGCTGGTACGCAAGGTACGGGAAGACGTTTTGATCACCTTGGCGAGTTTGATACTGGCAACGGCCATGCAATGCTTGTTGATGATTACGGCCATCATCCAACAGAAGTGGATGTAACCATTAATGCAGCACGCAGTGGTTGGCAAGACAAGCGTTTGGTGATGATTTTCCAACCGCACCGTTATAGCCGTACTCGTGATTTATACGATGATTTCGCGAATGTGCTTGAACAGGTGGATGTATTGATCATGCTGGATGTTTACGCAGCGGGTGAAAAGCCGATTGCAGGTGCTGATGGGCGCGCTTTATGTCGCACAATTCGCAGCCGAGGCAAGGTAGATCCGATTTTTGTTCCAGAAATCGAGCAATTACCTTCAGTTTTAGCTAACGTTATACAAGACGGCGACCTAATCTTAACGCAAGGTGCGGGTGATATTGGTAAAGTGGCGAAACAGCTGGCAGGTCTTAAATTGAATATAAACAAGATGCTTGGCTGACACATATTGTTGATGCGAAGGACAGATAAAGACTCAGATCTCGATTTTGCGTCAATATCATTGTGATTTATTGCTATCAGTGTTTGATAGTTTACAAGAGCTCAGTATAATCCCAAGGTTAAAGTCAAGACTTTTACCTCTGCGTAATTATATGGGTAAAAAGTACACGACAAAAGTCAGGAAACGAAGACGTTGTTGAATATTGCACTGAATGACGAGCGACCAAACACGGGTAACAACCGTGGTCGCCAAGAAAAAATCTTGGGTGCGTTATTTTTCGTTGTGGTTGTGACTTTAATTAGTTCTGTTTTGTACGCGGCGATCAGTTGGATGTGGGATGACCAAAGGTTACCTCTCTCCAAAATAGTACTTCAGGGGAAACTGGAGTATGTCCAAGCTGACGATGTGCAGGCTGCATTTAGTCGAATTGATCACATCGGTACATTTATGTCTCAGGATATTGATGTATTACAGCAAAGTGTCGAAGCTCTGCCATGGGTAGCGCATGCCGCAATCCGAAAGCAGTGGCCGGATACAGTAAAAGTTTTTTTGACGGAGCATCAACCAGAAGCCATTTGGAATGGCAACGAACTGTTAGATAGAAACGGGTTCGTTTTTGATGGAGATGTTGCTCTGTTGCAAGAAGAAAAAGTGAAGCTGTACGGACCCAAAGATAGCGGACCGGAAGTCTTACAGACTTACCGTGATTTGAGTCCTAAGTTTCAGCAATTGGGTTTAGCGATATCGTCTCTGGTATTAAACGAGCGACGAGCTTGGCAAATCATCCTTGATAACGGTATTCGATTAGAGCTCGGAAAAGAGTCTCTTCTTGAGCGTATAGAGCGCTTTTTTAAGCTCTATAACAAGCTTGGCAGTGACACGCAAAGAATCAGTTATATCGATCTTAGGTACGATACAGGAGCCGCAGTTGGTTGGTTTCCTGAACAAGAGTTAGAAGAGAGTACAGATGACTAAGGCCGCTGATGACAACATTATTGTTGGTCTTGATATAGGCACTGCAACCGTATCGGCTCTAGTGGGTGAGGTTTTACCAGACGGTCAAATTAATATTATTGGCGCAGGTAGTAGCCCCTCACGCGGCATGGATAAAGGTGGCGTGAATGATTTGGAGTCGGTTGTAAAATCAGTACAACGTGCAATTGATCAAGCTGAATTAATGGCAGAGTGCCAGATCAGCCGAGTCTTCATTTCGTTGTCTGGTAAGCATATCGCAAGCCGAATTGAAAAAGGTATGGGCACGATTTCTGATGAAGAGGTGTCTCAAGAAGACATGGATCGCGCTATCCATACCGCAAAATCGATTAAAATCGGTGATGAACAGCGAATTCTTCATGTGATCCCGCAGGAGTTCACCATTGATTACCAAGAAGGAATCAAAAATCCGCTTGGTTTATCTGGGGTAAGAATGGAAGTGAGTGTCCACCTTATCTCATGCCATAATGACATGGCACGCAATATTATTAAGGCGGTAGAACGCTGCGGCCTTAAAGTAGAACAACTCGTATTTTCTGGGCTTGCTGCTAGTAATGCAGTAATCACCGAGGATGAAAGAGAGCTTGGAGTTTGTGTGGTTGATATTGGCGCCGGCACGATGGATGTGGCCATCTGGACTGGCGGTGCGTTACGTCACACAGAAGTATTTTCGTACGCAGGAAATGCTGTAACCAGTGATATTGCTTTTGCTTTTGGTACGCCAGTGAGCGATGCTGAAGAAATAAAAGTCAAATATGGCTGTGCTTTGAGTGAACTGGTCAGTAAGGATGACACGGTTAATGTACCAAGCGTAGGTGGACGACCATCACGTAGCCTGCAACGTCAAACGTTGTCAGAAGTGATTGAGCCACGCTACTCTGAGCTTATGGGACTGGTTAACCAAACTATCGACTCTGTACAAGCAAAATTGCGCGAAGAGGGTATCAAGCACCATCTGGCTGCGGGAGTTGTACTCACCGGCGGTGCTGCGCAAATGGACGGAGTGGTAGAATGTGCGGAACGCGTATTCCGCAATCAAGTAAGGGTCGGCAAACCGCTCGAAGTCAGCGGATTAACTGACTATGTAAAAGAGCCGTACCATTCTACGGCAGTTGGATTACTTCATTACGCAAGAGACATGCAGTCTAGCGACGATAGCGATTATAATGAACCTAAACGCTCATCTGTAACTGGCTTTTTCGATAAATTGCGTAACTGGATACAAAAAGAGTTTTAACCTGAGTTGCAGGATAAACGGAGACAACACATGTTTGAACCGATGATGGAAATGTCTGACGATGCAGTAATCAAGGTCGTTGGGGTTGGTGGCGGCGGTGGTAACGCCGTTGAACACATGGTGCGTGAATCCATCGAAGGTGTGGAATTCATCAGCGTCAACACTGATGCGCAAGCACTTCGTAAGACAAGCGTTGGCAATGTTATTCAGATCGGTGGTGATATCACTAAAGGTCTGGGTGCAGGTGCTAATCCACAGGTTGGCCGTGACGCAGCTCTCGAAGACAGAGATCGAATTAAAGATTCCCTGACTGGCGCCGATATGGTGTTTATCGCAGCTGGTATGGGTGGCGGTACCGGTACTGGTGCAGCGCCTGTTATTGCTGAAGTGGCTAAAGAGCTTGGCATTCTAACAGTAGCGGTAGTAACTAAACCGTTTAGTTTTGAAGGTAAAAAGCGTTTGGCATTTGCTGAGCAAGGTATCGATGAGCTCTCTAAGCATGTTGACTCTTTGATCACGATTCCAAACGAAAAGCTACTTAAAGTACTTGGTCGTGGTGTAACACTACTAGAAGCTTTTGCAAGCGCTAACGATGTTCTTAAGAATGCCGTTCAAGGTATTGCTGAGCTAATTACTCGCCCTGGCATGATCAACGTCGACTTTGCGGACGTAAGAACTGTAATGTCTGAAATGGGTCACGCAATGATGGGTAGCGGCATCGCCAAAGGTGAAGACCGAGCTGAAGAAGCGGCTGAAATGGCAATTTCTAGCCCACTTCTGGAAGACATCGATCTAGCGGGCGCTCGTGGTGTTCTTGTCAATATTACTGCTGGTCTGGATATGCGTCTTGACGAGTTTGAGACGGTTGGTAATACAGTGAAGGCATTCGCTTCTGACAATGCGACTGTTGTTATCGGTACTTCTCTAGACCCTGATATGACTGACGAAATCCGCGTAACAGTTGTAGCGACAGGTATTGGTAATGAGAAAAAGCCAGATATCACGCTAGTTGCGGGTGGTAAAGCGAAAGTGGCACCGACGCCGCAAGCTCAACCACAGCAACAAGCAGCGGCAACGCAAGCTGAAGAAAAACCGGCACAGACCTTGCAAAATAATCAAGTGCAAGAGAAGCCACAGGTAACTCCTCAGCCGACAAACACTGCTTCTTCTTCTCCAGCTTCGTCGAGTCAAAGTTCTGCGGCTCCAAAGCAAGAAAAGGAAAGTGGTTATTTAGATATACCGGCATTTTTGCGTCGTCAGGCTGATTAATCTTTAACCCATAAATTTGACATGGCTCAAAATTATGGTAGCATTCACGGTCGACGTTACAGACGGCCGTGTTTTGTAGCAAATTTTTGAGAGGCAAGCAGATGATCAGACAACGTACTCTGAAAGAAATAGTGAAAACAACTGGTGTGGGTCTCCACTCTGGTCGTAAAGTCACACTTACTCTGCGCCCGGCTGCTGCAAATACAGGTATCATTTACCGTCGTACAGATGTAAATCCACCTGTAGATTTTCCAGCTGATCCAGCTTCGGTTCGTGACACCATGCTTTGTACTGCATTGGTAAACGATGAAGGTGTGCGTATTTCAACTGTTGAGCACTTGAATGCGGCACTTGCTGGTATGGGCATCGATAACATTGTTGTCGAAGTAGACGCACCTGAAATTCCGATCATGGATGGTAGTGCAAGCCCATTTGTATACTTGCTACAACAAGCAGGTATCGAAACGCAAAATGCGCCAAAACGCTTCATTCGTATCAAAAAGCCAGTTCGTTTTGACGATGGTGATAAATGGGCAGAATTTGTACCATTTAACGGCTTCCGTATGGACTTCGAAATTGAGTTTAATCACCCAGCGATTGAATCAGACGAGCAACGTTTGCTGTTTGATTTCTCGTCAAAAGGCTTTGTTCGTGAGATTTCTCGAGCACGTACGTTTGGCTTTATGCGTGATATCGAATATCTACAATCTCAAAACCTAGTTTTGGGTGGTAGTTTTGACAATGCTATCGTTTTGGATGATTACCGTATTCTTAATGAAGAAGGTCTACGCTTTGAAAATGAGTTTGTGACTCACAAAGTGTTGGATGCGATTGGTGACCTTTACATGTGTGGCCACCCAATCATTGGTGAATTCCGTGCCTTTAAATCTGGCCACGGTTTAAATAACCAACTGTTACGTGCTGTTCTTGCAGATCAGGAAGCGTGGGAGTGGACTACATTCGAAGAAGAAGTCGGCTCACCAGTAGCATTCGCAGAACCAAATATGGTGCTTGCGTAAATACTTGGCATTAGAATTAATAAAAAACCAGGCTTATGCCTGGTTTTTTGCTATTTGGCTTTAATCTTCGACTTATCAATAACATTCAAGCTTTCAGCATATTGAAATAACGTTCACTTACGATCTTCCTTTTCTGCCATATCGGCTAATCGTTTTAAACGCTCTTGAATTTTAGGTGGCGCCATGTCGGCAATCGTCATTAATGACTTTGCTGCAGATTCTGTTAGTGGTGGACGCTTAGGTCTGTCGTCTTGTTGAAAGCGGTTTCTATATAGTGAAGGATTGATCCTCACTTCAACGCTCATCAGCTTGGCAAAGCCTTGAGTACGAAGTTTATTTAGGATCATGAGGCGATCGTAATCGATCTTCATTTTGATCGCGGCACTAGAGACATCGATCAATAGATGGCCGTTACGAACATTCGCTACTCGGCAATGATCGGCCGTCCCCATGGGTAAGACCTCTTGCAAAGCTTGGTTAAGCTGTAAGATTTCTCCAGCATGTTCTTGAATCTGCTTGAACTGTGACTCAGCAATAACATCTTCAGTCGAGGTTGGACGGTGATCACGCATAGGTAAAATCTAATTTTGTTGAGATATAGCTATTCTAGAGCAGCTTTCTATCAAGGTATAGTTTACATTAACGTCTTTAGCTTCAGTTTTACAATGTAGCAAGGTAAAAAGCAAAGTTTGCTCTGGATGGATTACACATATTGCGGTATGCAATATCGGCTAATCAGTCACCACTTTAAGTAAAAACTTCAGAGTGCTTCAAACAAATACGTCTATTTATGGTTGTATCGATTAAAAATCCTTACACTAAGCCACATTGTTTCAAAACTTAGCCTTGAAATATGGATGTTTGAACTCAATATCTTTGATAAATGATTTATCTCAGTATTCTTAGTTCCAAACTGGCAGAGACTGAAGGCATTATGAGTAGATCGGGAACGGTCTGAATAAAGAGAGATTCACGAAAAATGATAACTAAGCTACTGACAAAAGTGATTGGCAGTCGCAACGACCGAACACTGCGCCGCCTTAGAAAAATTGTAAAAGAAATTAATAACTATGAGCCAACATTCGAGGCTCTAAGTGATGAAGAGTTAAAAGCAAAGACGGTTGAATTCCGTGAGCGCCTAGAGAAAGGTGAAACTCTTGATAAACTACTTCCAGAAGCTTTTGCTACGGTTCGTGAAGCATCTAAGCGTGTCTACGGTATGCGCCACTTCGACGTCCAGCTTATCGGCGGTATGGTTCTAAATGCGGGTCAAATCGCTGAAATGCGTACGGGTGAAGGTAAAACGCTGACGGCAACGCTTCCTGCTTACCTAAATGCCCTGGCTGGTAAAGGCGTTCACATTGTAACAGTGAACGATTATCTAGCTAAACGTGATGCAGAGACAAACCGCCCTCTATTTGAATTTTTAGGTATGACTGTTGGCGTAAACGTGCCAAACATGCCTCCTCAAGAGAAAAAAGAAGCGTACCAAGCTGACATCTTGTACGGAACGAACAATGAATTTGGTTTTGACTACCTTCGTGACAATATGGCTTTCCGTAGCGAAGATCGCGTACAACGTGAACGCTTCTTTGCAGTTGTCGATGAGGTGGACTCAATCCTAATTGATGAAGCTCGTACCCCTTTAATCATTTCTGGTCCTGCTGAAGATAGCTCTGAGCTATACACCCGAATCAACCTTTTGATCCCGCATCTTAAAAAGCAAGACAAAGAAGACTCTGAAGAATATCGTGGTGATGGTCACTACACTGTTGATGAGAAATCAAAGCAAGTATACCTCACAGAAACGGGCCAAGAGTACGTTGAAGAACTGTTGGTGAAAAATGGTCTTATGGAAGAGGGTGACACACTTTACTCTCCGACTAACATCAGCATGTTACATCACGTGAATGCCGCTTTGCGTGCTCATGTGTTGTTTGAGCGCAACGTTGATTACATCGTTACTGACGAAGGTGAAGTAGTAATTGTTGATGAACATACTGGTCGTACAATGCCAGGTCGTCGTTGGTCTGAAGGTCTTCACCAAGCAGTAGAAGCGAAAGAAGGCGTTAAGATTCAAAACGAAAACCAAACTTTGGCTTCGATTACCTTCCAGAACTACTTCCGCTTATACGAAAAACTGTCTGGTATGACAGGTACTGCGGATACTGAAGCGTTTGAGTTCCAATCTATTTATGGCTTGGAAACGGTGGTTATCCCAACCAACAAACCAATGATTCGTAACGATATGCCGGATGTGGTGTACCGTACCGAAGCTGAGAAGTTTGCTGCAATCATTGAAGATATCAAAGAGCGCGTTGCGAAAGGTCAGCCAACATTGGTTGGTACCGTATCGATTGAAAAATCAGAACTACTCTCCAACGCCTTGAAGAAAGCGAAGATCAAACACAACGTATTGAATGCGAAATTCCATGAGAAGGAAGCGGAAATTGTTGCTGAAGCGGGTATGCCGGGTGCGGTAACTATCGCGACCAACATGGCCGGTCGTGGTACGGATATTGTGCTTGGCGGTAGTTGGCAATCAAAAGTGGAAGCTTTGGAGAACCCAACTCAAGAACAAATCGATGCGATTAAAGCAGAGTGGAAAGTGGTACATGATCAAGTACTAGATGCTGGTGGTCTACACATCATTGGTACTGAGCGCCACGAATCTCGCCGTATTGATAACCAGCTACGTGGTCGTTCTGGTCGTCAAGGTGATGCGGGTTCATCGCGCTTCTACCTATCTATGGAAGACTCTTTGTTACGTATTTTCACTTCTGATCGTATGGCGAGCCTTATTCAAAGTGGTATGGAAGAAGGTGAAGCTATTGAATCGAAAATGCTTTCTCGCTCAATTGAAAAAGCACAGCGCAAAGTGGAAGGCCGTAACTTTGATATCCGTAAGCAGCTACTAGAATACGATGATGTGGCGAACGATCAGCGTAAGGTTGTCTACGAGCTGCGCGACGAATTGATGAACGTTGAAGACATCAGCGGTATGATCGAGCAAAACCGTGAAGATGTGCTAACCGCGGTTATTGATGAGTACATCCCGCCACAATCACTAGAAGATATGTGGGACGTTGAAGGTCTGCAAGAGCGCTTGAAAGCAGACTTCGATCTTGATGCGCCAGTGAAGCAATGGCTTGAAGAAGACGATAAGCTTTACGAAGAGGCGCTACGCGAGAAGATCATCAATCTAGCCGTTGAAGTGTACAAAGAGAAAGAGGAAGTGGTGGGTGCGCAAGTGCTTCGTAACTTCGAGAAATCGGTTATGCTTCAAACTCTGGATACGCTTTGGAAAGAGCACTTGGCAGCAATGGATCACTTGCGTCAGGGTATTCACTTACGCGGCTATGCGCAGAAGAACCCGAAACAGGAATACAAGCGTGAATCGTTTGAACTGTTTGAAGGTCTACTAGAAGCGCTGAAAACTGATGTGATTACTGTTCTATCTCGCGTTCGAGTTCAGCAACAAGAAGAAGTTGAACGTATGGAAGAGCAACGTCGTGCGCAAGCTGAAGAGGCCGCTCGTCGTGCTCAAGCGCAACACGCAGCAGCACAAAACCCTCTTTCTGAAGGTGAAGAATCTGAAGAAGGTTCAAGTCAGCCAATGGTACGTGATGAACGTAAAGTAGGTCGCAATGAGCCTTGCCCTTGTGGTAGTGGTAAGAAGTATAAACAGTGCCACGGCAAAATCGACTAACGTATTAGTCAGATAATTTTTTAAAGAGTCGCCTAGGCGGCTCTTTTTTTAAGCAAATTCTGTGGCTGTCGAATTTCATAAGTTTTGATAGCATCGGATAGTTTTAGAGATGCAAAGACCGTTGAAGTGTAACGGCTTGAGAGTTAGGAACCCCTATGAAAAGAATTCACATAGTCGCGGCTATTATTTTTAACCAAGACAAATCAAAAATTTTTATTACAAAGCGTCCAGACGACAAGCATAAAGGCGGGTTTTGGGAGTTTCCCGGCGGGAAAGTCGAGTCAGGAGAAAGTATTGAACATGCTCTAGCAAGAGAACTTGAAGAAGAGGTAGGAATTGAAGTTACTGAGCAAGCCCTTTTCGAGCATTTGGAATATGACTATCCAGACAAATCACTTAAGTTTGATTTTATTACGGTATCTAAGTTCAGTAATGAGCCTTACGGCCGAGAAGGTCAAGAAGGTCGCTGGGTTGAGATAAGAGAATTGGGTAACTATGCCTTTCCTGAAGCGAACGTGCCTATCTTGGAGCGTGTCGTAAAAGAGTTCGCTTAAGCCTGATGAACTTGCTTGTGGTAACCACGGTATGTTGTTAGTTTAAACAGATTAAGCGAAACGAGAGAACGAGAGCAAACCTCGTTATCCAGAGAAGGAGAGAAAGCGCAATGGTTCGTATTGCAATCGCAGGAGCAGCAGGCCGAATGGGCCGTAATTTGGTTAAAGCTTCACACCTTAACCCAGAGGCGACAGTGAGCGCGGGATCAGAACGACCTGAGTCCTCACTTGTCGGTGTCGATATCGGTGAACTTTGTGGTGAAGGCAAATTCGATGTGTTCTTAACGGATGATCTTGCTAAAGACGTCGATAATTTTGATGTAATCATCGATTTTACTGCCCCAGTAAGTACGTTGGCGAATCTTGAACTGTGTAAGAAGCATGGAAAGAGTATTGTGATTGGGACGACTGGTTTCAGTGATGCAGAGCGTGAACTGATTGACGAAGCCGCTAAGCAAGTGCCTGTTGTCATGGCTCCTAACTACTCTGTTGGTGTGAACCTAGTATTTAAGCTTCTTGAGAAAGCAGCCAAAGTGATGGGCGACTACTGTGATGTTGAGATTGTCGAAGCACATCATCGTCATAAAGTTGATGCTCCTTCTGGTACCGCTATCGGGATGGGCGAAGCCATTGCTGGTGCGATGGGCAACAAGCTGAATGATGTAGCTGTCTATGCGCGAGAAGGTATCACAGGTGAACGTACTAAAGATGAGATCGGCTTTGCTACAATTCGCGCTGGCGATATCGTCGGTGAGCACACAGCCATGTTTGCTGATATCGGGGAACGAGTGGAGATAACGCACAAAGCGACCGATCGTATGACGTTTGCTAATGGCGCCGTCAAGGCCGCTGTTTGGTTGAGTGCCAAACCAGCGGGCTTTTATACCATGACAGATGTTTTGGGATTGAATGAACTCTAAATACATAATTATTCGCCGGCGGTAGCCGGCTTTTTTATATCTATAGAATTATTTGTAAATGAAATGATTCTAACAGAAAGTATTTTGGTGCTTACTTTTGTCGTTGTTTTGGTTGTTTTGTGGGTGTTTTGGGTTTTGATGTCTAAAAACTAATGTCTTTTTTGTCGAGTGAACGTTTGCGTGAAAAATTCATACTTTTTTGTGATCTCTAAAAAGTTCAAATTTGTAAAATTCATTAAACCTCTATGCCTATCTATGTAATAGCATGTAAAAGTTATCTTTTTGGGCCTTACTGATTCAAAATGACCTTACTCGCTAGAAATTAATCATTTATTTTTGATTGTAGGTTGACAGGTTTCGAGTCCAACTTTAGAATACCGCCAATTTGTCTGAAATACCTATTTATGTAGATTTTATAGGTAAAGGAAGGCATGTTTGCAGTTTGATTTATTTTTTTTGCATTTTTATTCTGGAGGTTGTCTTGGGTAAATTAGCACTGTTGGTCCTAGAAGATGGGACAGTGTTCCGCGGAGTGTCCATAGGGGCAGATGGTCTTTCCGTTGGTGAAGTCGTTTTTAATACCTCGATGACGGGGTATCAAGAAATCCTCACTGATCCTTCCTATTCTCAGCAAATCGTCACTCTCACTTATCCTCACATTGGCAATACCGGAACCACTTCCGAAGATGAAGAATCCTCTTCCATTCATGCACAAGGCCTTGTGATTCGCGATCTTCCTCTAATCGCTTCTAACTTCCGTAACGAACAATCCCTCTCTGATTATCTTAAGTCTCAAAATATCGTTGGCATCGCTGATATCGATACTCGTAAGCTCACTCGTATCCTGCGTGAAAAAGGTGCTCAAAACGGCTGTATTGTTGCGGGCAACAACCTAGACGAAGCTTTGGCACTAGCGAAAGCAAAAGAATTCCCAGGCTTAAAAGGAATGGACCTTGCGAAAGAAGTTACAACAAAAGAAGCGTATCAATGGAAGCAAGGTTCGTGGACGCTTGAAGTTGGACTTCCAGAGGCGAAAGATGACAGCGAGCTGCCATACCACGTTGTCGCTTACGACTTCGGCGCAAAACGCAACATCTTACGAATGTTGGTTGATCGTGGCTGCCGCTTAACGGTTGTACCTGCAGAAACGTCAGCGGAAGAAGTTCTGGCACTAAATCCAGATGGCGTATTCTTATCAAACGGCCCTGGTGACCCAGAACCATGTACTTACGCGATTGAAGCAACCAAAGTGTTCCTAGAAAAAGGCCTGCCAATTTTTGGTATTTGTCTAGGTCACCAAATTCTGGCGCTAGCATCAGGTGCGCAAACGGTGAAAATGAAGTTTGGTCACCACGGTGCAAACCACCCAGTAAAAGATTTAGAGCGTAACGTTGTGATGATTACCTCGCAAAACCACGGCTTTGCGGCAGATGAAGCAACATTACCGGAAAACT
This sequence comes from Vibrio sp. Vb1980, assembly GCF_033338615.1. Lineage (NCBI taxonomy): Bacteria > Pseudomonadati > Pseudomonadota > Gammaproteobacteria > Vibrionales > Vibrionaceae > Vibrio > Vibrio sp. Vb1980. The sequence continues at coordinate 438,842 of NZ_JAWOSZ010000003.1, forward strand.
TACGTGCTACTCACGTATCGCTATTTGATGGCTCTTTGCAAGGTATCCACCGCACAGACAAGCCAGCATTTAGCTTCCAAGGTCACCCAGAAGCGAGCCCTGGTCCACATGACGCGGCACCGCTATTTGACCACTTTATCGAACTAATCAAAAAACACAGCGCTTAATTCGGAGTAGTAGATAATGCCAAAACGTACTGACATTCAAAGTATTCTAATTCTTGGTGCTGGTCCGATTGTTATCGGTCAGGCATGTGAGTTTGACTACTCTGGCGCACAAGCGTGTAAAGCTCTTCGCGAAGAAGGCTACCGAGTTATCCTAGTTAACTCTAATCCAGCAACGATTATGACTGACCCAGAGATGGCAGATGCGACTTACATCGAGCCGATTCAGTGGGAAGTTGTACGCAAGATCATCGAGAAAGAACGTCCTGATGCAGTTCTGCCAACTATGGGTGGTCAGACAGCACTTAACTGTGCGTTAGATTTAGAGAAGCACGGCGTTCTCGCAGAGTTTGGCGTAGAGATGATTGGTGCAACGGCTGATGCAATCGACAAAGCGGAAGACCGTTCTCGTTTTGATAAAGCGATGAAGTCTATCGGCCTTGAGTGTCCTCGCGCAGATACAGCGAAGAGCATGGAAGAAGCTTACAAAGTTTTAGATATGGTTGGCTTCCCTTGTATCATCCGTCCATCGTTCACCATGGGTGGCACTGGTGGTGGTATCGCGTACAACAAAGAAGAGTTCGAAGAAATCTGTCGTCGTGGTCTGGACTTATCTCCGACCAACGAACTTCTTATCGATGAGTCGCTAATCGGTTGGAAAGAGTACGAAATGGAAGTCGTTCGTGACAAAGCGGACAACTGTATCATCGTATGTTCAATCGAGAACTTTGACCCAATGGGCATCCATACGGGTGACTCAATCACGGTTGCTCCAGCACAAACACTGACTGACAAAGAATACCAGCTTATGCGTAATGCATCGCTAGCTGTTCTGCGTGAAATCGGTGTTGAAACAGGTGGTTCAAACGTACAGTTTGGTATCAACCCGAAAGATGGTCGTATGGTCATCATCGAGATGAACCCGCGTGTATCTCGCTCTTCTGCGCTAGCATCAAAAGCAACAGGCTTCCCAATTGCGAAAATTGCCGCGAAACTGGCTGTTGGCTTTACGCTAGACGAACTACAAAACGACATCACAGGTGGTGCAACACCTGCGTCATTTGAACCAACTATCGACTACGTCGTAACTAAGATCCCTCGCTTTAACTTCGAGAAATTTGCTGGTGCAAACGATCGTCTGACAACTCAGATGAAATCGGTTGGTGAGGTAATGGCGATTGGTCGTAACCAACAAGAATCTCTTCACAAAGCACTGCGTGGCCTAGAAGTTGGCGCAACTGGTTTTGATGAGATGGTCGATCTGGAAGCGCCAGATGCACTGACTAAGATTCGTCACGAACTTAAAGAAGCAGGTGCAGAGCGTATCTGGTACATCGCCGATGCATTCCGAGCGGGTATGTCAGTCGACGGTGTGTTCAACTTGACTCAAATCGACCGCTGGTTCCTGGTTCAAATCGAAGAAATTGTAAAACTCGAAGAACAAGTCAAGGCGGGCGGCTACGCAGGTTTGACCAAAGAAGTGCTTCGTCAGATGAAACGCAAAGGCTTCTCTGATGCTCGCTTGTCTAAATTGCTTGGTGTCGCTGAAAGTGAAATTCGCCGTGCTCGTGAGCAGTTTGATATTCATCCGGTTTACAAACGTGTGGATACATGTGCAGCAGAGTTTTCTTCTGACACGGCTTACATGTACTCATCTTACGATGAAGAATGTGAAGCAAACCCAACAGACAAAGATAAGATCATGGTTCTTGGTGGCGGTCCAAACCGTATCGGCCAAGGTATCGAATTCGATTACTGTTGTGTTCATGCATCACTTGCGCTGCGTGAAGACGGTTACGAAACCATTATGGTTAACTGTAACCCAGAAACGGTATCTACTGACTACGATACGTCTGATCGTCTGTACTTCGAGCCAGTAACTCTGGAAGATGTACTGTCTATCGCTCGTGTTGAAAAACCAAAAGGTGTGATTGTTCAGTACGGTGGTCAAACGCCACTTAAACTGGCTCGTGCTCTAGAAGCGGCTGGTGTGCCAATCATTGGTACTAGCCCAGATGCTATCGACCGTGCGGAAGACCGCGAACGCTTCCAAGCCGCTGTTGACCGTTTAGGTCTACTTCAGCCAGAAAACGCGACAGTAACAACGATGGAGCAAGCGGTTGAGAAATCGAAAGAAATTGGCTTCCCATTAGTTGTTCGTCCATCTTATGTACTCGGTGGTCGTGCGATGGAAATCGTATACGACGAGCAAGACCTGCGTCGCTACTTCAACGAAGCAGTAAGCGTATCGAACGAGTCTCCAGTTCTGCTAGACCGTTTCTTGGATGATGCAACCGAAGTTGATATTGATGCTATCTGTGACGGTGAACGCGTCGTTATCGGCGGTATCATGGAGCACATCGAACAAGCGGGTGTTCACTCTGGTGACTCTGCATGTTCACTGCCTGCATACACGCTAAGTCAGGAAATTCAAGACAAGATGCGTGAGCAAGTTGAGAAGTTAGCATTCGAACTCGGTGTACGCGGTTTGATGAACACGCAGTTTGCTGTGAAAGATAACGACGTTTATCTAATTGAAGTGAACCCTCGTGCTGCTCGTACGGTACCATTCGTATCGAAAGCGACAGGCGCTCCTCTAGCGAAAATCGCTGCACGTGTAATGGCGGGTCAATCTCTAGAGTCACAAGGCTTTACTAAAGAGATTATCCCTCCTTACTACTCAGTGAAAGAAGTGGTTCTGCCGTTCAACAAATTCCCTGGGGTTGACCCTCTATTGGGCCCTGAAATGCGCTCAACAGGTGAAGTAATGGGTGTGGGTGCAACGTTCGCAGAAGCTTACGCGAAAGCAGAGCTAGGTTGTGGTGCGGTTTATCCTGAAGGTGGTCGTGCGCTACTGTCTGTACGTGAAGGTGATAAAGAGCGTGTTGTTGACCTAGCTTCTAAGTTAGTGAAACTGGGTTACCAGTTGGATGCGACACACGGTACTGCTGTAATTCTGGGCGAAGCGGGTATTAACCCACGTTTGGTAAACAAAGTACACGAAGGTCGTCCACACATTCTTGACCGCATCAAGAACAACGAATACACCTACATCGTAAACACGGCTGCTGGTCGTCAAGCGATTGAAGATTCGAAAGTTCTACGACGTGGTGCACTGGCAGAAAAAGTGAACTACACAACGACACTGAATGCAGCGTTCGCAACATGTATGTCTCATACTGCAGACGCAAAAGCGTCAGTAACTTCGGTTCAAGAGTTACACGCTAAAGTGAAAGCGAGTCTAGACGCGTAACAGATAAAAATCAGTAAGCTCATTAATCAGGGCTTACATGACAACCTCATTGCCCGCTCATTTGAGCGGGCTTTTTTGTTTTATTAAGCAACTTGTTCTACTTGTTGATATGTTTCATTCGCCTTCGATGCTCTCTACGACTCTGAGCTAGTTCATAGTAAAAGGTTATGAAGCATTTGTAGGAAGGAGTATTCATCAAATAAAGAGCAATAATGGGGAGAGCAAGGGCTATCAACCAGAATAGGTCTCCTAATTTCGCTTCTGAAACCCCAAAACATATCGCAATGAAAATTTGTATCGTGGCATTGAAAATATTGATTGGATTTAGAAACTTTAAACCATGAATAATGATCATCCCAAATGGAATCGTTACCAAAAGTGCACCAATACCCATCATTACTACCCACAAGTAGAATGGACCGTAAGTGTTTGAAATGTCGGTTAGTTGATCCAGAAAGAAAATATTTAATCCTCCCCCCATTGTTAGCAGTATTATTGCACTTAAAGCTGTAGCGATGCTTTTAGCGGACAGAACGAAGACTTCTTTTTCTCTACCATTCAATGGAAAACTCCTCGTATACACCCACTGCAATAGCACCGACGTTGCCGGAGGTTGCACTACCCACGAAACTGATAGTTGCACCAATGGCATCTTTTAGTTGAAGTTGGATGGCATTGCTGATGTCTTGTGAAGAGAACCTTCGTTTTACGCTTCCTGAACGTACTAGTTGTTTATAGGCTTTTGAAGATAAGTTTGGGATGTTTTGTTTCGAAATTTCTTTAGTGAGCCTTGCTCTTTCGTGTCGATTTAAGCCCTTCAAAACTTCACTTAAGCTTTTTCCTGAGCTCTTCTGTAGATTACTTATGGCTTTTATTGTGGCTGTGCCTGATGCCCCAACACCTACCAGAGATATGTAATCGAGGGCTTTAGACGTATTTTGATACCAAGCTTGCGAGTCCAGTTCATCTAGCTTATCAGGAGCAAAACCCTCAGCTCCACTCCTGCCTATGCCGACCATACATTGGACTGTAGAGGCAGCCGCCGCACTGTATCCCAAATAAGTAACGGCAGCACCCGTGCCTCCCGAAATTGGAATCGCACCAACACTACCAATAACAACCATCCAACCTAAAGCTGCTGAAGCACAGCTTAAGCCTGCTCCAATAAGTTCAGAAGCTAACTTAGACTCTCTATTCGAAGACTTAAGTTCTTTGGCGTAGCTATCGGCGGACATAGGAGATGTCGGCTCTTTTAAAATAATGCTGATAGGGTTGACGCGACAACTGGAGTTGAACTTTCGAAGAGAGATTACTGTTGAATCACCTGCTATATAAATAACCCCTGCCCCCGAAGTTTCAGGTCTAGAGTCTATGACTTTGAAGAGCTGTTTTAGATTTACGGTTTGTTCTATACGAGAGCGTAGCTGTTGCTCTTTTATTGAGGGGCGAGTCCTTAAAACATCCATTATTTTCACTCTTGATAAGGTTGAATTTATCAGATTAAGCCAGTGTTTTTATTGGCCATCAAAAAAATGAAATACTCTTGAGGTGAGGCTCTATATTTTGATGTAATTGATATTTTTAATGTATCATTTTCTAGATTCATTGATTGATGAAAATTAGGAATAGATTGGTGTCTTGACTTTCCATTGGTAGTTTTGTGAATAAGTGCTACCGTTTCTTCCTCTTTGATACCTCTTCAAAAAGGAAGTGTAGTGGAAATCACGGTTGAGATTTTGTTGGCCTTATTTTTGGTTGCGACTGCCGCAGGCTTTATTGATGCGATGGCTGGTGGGGGAGGGCTCATTACACTCCCTGCGCTTTTGGCTGCGGGGTTAAGTCCGACTCAAGCTCTAGCAACCAATAAGTTACAAAGTTCGTTTGGCAGTTTCTCTGCTAGCTGGTATTTCGTGCGTAACGGTATTGTCAGCCTAAAGGAAATGCGTTTCGCGATACTCTGTACTTTTATTGGTGCAGCGATCGGTGCCGAGGCTGTTCAGTTTATTGATGCTAGCGTACTCACCAGTTTGATCCCTGTTCTTTTGATAGCCATTTCCCTCTATTTTTTACTCGCGCCAAGTACGCGAAAAATCGATGGAGAACCAAAGTTATCTGAAGCGATGTTTGCGCTATGCATTGGTGGCGGGATCGGTTTCTATGATGGCTTTTTTGGCCCTGGGACTGGATCTATTTTTACTGTTTGTTTTGTTGCACTAGGTCACTTTTCTTTGGTCGAAGCCACTGCTAGAACCAAAATTCTCAATTTCACGTCAAACATTGCGGCACTACTCTTTTTTATCTTCGCTGGGTTGCCCGTGTGGAAGCTTGGCTTAACCATGGCTGTTGGCGGTTTTCTTGGTGCTCAGTTAGGAGCGAAGGTCGTGGTAAGTAAAGGACAAAAATGGATTCGTCCTCTAGTTATAGTGATGTCGATGCTTATGGCAACGAAACTTCTTTGGCAACAACATCAGCAATGGATTCTGTCAGTGCTTTAACTCGTTCGCTACGATATGTGCTGTGACGTAAGCAGATATGTATTGGTCGAACTAACTGATCTAGCTCTTCAAAGTCATAGCAGAACTTAGATGTGATATTAAGTGTCGTTAGGATAGATTTAGGGATTAAAGCGGGAGCCATACCTCCCAAAGCCAGTTGTGCTGCCGCAGTATACGAATCCATTTCCATCAAAGGTTCGATTCCGTGTTTGGATAAAATAGCTTGTTGATATGTGTTGGCAGGGTTAGTTAGGTCATTGGTCAAAATAGCTTTAGGTAGTTGTGAAAGTGAATGTCGACTGACAATTGAGAAAGGTTCATCGGCGAGGTGAAGGCTCATTAATCCATGATGAGGTGGTAGATAGCCAGCGCAAAATCCCAATGTTGCTTTGCCTGATTTCACATTCTCAATAATGCGTGGCGTATGATTGGTCGATATTCGTATGTACTGATCATGGGCAAAGTGTTCTGCCATGATCATGCTGAGGTATCCAGCGACTAAGGTTTCAGAGCAGTCTATCTTGATCAAAGAAGTATCTTCTATTTGTTGTTGATCATAGATCTGACCTCTTAACTCATTGAACGTTGGCTCGATCGTGTTGATGAGCGCAAGGCCATCGGAGGTCAGCTTTATGTGCCGACCATTTGGCTCTATTAATTTTTTTCCTAACTTCTTCTCTAGATTTGAAATACGTTTACTCACGGCAGATTGACTAATATAGAGTTGACTGCCCGTGCGGCTCATGGTTTTTTCTTTACTGAGGACAAGTAACGTTTCAATACCTTCAAGCAACATAATGATTAATGAAAGTTAGGAATGGTTGAGATAATTTAGCGAATTGCCCAAGAATTGGCGAATCAAATGAGCATAAATGAGAGGAGCCGACACTTGGTCGACTCCATGATGAGTGATGTTGTTGGTGTTTAACGGTTAATGGCGAAAGTTGGCAGGGATAGATGCCAACGAATCGCACCGAGACGTATAATGAGCGTTGAGATTACACCAGCGAGTAAAGCCGTTGAGTGGTCATAACCCATGTTTACCGCCATCGTATGGAAGATGCCGCCAATAATACATGCCGTAGCATAGACTTCGCTTCTTAATACCATAGGAACTTCGCGAGCCAGCACGTCTCGTATAATGCCACCGCCACAGCCAGTAATAACCCCCATTATCACCGCGACCATCCCAGAAGCATTGTAGGCGAGTGCCTTTTCTACTCCTATTCCTACAAATACAGCGAGACCGATGGCATCACAAACGGGTAATACCCACCATGAGAGTCGCTTGGGTCTTCGAATAACAAGCATGGTTAGTAGACACGTAACAAATATCACCCATAAGTAAGTCGTATCTGTTATCCAAAATACGGGAGTGGCACCAAGCGCCATGTCTCGGATTGTTCCGCCACCTATAGCAGTCACACTGCCGAGTACGATAACGCCGAATGGATCCATTTTTAAACGGCCAGCCAGTAATACGCCAGAGATAGCGAAAACAGCGGTACCGAACAAATCGATCATATAAAGCAGCATGGAGTCCATGTTACTTAGTACCTTTAAATAGTGTGAGAAAAAATGGGCGGAAATTGTACGGTATTTGCCACGAAATCGTTAGCGTTTTTGACGAACGCTTTTAAAGTGCTCACACACTTCCTTGATCGCGTTCAATGTGCGTGGTGTCGGACGGTTAATCCAATCAGAGTTTAGGGACCAGATGTGTTTGTTTTTAAGAGCAAGAAGCTCATTACTCCACTCAGCCCACATACCATCGTTACTCATTGCGTGACGAGAAGTAAAAAAAACCTCTGGCTGGCGAGTAATGACTTGCTCGATGCTAACTTGAGGATAAGGCGCGCTAGATGCGGCGAAAATGTTCTCACCACCGCAAAAAGTAAAGACTTCACTTGGCCAGTTCTTTCCGGCGACAGTGATGATAGGCTTTTCACTCAACTGATAAAAGTAACTAACTTTCTCGTTCGTGTTGTACTGTTCTTTTAGTGTACTCAGTTGCGTTCTAAAATCTTCAGCGGCCTTTTTTCCTACTTGTGGAGTTTCGCTGTATTGGCTGAGTTGCTCGATATTATTGGCGATATCTTCTAATGAACCTGTAGTGGAGTAATAGATAGGAATACCGAACTGTTTAATTTTCTCCAACTCTTTAGCGGGGTTTCCGGCTGGCCAAGCAATCACTAAGTCCGGCTGAAGAGCAATAATGCGCTCTAATTTAATTCCTTGATAATTTGAGACTCTTTCTAGCTGCTTTGCCTGTTCTGGATAATCGCTCATTTCGCTGACAGCAACAAGCTGCTCTCCTAGCCCTGCTGCAAAGGCAATTTCGGTGGCATGTGGAGCTAAACTTATAATGCGTTGAGCGGGTTGAGCGAAGGTCGCTGTCGAAACAAATAGCGTTAATGCGAAGCATAATTTATTCATCATAATCCTTGATAAATTATTCCTAAAAGCAAACTTTGGATTGCGATCCAAGCCAGGACGCGCCAAACGAGCAGCGTATGTATTTGTGAAAGGTGAATAGCCGATGGCGCAATGCGCCCACCGATTTTTGCGCGCTCTGCACGCACACCTTGATAGATAGCAGGGCCGCATAAAGACAGTTGTAGTTTGTGTCCGATAGTACATAACACCCAACTAGGTCCTGGTAAGGGCCAAGACTTCGCTTGCTGTTGTATTCCAGAGAGCACATTACTTGTATTCTTTCCGGCAGCTAAAAGTATGGCAAAGAGACGAAGTGGAATAATATCCAGAGTAGCAACCAGTTGAATCACAGGTTTACCAAAGGGCAAATATTGGTGTCGGCTAGGGGACCACACTCGCGCTAATTCTGTTGTGAGTCGATACATTAGCGCACCAATACCACCTGTTAGTGCGTACCAAAATAGTACGCCGATCACGTTGCGGCTGTATCCCATAATCAGGGTTTCTGAGCCAGCTTTACCTATGCCAACGATCGAGAGGTTACCAGTATCGCGATTAAGATATGGTCTCAGTAATGCTCGACACTGAGCTTTGTCTTCCGAAGAGATACTTGTGATGAGCTGTTTCGTTAACGTTTCGCTGTTACGCCAGTCTAGCGCAAGGATCAATAGAACCAGTTCATATAAAGGGATTTGCCAAACAAATGGCTTTACTGCAATCAGTAATATCAAGCAAGGAAACAGCATCAAGCCTAATGCAAGACTGCCTGAGATTACACTCTGTGAGTAATTGTGATTATTGTTCACTTTGTTGGCTAGCTGTTCTGCTAGCTTTCGCCATAAAGTGATAGGGTGCGCTGAATGGGGGATTGGCACTAAAAGGTGCAAGATCAGTGCACCCCACATAATGAGGAGCGCACCGTTGGCATAAAATGACTGAAAAACTTCTTCCATGAATGAGTCGTTTACTTAATGAGTTCCAGCATTTTGAATACCATTTCGGAAGAGCTTTTTGCTGCTAGAGGCAGGAACTCATCAAAGCTCATTGGTGATTCTTTATCAGCGACATCAGAGATTGCACGCACAACAACAAACGGTGTGTTGAATTGGTGACAAGTTTGAGCGATAGCAGATGCTTCCATTTCTACAGCGATAACTGACGGGAAGTGTTTACGAATAAACTCTTGACGCTCAGCGGTACAAACAAACGCATCGCCAGTACAAATTAGGCCGCGAACCGCATGAGTGTTTTCCATTTGTGCTAGGGCTTTTTCTGCTAAGTCCATTAGCTTGTCATCCGCTTTGAATGCAGCTGGTTGACCGGCCATTTGGCCAATTTCATAGCCAAAAGCGGTTACGTCTGCATCGTGATGACGAACTTCTGTAGAGATAACTACATCGCCAAGGTTTAAGCTTGAATCGAAACCGCCAGCAGAGCCTGTGTTAATCACAACGTCTGGTTGGTATTCATCAAGAAGGATTGTCGTGCCCACTGCCGCTGCAACTTTACCGATGCCCGATTGTAGTACGACGACTTCAACATCGTTAATTTGACCAGAGAAAAACGTACAACCTGCTTTATTTACAGTTTTGCAGTTTGTAATTGCTTGCTTCAGGATGGTCACTTCTTGTTCCATCGCACCGATGATACCAACTTTCATAACACTCTCTTTAAGTAAATATTTTAGTTGGCCGAGAGTATAGCACTCCCCGTTGGCAGTTTTCTATTTGATGAGCTTCGCTTGAGTGAGCTTTTCTCGTAATTGATCGGCGCGCTTTCTGTTTACGCCAAAGTCAGAGTAGCCCACACGAGATTCCGAGCGCACAATCAGTTGGTCTCCTGCTATTTTTAGTTCGAGGTCATCCACGAAGCGCATGATTTTAGATGTGCACTCGATACGAAGGTAGTTGCTTTCTTTCACCGCGGTTTTCGCGCCTGGCAGTTCAAGCGCAACTTGCTCAATAGCGTCGATGTTCGCTGAATCAACTAAGATAAATGGCGTTAGGTTGTATTTTTCTCGCGTGTCTTGGGTGGAGACGCAGTTTGGTTTGTCACCACAAGGTGATTGAGAACGATCCGTCATGGTTGTGACTCCTTGGCTACAAGCGGTTAAGCCGAGCAAAGTAATGGAAAGGAGAGCGGCTTTTTTCATTATATTTACTCTTATAATTTTGTTTCTAATTATATGGATACAAAAGAAAAAGGATCCAATAACAGGACCCTTTTTGTGAGGTTAGCTGAGATTAAACTTCGAGGTAATCGAGAATGCCTTCTGCCGCTTTTCGTCCTTCATCAATTGCGGTTACGACAAGATCAGAACCTCGTACCGCATCGCCGCCCGCGAAGATCTTTTCATTGCTGGTCTGGAATTGGAACTCTTGCTTCGCAGGGGCTTTGATACGACCCCACTGATCCAAATCGACATCAAACGGTGCTAACCAGTCCATTTTGTGCGGCTGGAAACCAAACGCCATGATAACAACGTCTGCTGGTAGAACGTGCTCGCTGCCTTCAACGGGCTCTGGGCGTCGGCGACCCGCTTCATCAGGTTCACCAAGTGCGGTTTTCACCACTTTGACCCCCGAGACTTTGCCTGACGCATCCACTTCAACTCCCAAAGGCTGAAGGTTGAACATGAACTTCACGCCTTCTTCCTTTGCGTTTTTTACCTCGCGACGAGAGCCCGGCATGTTGGCCTCATCACGACGATAAGCACAAACTACGTTGGAGGCACCTTGGCGAATTGAGGTACGAACGCAGTCCATTGCTGTATCACCACCACCCAGTACGACGACTTTCTTTCCTGCCATATCGATAAAGGGTTGGTTACTCTCAAGATCCATGACTTTGTAGGTGTTCGAAACTAAAAATGGCAGCGCGTCATACACACCCGGCGCATCTTCATTATCTAGACCAGCACGCATGTATTTATAGGTGCCAACGCCCAAGAAAACAGCATCGTATTTATCAAGTAGCTCTTGCATTTGGACATCTTTGCCTACTTCCATGTTCATGCGGAACTCGACGCCCATTTCAGTGAACACACGGCGGCGGTTTTCCATCACGCCTTTTTCAAGCTTGAAGGAAGGAATACCGAAGGTCAGAAGGCCTCCAATTTCAGGGTAGCGGTCAAACACGACTGGCTTAACGCCATTGCGCACTAGGATATCAGCGGCAGCCAAGCCAGCTGGGCCTGCTCCAATGATTGCGACCTTTTTATCGGTCCACTCCACCTTGGACATATCTGGCTTCCAGCCCATTTCAAACGCTTTGTCGGTAATGTACTTTTCTATGTTACCGATGGTGACGGCACCAAAGTCATCATTAAGCGTGCATGAACCTTCACATAGGCGGTCTTGAGGACAAACGCGCCCACATACTTCCGGTAGGCTATTGGTTTGATGCGATAGTTCAACCGCTTCAAGAATACGACCTTCATTGGCAAGTTTTAACCATTGAGGGATGTAGTTGTGGACTGGGCATTTCCATTCACAATATGGGTTGCCACAATCTAAGCAGCGATCCGCTTGTGCAGTCGCCTGCTGCTTAGTAAACGGTTCATAGATTTCAACGAACTCGATCTTACGAACTTTGATAGGCTTTTTCGCAGGATCTACACGCTGCACATCGATAAATTGATAAACGTTCTGGCTCATGATTCAAACATCCTCCATGATTACTGTGCTTGAACACGCAGCTCTGCGGCACTGCGGCTCTGGTGACCAAGTAGCGTGCGAAGATCTGCCGCTTGTGGTTTCACCAAATAGAACTTTGGAATCCATTCATCAAAGTTCGCCAAAATATTTTCAGCATGACTCGACCCTGTTTCTTCAAGGTGTTCCGCAATTAGGCCACGCAAATGTTCTTGGTGGATGTAAAGATCGGACAATGAGATGGCTTCGACAGACTCAGTATTGACTCGACCTTCAAAGCTTTGGTTCTCATCCAGAACATAGGCAAAGCCTCCAGTCATACCCGCGCCAAAGTTCACACCTGTCGCACCAAGAATGGCAACAATACCGCCAGTCATGTACTCACAAGCGTTATCGCCAGCACCTTCAATGACGGCTATCGTACCTGAGTTTCGTACGCCGAAACGCTCACCTGCTTTACCGGCTGCAAATAGTTTACCGCCGGTCGCGCCGTACAGACAGGTGTTACCAATGATGGTTGCTTCATTACACTTAAATGCAGTGCCAAGGTGAGGTTTGATAACCACTTTACCACCCGCCATGCCTTTGCCCACGTAGTCGTTCGCATCGCCCGTGAGGTAAAGCTCTACACCACCTGCGTTCCAAACACCAAAGGACTGGCCTGCGGTGCCGTCAAGATAGATTTTGATAGGGGAAGCCGCCAACCCTTGGTTGCCATAGCGTTTTGCTATTTCGCCAGATAAGCGTGCACCAACAGAACGATCAGTGTTGATGACATTGTAGAAGAAACTTGCCGATTGACTGTTTTCGACCGCATGCATGGCATCATCAACGATCTTTTGGTTGAGCTCAGCTTTATCAAACGGTTTGTTTGGCTCTGTCCAAAATAGCGGATGGCCCTCAGGTGATACTGGAGCTTCTAGAATATTGGATAGATCCAGCTTGGTCTGTTTCGCTGTAAATCCCTCTACTGCCTCAAGTAAATCGGTACGACCAATCAAGTCCGTCAGCTTTTCAACGCCAAGTTCGGCGAGTAATCCGCGCACTTCGTCTGCCAGGCCGATGAAGTAATTCATCACCATTTCTGGTAGACCTTTGAAGTATTCTTTACGCAGTGTCTCGTCTTGAGTCGCAACCCCAGTTGCACAGTTGTTGAGGTGACAAATTCGTAGGAACTTACAACCCATAGCGACCATTGGCGCAGTACCAAAACCGAAGCTTTCTGCACCTAAAATTGCGGCTTTAACTACGTCTAAACCAGTCTTTAGACCACCGTCTACCTGTAGGCGGATCTTATGACGCAGACCATTAGCAACCAGAGCTTGTTGTGTCTCTGCCAACCCCAACTCCCAAGGGCTACCAGCGTATTTTACCGAAGTTAATGGGCTTGCTGCGGTACCACCGTCGTAACCCGAAATGGTAATAAGATCAGCGTAAGCCTTGGCTACGCCCGTTGCGATGGTGCCGACACCTGGCTCGGAGACGAGTTTTACCGAAACCAGCGCATTTGGGTTGACTTGTTTAAGGTCGAAGATCAGCTGGGCCAAATCTTCAATCGAATAGATATCGTGGTGCGGAGGAGGGGAGATCAGAGTCACGCCTTGTACCGAATAACGGAGTTTTGCGATTTCTGCGGTGACTTTGTGTCCTGGTAGCTGTCCACCTTCACCCGGTTTCGCACCTTGTGCCACCTTGATTTGCAGTACATCCGCATTAGTCAGGTAATGAGGCGTTACACCAAATCGGCCAGAAGCAATCTGTTTGATACGTGAGTTACGCTCAGTACCGAAGCGGCGAGGATCTTCACCGCCTTCACCCGAGTTAGAGTAACCACCAAGACGGTTCATCGCCGTTGCAAGTGCTTCATGCGCTTCTGGGCTAAGTGCGCCAATGGACATTGCCGCAGAGTCAAAGCGTTTGAACAGTTCAGTGCGTGGTTCTATTTGCTCAAGTGGCAGCGGTGAGTCTGATTTTTTCAGCGACATTAAGTCACGCAGCATGGCAACAGGGCGTTGATTTACCTGCTTAGCAAAGCTCTGATAGTCGTTACTTTCGCCAGATTTAACGGCCTGTTGCAGCGTGCCGACAACATCCGGGTTGTACGCATGATACTCACCTCCATGGACGTACTTTAACAAGCCGCCATGATCAATCGATTTGCGTTTCGCCCATGCTTTACGAGATAAGTTTGTAAGATCTTGCTGGAAGTCGTCAAAATTCGCGCCTTCAATTCGAGTTGTGACGCCTTTAAAACACAGATCGACCACATCTTGGCTCAAGCCAACTGCTTCAAACAGTTGTGAGCAGCGGTAAGAGGCGATGGTTGAGATCCCCATTTTCGATATGATCTTGTACAGGCCTTTGTTGATGCCGTATTGGTAGTTTTGCATCACATCGCGGTAGTCTTTCTCTAGTGCTTTATCATCAATCAGTTTACCTAACGCTTCATAAGCAAGGTATGGGTAAACCGCAGTAGCACCAAAGCCAAGCAAGACAGCAAATTGGTGTGGGTCACGAGCTGTTGCGGTCTCAACAACAATGTTGGCATCGCAACGTAAGTTCGCGTCAATCAGACGAGTTTGAACCGCACCGACCGCCATTGCTGCAGGAATTGGCAGCTTGCCTTTGACTAAAGCGCGATCTGAAAGCACGACTAGAACCGTGCCTTCACGCACCACTTGTTCTGCTTGCTCACACAGATCATCAATGGCTTGTTTGAGATCTTTCTGTTGTGGGTCGTAGTTGATATCGAGAATGGTATTACGGTAATGATCGTCACTCAGCTCTAGTAGTTGCTGCATGTCTGAATAGAGCAGTACTGGAGAATCAAAGGTTACACGATGCGCGTGGCCATCGGTTTCACAGAAGACGTTCATCTCCTGGCCGATGCTGGTCGCCAGCGACATGACGTGTTTCTCACGCAGCGGATCGATTGGTGGGTTGGTGACCTGCGCGAACTTCTGACGGAAGTAATCAGTCACCAAGCGCTCTTTCGAAGAAAGAACCGCCATCGGGGTGTCATCACCCATCGAACCGACGGCTTCTTGCCCCATATCACCGAGGACACGCAATACTTGATCGACTTCTTCATTGCTCATGGCAAACTGCTTTTGATAAGTCTTAAGCAAGTCTTCATCAAAGCTGCGCTCACCTACTTGATCTTCAGGCAGCTGAGAGAACGGTGTTAGTTTGCGAACGTTGTTCTCCATCCATTCGCGATAAGGGTGACGAGATTTCAGGTCATTATCGATCTCGCTAGACTGCCAAAGCTTACCTTTACGAGTGTCGATGACGAGTAATTCCCCCGGACCTACACGACCTTTTTTGGCAACTTCATCTGGGGCGTAATTCCAAATCCCTACCTCAGATGCCAGAGTGATCAACTTGTCTTTGGTAATTACATAACGCGCAGGACGTAGACCGTTTCGGTCTAGGTTACAAGCAGCATAACGACCATCGGACAGTACGATACCTGCTGGGCCATCCCATGGTTCCATGTGTTTGGAGTTGAAATCGTAAAACGCACGCAAATCCGGATCCATGTCAGGGTGGTTTTGCCATGCTGGCGGCACAAGCATACGCATGGCACGGAAGATATCCATGCCGCCAGCTAAAAAGAGATCTAGCATATTATCTAGGCTAGACGAGTCTGAGCCTGTCTCGTTCACAAACGGTGCTGCAGTTTGTAGGTCAGGCAGCAGTGGTGACGAGAACTTGTAAGCACGAGCGCGTGCCCATTGTCGGTTACCTTCAATGGTATTGATCTCACCATTATGAGCCAGGTAGCGGAACGGTTGAGCTAATGGCCAACGCGGTTGAGTGTTGGTAGAAAAACGCTGGTGGAACAGACAGATAGCAGATTCCATACGTAGATCGGCAAGATCAAGATAAAAGCGCGGTAAGTCCGCAGGCATGCATAGGCCTTTATACACCAAAACTTGAGTCGACAAGCTACAGATGTAGAAATCCGGATCTTCGGTGATTTGTTTCTCGATGCGACGGCGTGCGATGTAGAGGCGACGCTCAATGTCGCGTTCGCGCCAACCTGCCGGTGCAGAGACAAAGACTTGCTGAATATTTGGAAGCGAGTTGGCCGCAATTGGACCGAGTACTTCTGAATTAGTTGGTACTTCACGCCAACCAGCCACAGTTAGCGTCTCTTGCGCCAGTTCTTTGTTGACGATGTCTTTAGCGAGTTGAGCTTTGACTGGATCTTGGTTGAAGAAAATCATCCCTACGGCGTATTGCTTGCCAAGGTTGAAACCATTTTCTTCGGCAATAAGACGTAAATAGGAATCGGGCTTTTGTAATAGAAGACCACAACCATCACCAGTTTTACCATCGGCGGCGATACCACCACGGTGAGTCATGCGGTCAAGTGCAGAAATTGCTGTACGTACCAGCTTGTGGCTTTGTTCGCCTTCCATATGCGCGATCAAGCCAAATCCACAGTTGTCTTTCTCAAGACTTGGATCATAAAGAGCCATTGCAATTCTCCCTTTGCTTATCCGTCATCCCGACAGATATATCAACACTGCTTACGTTGATATCGATGACTAACTATGCGTCATCTTTATAGCTTTATGTATAATTATTCAGTAAAAGTTGTGAAATATTTAACATTTTTTGAGTGTTTTATTTTCATCAACTTCACAAGCTATAGCTTATTGTAAAAAAGGTCAAGTTATTAGTGGATCATCACGTGAATATACGATTTACCATTTAATAAGCTAAAATAGTTCAATGATTTCAAATAGATAGAAAATCAATTGTTACAAAAAAGTAACATTTGATTCTGTGGGAGATAAAAAAGACCAGCATAAAATGCTGGCCAAAATAGAAAGATTGGAAGGAATTGTTTTCTTTCTTCACCGATAGCCATCGATATTGCTGATGGCTATTAGGCAATTGAAAGAGAGAAGCATGACTGCTTCGTTAAGCAGAAAGCATCAGTGAATCTGCTTTTGCTTCTAGGTTTGTGCCACCCATTAGGTAATCATCGATAGCACGGGCACATTCGCGGCCTTCATTGATACAACGAACCACCAAAGATTGGCCTGTTCGCATATCACCAGCAGCAAATACGCCTTCTTGGTTAGTAGCAAAATCTTGAGTTGCTACGTTACCGCGATCGTCTAGTGCGATATCCAGTTGAGCAAGTACGCCTGTTGGTTCAGGGTGTAGGAAGCCCATCGCTAGAAATGCCATATCACATGGAATCACACGCTCGCTGCCTTCTACTTCTTTGAAGCTTGGACGCTCGCCAGGTTTTGCATCTTGCCAAACGATATCAGCTAGACGAAGACCGGTAACTTCACCTTTGTCATTGCCGATGAACTCTTTGGTTAAGATGTTCCAGTGACGATCAACACCTTCTTCATGAGAGGTCGAAGTACGTAGGATCATTGGGTATTGAGGCCAAGGCATATTGGCTGGGCGCTTCTCTGGTGGAGTCGGCATGATTTCCACTTGAGTTACGCTTGCTGCGCCGTGACGGTTTGACGTACCTACACAGTCTGAACCGGTATCACCACCACCAATGACAACCACATGTTTACCTTTTGCGTGAATCTCTTCCGTTTTCAGGTCCATGTTATTTGCACGGCGGTTGTTTTGACCTAGGAATTCCATTGCGAAGTGAACGCCTTTTAGTTCACGACCCGGAACGGGCAAATCACGAGGAACGGTTGAACCACCCGTTAGTAGAACCACATCGAACTCTTGACGCAACTGCTGAGCATTCACATCAACACCAACGTGTTGGTTTACTTTAAACTCAATGCCAGCTTCTGCCATTAGATTGATCTTGCGATCAATGACTTCCATGCTCAGTTTAAAGTCTGGGATACCAAAACGTAGCAGACCGCCCACTTTCTCGTCTCGCTCGAATACTGTCACGGTATGGCCTGCGCTGTTTAGCTGCTCAGCAGCCGCAAGACCAGCAGGTCCAGAACCAATGATCGCCACCGTTTTACCAGTACGAGAACGTGGCGTTTTTGGCTTGGCGTACCCTTCACGATACGCCGTTTCTACGATGGTTTTCTCGATATTACAGATAGTGATTGGGTCTTGGTTGATGCCAAGTACACAAGCACTTTCACATGGAGCAGGGCAAACACGACCAGTGAACTCTGGGAAGTTATTGGTTGAGCTTAGAATGTTCCATGCTTCTTCCCAGCTATCACGATAAACCGCGTCGTTAAATTCTGGGATGATGTTACCGATAGGGCAGCCGTTATGACAAAACGGCACACCACAATCCATACAACGAGAAGCCTGAGTATTGATCTTGTCACCAAACTCCTCGTTCAGAACGAACTCTTTGTTGTTCTTGATGCGTTCAGCTGGGTCGATCTTCTGTGGTAGTTCACGACCATGCTCTAAAAATCCAGTAGGCTTACCCATTATACGGCCTCCACTTGAGTTTCGTTTCCTTGAGACAGTGCTTCAGCTTTACGCTTTTGAAGAACCGCTTTGTAGTCACGCGGCATTACCTTAACCATAGAGGCTAGGCTAACTTCAAAGTTGTCTAGGAAAGACTGAGCGACTTCACTTCCTGTGAATTGAACATGCTTAGTTAGCATGTCGAGTAATAGATCTCTGTCTTCTTTCTCGATTGGATCTAGGTCTACTAACTCTGGGTTCAGTTTTGACTCAAAGTCACCTGATTTATCCCATACGTAAGCCACGCCACCACTCATACCTGCGGCAAAGTTACGACCTGTTGACCCAAGGATGATGGCTGCACCGCCAGTCATGTATTCACAACCGTGGTCACCGACGCCTTCTACTACTACTTTCGCGCCTGAGTTACGAACACAGAAACGTTCACCAGCCATACCGCGAATGAAAGACTCACCCGAAGTTGCACCGTAGAAACACACGTTACCAACCACGATGTTGTCTTCCGCGACAATACTTGATTTTGCATCTGGGTAAAGTATTAAGGTACCGCCAGATAAGCCTTTACCCCAGTAGTCGTTCGCGTCGCCTTCCACCTCGAACTTCACGCCCTTAGCTAGGAATGCACCGAATGACTGACCCGCAGAACCTTTGAACTTCACGTTCATTGGCTGAGGTAGACCCGCATCTTTGTACACTTTCGAGATTTCGTTCGACAACATGGTACCTGCAGAGCGGTCCGTGTTGACGATAGGGAACTCGGCATTCACCGCTTCGCCTTTCTCTAGTGCAGGGATAGCTGCTTGAATCAGCTTACGGTCTAGCACTTCTTCTAGGTTGTGGTTCTGTTGAGCTTGGTTGAATACACCATCAGCTTCACGTGGTCGCTCAACGTGGAGAACAGGAGACAGATCTAGGTTCTTGTATTTCCAGTGAGAAATGTCTTGGCGAATCTTCAGCTTCTGACCTTGACCGACCATTTCATCGATAGTGCGGAAGCCAAGTTCAGCCATGATTTCACGTAGACCTTGTGCCATGTATTGGAAGAAGGTTACGACGTCTTCTACGCGACCATCAAAGCGCTCGCGAAGTGTTTTGTTTTGAGTCGCGATACCAACAGGACAGGTGTTCTTATGACACTTACGCATCATGATACAACCTTCAACCACCAATGCTGCGGTTGCCACGCCCCATTCTTCTGCACCAAGTAGTGTTGCCACTGCAAGGTCGCGAGGTGTCTTCATCTGACCATCCGCTTGAACCACGATACGGTTACGTAGACCGTTCTTTAGTAGCGTTTGGTGCGTTTCTGCCAAGCCAAGTTCCCAAGGAAGACCGGTATGACGGATTGAAGACATTGGTGATGCACCTGTACCACCGTCGAAACCAGCGATAAGTACAACGTCCGCTTTCGCTTTCGCTACACCAGAAGCGATCGTACCTACGCCAGCTTCCGATACCAGCTTCACGTTTACACGGCCCGCGCGGTTCGCGTTCTTCAAGTCATAGATAAGCTGAGCCAAATCCTCGATTGAGTAGATATCGTGGTGTGGCGGTGGCGAGATAAGGCCAACGCCTGGAGTTGAGTGACGTGTAGCACCGATCCAGTCATCTACTTTATCGCCTGGTAGCTGACCACCTTCACCTGGCTTCGCGCCTTGAGCCATCTTGATTTGTAGCTCTTCAGCGTTAGTTAGGTAGTAAGAGGTTACGCCGAAACGACCTGAAGCCACCTGTTTGATTGCAGAGCGTTCCCAATCGCCGTTCTCTTTGCGCTCGAAACGCATTGGGTCTTCACCACCTTCACCAGAGTTCGATTTCGCGCCAAGACGGTTCATCGCAACAGCCAGTGTGGAGTGTGCTTCGTAAGAAATAGAACCGAATGACATTGCACCTGTCGCGAAGCGTTTCACGATGCTTTCAATTGGCTCGACGTCGTCGATAGAGATAGAACCAGCGGGGTTCTTAATGAACTCAAGTTGGCTACGCAGGGTTACCGCGTTGTCACCTTGCTTATCTACAGCAGTCGCGTATTGCTTGAACTGATCGTAGTTCTTGTTGCGCGTAGACTCTTGCAGTAGAGAAATGGTTTCTGGGTTGAATAGGTGCTTCTCACCACGCTGTTTCCATTGGTAAACACCACCAACATCCAGCATTTGAATTGGGATTTCGCGTTGTGGGTAACCGATGCGGTGACGGATAAGTACTTCTTTGGCGATATCATCAAGGGTTAGACCTTGGATACGAGAAACCGTCCCTGTGAAGTATTTGTCGACCACGGATTTGTGGATACCCAATGCTTCGAAGATTTGCGCACCATGGTACGACTGTAGCGTAGAGATGCCCATCTTCGAGAAGATCTTCAGAAGACCGCCATTGATCGCTTTACGGTAGTTGTTGAACAGATCGCGAGGGTTCGCTTCTGGATCCAACTTCTTCGTACGTTGAAGTTCAATGATGGTTTCAATCACTAGGTAAGGGTTAACCGCATTCGCACCGTAACCAAGTAGCGTTGCAAAGTGGTGCGTTTCACGCGCGTCACCAGTTTCAACCACGATGTCACACTTCGCACGTAGACCTTTACGGATCAAGTGGTGGTGTACTGCGCCAACTGCCAGCATTGCTGGGATCGCCGCGTGGTTTGAATTCACTGCGCGGTCAGTGAGTAGGATGATTGAATAACCATCGATAACCGCGTCTTCTGCGTATTGGCAGATACGTTTTAATGCACGCTCAAGTTTGCCTTGATCTTCACTAGCTTGGAATACGATATCCAACGTTTTCGCTTGTAGGTGCTCGTTATCGATCGCACGCAGTTTTTCAAGCTCTGAGTTCGCCAGAACCGGCGATTCTAATTCGACTTTCTGACAGTGAAGTGGTGTTTCAGTCAGAAGGTTTTGGTCTTTACCCAAGTAAGTGTTCAGCGACATAACCATACGCTCACGGATCGGGTCGATCGGTGGGTTAGTTACCTGTGCAAACAGCTGCTTGAAGTAGTTTGAAAGATGCTGAGATTGATGAGATAGAACCGCAAGAGGCCAGTCGGCACCCATTGCTGATAATGGCTCTTTCGCATCATTCGCCATTGGAACGATGATTTCGTTCACTTCTTCAGTGCTTACGCCAAACGCTTGTTGGCGGTGTAGAAGGTGTTCTGGCTTAGGCTGGCTGAACTGGTTGCTCGCGTCTGGCAGCTTCTTCAAGCTCAGTAGGTTTTCTTCTACCCACTTCTCGTAAGGCTGCGCTGTTGCGATGGTGTCTTTCACTTCTTCATCAGAGATGATGCGACCTTGCTCTAGGTCTGCAACGAAGATACGACCTGGCTGTAGACGACCGCGGAACTCTACGTTCTCTGGTTCAATATCCACAACACCAGATTCAGATGCCATCACTAGGAAGTTATCTTTGGTCACTGTGTAGCGAGAAGGGCGCAGACCGTTACGGTCTAGTGTCGCACCAACTTGAACACCATCAGTAAAACATACTGAAGCTGGACCATCCCATGGTTCCATAATGTTCGCGTGGTACTGATAGAACGCGCGACGTTTAGGATCCATGTTTTTGTTTTCTTGCCATGCTTCTGGGATCATCATCATCAATGCGTGTGGCAGGCTGCGACCAGAAAGAACTAGGAGCTCAAGTGCCATGTCAAAGTTAGATGAATCTGAGCTGCCTTCCTGACAGATTGGAAGAAGCATGTCGATTTCAGCCTGAGTAAACAGGTCTGATTCTAGAATTGCTTCACGGGCTTTCATCCAGTTCAAGTTACCGCGAACTGTATTGATTTCACCGTTGTGGGCAATGTAACGGAAAGGCTGTGCAAGACGCCATTTCGGGAAGGTATTGGTAGAGAAGCGAGAGTGTACCAGTGCTAGTGCAGTCACCATGGTCGGGTTTTGCAGATCAAGGAAGTACTGAGGTACTTGCTCGGTCGTTAACTGACCTTTGTACACCAATGTCTTGTAAGACATTGAGTTAATGTAGAAGTCGTCACCAATGTTCGAAACGCTTTCTAGGCAAACACGTACAGTATAGTTACGAAGTACGTACAGTTTGCGCTCTAGCTCTTCAGGCGTGATGCCAGGGCCGCCGGAGATAAACACGTGCTCAAATTGAGGCTCTGTGCTTAGAGGGTCGGCACCAATCATGGAGTTGTCGGTTGGTAATACGCGGTAGCCGATAACTTCAAGGTCTAGACGCTGTGCGTTGCGTTCTAGAATGTCACGGCATTGTTCGCGTTTGTATTCGTCTTTCGGGAAAAGAACGACACCAACACCATACTTTTCAAACGAAGGCAGTTTAATGCCTAGCTTAACGGCTTCTTCTAATAGGAATTCATGAGGTTTTTGTAGCAAGATACCCGCACCGTCACCGCTGCATGGGTCACAACCTTGACCACCACGGTGTTCCATGCGAGCCAGCATATCCAATGCTTGAGTCACTACTTCATGAGATTTACGGTTTTTAAGGTGAGCAACAAAACCGATACCACAAGCGTCATGCTCCAGTTCCGGAGTGTACAGACCCTGTGGATTTTGCTCTCTATCTACCATAGATACATCCTTCCAGTTCAATGTCGACGCAAAAGTACCGGGCAGCAAATACTACCTAGACTATTGATTACGTCTTGTCCTTTATATTTATTATCGCCACCGATCTAGGTTGACCGGTCTTGATTCCTTTCCGTATCTCGCAGGAAAAGTTTTGCGAGAAAAACAATCCTTGGTGGTATCCCTTTATTTATTATCACTATCTAGTGATTTATATAGGTAGGAGTGGGATAACACCGACAAATCCCGCAGTGTGCTTTGTAATAAAAGTCACAAAAATAACGGGGTTGTGTAAGTATCCTACAATTTTGTCACTTCAGAATGCAATGAAAAAGTCGGCGTTGTGACCCAATTTTTTCGTTTAATTATGCATTTTTAGTTTAACATTCACGCAACATGAACGATTTTTGTCTTTAATTATGCAAGTTTATTGATTTTGACCTGCATGATGGGTGTTTGAATTGATTAATATTGTGTGTTTTTTCTTGCAGGGATGTAATTTATTTACACAGATCGTAGTGAGATTGATTACGATTTATTGTTGGTGAGAATTTATGCAGTTACATGAGTTGGTCAATACAATCGGCCAAGATCTTCAGCGTCGATACGGTGAAAAGGTTCATAAGTTAACATTGCACGGTGGATTTAGTTGCCCTAACCGCGATGGCACGATTGGGCGGGGAGGATGTACATTTTGCAATGTGGCTTCGTTTGCAGATGAAGAAGTCCAGATAAAAAGCATTCACGAACAGTTAAAAGATCGCGCAGGTGAAATTCACAGAGCGAAGAAGTATCTCGCTTATTTTCAGGCCTACACCAGTACCTATGCAGAAGTACAAGTTCTCAAAAACATGTATGAGGAAGCACTAAAGGCTGCAGACATGGTTGGTCTTTGTGTGGGGACGCGTCCTGATTGCGTCCCTGATGCGGTATTGGATTTACTGTCGGGCTATGTACAGCAAGGTTATGAAATTTGGCTAGAACTAGGTCTTCAAACCGCCAACAACGACACCCTCAAACGTATCAATCGTGGTCATGACTTTGAGTGTTATGCCGAAATCACTAAGCGTGCTCGAACACTCGGAATCAAGGTTTGTACTCACTTAATTGTGGGTTTACCCAAAGAAACCCGCGCCGAAAATATTGAAACGCTGCAAAAAGTGTTGGCCGTGGGAACGGATGGCATCAAGTTACATGGCTTGCATATTGTCGAAGGTAGCACCATGGCGAAAGCTTGGCGTGCTGGAAAGCTAGAAGCCCCTGAATTAGAAGAATATGTTGCGATCGCCAGTGAAATGATTCGTATGACACCACCAGATGTGATTTATCATCGCGTTTCATCAGCAGCCAGGAGGCCCACGTTATTATCGCCTCTGTGGTGTGAAAACCGTTGGCTAGCGATGACGGAAATTGGTCGAGATCTCAGTGCTCATGGTGCTCAAGGGAGTCTTACGGGGAATACCTTTATCTATACTAAACCGGAATTAATAGCAGATCGCTCAATAAATAACTGATATATTTTAACCAGTGTTCTTTGAAGGTTTAAACGATGGATCAGTTACTCAATTGGCTTTGGGGTGGTCAAGGCGGTTATGGCTATGTCGTCTTGTTGTTAATCGCAGGCGTGTGCGCGTTAGCACTGATCTATTTGCACTTTCAGACGTCACTTAAGCAACTAGTAACGGATTCTCCCTATCCAGTCATAGTGGTGGACACTAGCCATGCTCAGCTCTTGCTATCTAACCAGGCTGCGATGCAGTTATTAGGCATTCGCTCTTTGGGAACGGGGTATTTGTATCCTGCTTTATTCGATATTCATGAGCTTGAGCAGTTTCTCGATCGCTTCTCTAGTCGTCATTTTCGTCAGCAGGCTTTTGACTGGCGACTATCTGATAGTGAATCTATTAAAGTGGAGCTGTCAGGCAGAAAGAGTTTATTGCGCAATCATCGAGTTTGGATTCTTTATGCTCAGCCATATCAAGCCACTCACCAAGAGCAGCAACAAGAACTTGCCCAATTAATCATCGCACGTTCGGCATTAGACTCACTTTCAGAGCTGATTTGTACCCAAGACCGCCAAGGCAATCTGTTAACGACCAATCGAGCATTTGATCAATTCTGGCAAGGGCGAAGGGAAGAAGCTTGCGCATCCAAGACCTTGGGTGAGATGACCAGAAAAAGCGAACGTAAATGGACAACGGATCCACAAGGTCGAAGTTGCTTACTGGAAGTCAATCAAAACTCTCTTGTTTCGCCGAGTGGTGAGCTTATCGGTACGCTGTCTATTAGTCATGACGTGACTGAATGGCACAAGATGCAACAGAATCTGCGAGATGAAATGGAGCGTCGCAAAGATACAGAGGTGGCGCTAGCGCAAAGAGATACTATCTTACAAACGATTCTGGATGCCAGTCCGGACTCTATTGGTATTTTCAATGAGAACATGGTCTATCAAGCGTGTAATCAGCCTTTTGTTAAGGCGTTAGGAATTTCAAAAATTTCTGATTTGATAGGTAAGCGCCTCCAAGACGTGATTCCTAAAGAGATGTACGCGCGCTTAGCAGACAGTGACTTAGAAGCATTACGCCAGTTAGAGCCAGTTCGATACATAGATAAAGTCGTGAGTAGTGATGGTAAAAGTACGTGGTTTGATGTGGTGAAATCGCCTTTTAAAGATAAAGCATCAGGAACGAATGGTGTGCTGATCATGGCGCGTGATATTTCTGAGCGTTATCTTGCAGAACAAAAGTTGGAAAAAGCCAACCTAGAGTTAGAAAAATTGAGCTTTATGGATAGCTTAACTCAAGTATCGAACCGACGCCGTTTCGACGAACAGCTGCAGGTATTGTGGTACCACCATGCTAGAGAAAAGCTGCCGCTCACCATCATGTTATGTGACATCGACTTTTTCAAAGATTACAACGACTGTTACGGTCACCAACAAGGTGATGAAGCGTTAGTCAGTGTTGCTACCGTGTTTACACAAGTCATCAATCGTTCTTCGGATTGTGTTGCGCGTTATGGTGGCGAGGAGTTTGGTTTTATCTTGCCGAATACCACCACGGAAGGTGCGCGCAACGTAGCACAGCGTATTCATGAGAAAATTCTACAGCTTGATATGGAACACGACAGTTCAGAAGCATCTGAACGCCTTACCGTCAGTATCGGTCTGGTCTCTTACATTCCTCAGCATGGTGATGAACCCGAAATGGGCATCGCTATGGCTGACAGTGCGTTATATCAAGCTAAAGCTGATGGACGTAATCGCACTTGTATTCACCCCAGTTCTTGCTAACGCTTTGTGACCGCTTGCTCTAAGTTGATAGCTGATTGTTTAAATCACCGTATTAAACACGTTAAACTTACACAAGCCTGTGCGCTCGTTGGTTTATCTTTTTATCTCGTATCACAAGAGCAGATCGCACCGTGTGTTTTTCACTAATCAAACAGACCTAAATTGCGTTAGGTCGAGTGCATTTACCTGTTTTTCATCATCGAATGGCGCTATCTAGCCACCACCATGGAGTAGTTAATGAAACCCATGAAAAATCTCGCCCAGTATTATGTCGACTTGCTAGTCAAACTGGGGATTGTTCGCTTCTCTATTTTGCTAGCCCTTGCGCTGGTGGCATTAGCTGTTGTGGTGCAGGTAGGGATTACTTTAGCTCTCAAAGGGCGAGTAGATGATATCGACATTGTCCGTTCGGTGTTTTTTGGTCTATTGATCACCCCTTGGGCGGTTTACTTCCTCTCTGTGGTTGTCGATCAACTAGAAGAGTCTCGCCAGCGTTTAACTAAGCTGGTGTCCAAACTGAAGGACATGCGTTCGCGAGATCAAGAGCTGAATTACCAACTTCAACAAAACATTGAAAAGCTTAACCAAGAAATTGAAGAGCGTATTAAAGCGGAAGAAGCACGTGAAGAGGCGATGCAAGACCTCGAAAATGAGGTGTTCCAACGCGAACGTACTCAATTAGAGTTGGCAGAACGTACCGCATTACTGCGTTCATTTATTGATGCCTCACCAGACTTAATTTACTACCGCAATGCGGATGGTGTTTTCTCTGGCTGTAACCGCGCGATGGAAGAGCTAACGGGCAAGAAAGAGCACCAGTTAGTCGGATTAAGCCCTTGGGATGTGTATAGCAAAGAAATCGCCGAGCATATCGTTGATACTGACCAAAAGGTTTTTGCCGATAATCAAGCAATTACTTACGAGCAATGGCTCGAATACCCAGATGGTCGCAAGCATTACTTTGAGCTGCGTAAAGTGCCATTTTACAGCAAAGATGGCCGCCACCTTGGTCTCGTTGGGTTCGGTCGTGATATCACTGAACGTAAGCGCCATGAAGAGTCGTTAGAGAAAGCAAGCCGCGACAAAACTACCTTCATCTCAACCATCAGTCATGAGCTGCGAACGCCGCTGAATGGCATTGTAGGCTTAAGTCGTATGCTTCTAGATAGTCCGTTGACAGAAGAGCAGCGTAAACACATGCAGACCATCAATGTGAGTGCGATTACTCTAGGTAACATCTTCAACGATATTATCGATATGGATAAATTTGATCGCCGTAAGTTAGAACTATTACCTGCGCCACTTAACTTCGAAGACTTCGTCGCAGAGATTGAGAGTATCTCAGCTCTGATGGCGGAACAAAAAGGGTTACGCTTTGACTTAGAACGTTTAAGCGACTTGCCAAAAGCAATTGAAGTGGATGCAACCCGTCTACGTCAGGTGATTTGGAACTTGGTCAGCAACGCAATGAAGTTCACCAAGGAAGGTGGCGTTGTGATGACAGTGAGCGCGGATGTCGAAGACGATTTTGCGACCATTATTATGGAAGTGGAAGACACAGGTATTGGTATCCCAGACGAAGAGCTAGATAAGATCTTTGCGATGTACTACCAAGTGAAATCAGGCAAGGACAACCTGCATGCGGTCGGTACAGGTATTGGTTTGGCGGTATCTAAGCAACTGATCAATATGATGGATGGTGACATTACGGTTACCAGTGAGGAAGGCTTTGGTAGCACTTTTACTGTATCGATCCACGTTCCGATTGTTGAACTAGCTGAGCCAGTCATTGATGCGAAACGCGACAATGTGCGCCTCAACATATTTATGGTCGAAGACATCGAGCTTAACGTAACTGTGGCTAAATCGTTACTAGAGAGCCTAGGGCACTCTGTCACCGTGGCAATGACGGGCCAAGAAGCGTTAGTGAACTTTGTGCCAGAAAAATACGACTTAGCGTTGTTGGATATCCAACTGCCTGATATGACGGGCTTTGATGTCGCCAATTATTACCGCAAGCATTATAACAATCTTCCTCCATTGGTCGCCTTAACTGCTAATGTAATGAAAGATCGTCGTGAATACTTAGATAACGGCATGGATGATGCGATCAGTAAGCCGCTGGCAGTGAATGCTATTCAGTCAGTGATTGATAAATTCTTCGCTCACCAGTTAGAACAACCTAAGGAAGTGGTGAGCGGTCCCGAAACAGTGGAAGAGCCAGTGCCTTCTCCTGTGATTGAGACACATTTGCTCGATATGGATATGTTAGAGTCTTACGTCGACATTGTTGGTGCAAAACCTGTCTACGACAGCATAAAAATGTTTGAAGATATGATGCCAGACTATATCGATGTCTTAGATTCGAACATGACAGCGAAAGATCAAGATGGGATTGTTTCTGAAGCGCATAAAATCAAAGGTGCTGCAGGTTCAATTGGCCTGAAACGTATCCAAAGTGTGGCGCAAAAAGCGCAATCGCCCGATATGCCAGCATGGTGGGAAAACATTTCAGACTGGGTTGAAGAGATCAAAAATGAATACCAAAACGATATTCAAGTCCTCAAAAGTTGGTTGGAACAAAGGAAATAACATGAAAAGAATCGCACCATTGGCATTAGCCATGGCATTGATGGCAGGCTGTAGTTCCGTTCCAAATGTGAATTGGCAACAAAACAGTCAGATTACGATTAATGAGGTTAATGTTGAGCTCAAAAGTAATTTATGGGTGAACCTCATGCCGAATATTGGGGACGTGGAAGAGCAAAGTATTCAAGGTGCACTTTACCTCGAAGGAGATCAGTTACTTCCTGCAAATCTAACGGCAGAAGCTCTTATTATTAAACAGGGGCAAAAAGAGTGGTTGGTGGACAGTGCGTCTTTAGATACTCGAACGCACAGTGAAAGCCGATGGGAGGTGGCGTTCTCGTCTCACATTGATGTGAACACAGAAAAATCGGTTGATATCGCAGTGCTTCTAGACGATGCGGGTAAACAGCGTTGGTTAGTCGAAAAGTACGTGAAGATTAACAAGGTTTATTAACCGCAATGATGTTGCATTAGTCGTTAGACCTAAAACAAAAAGGGCTTGCTCAATGAGCAAGCCCTTTGCATATTAGCGGTTAAATCTAGTCTTCTAGATCGCCACAGAAGCGGTAACCTTCGCCGTGGATAGTGGCGATGATTTCTGGCGTACCTGAAACAGACTCAAAGTGCTTACGGATACGACGAATCGTTACGTCTACAGTACGGTCGTGTGGCTTAAGTTCACGACCAGTCATCTTCTTAAGAAGATCTGCACGAGTTTGAATCTTACCCGGGTTCTCACAGAAGTGCAGTAATGCGCGGAACTCAGAGCGAGGTAGCTTGTAGCTATCACCAGCAGGGCTTACTAGAGAGCGGCTGTTGATGTCTAGTACCCAACCGTTGAATTCATACTTTTCTACCGAGCGCTTCTCTTCTTGCACCGCGTTAGAGCTCATTGAGCGACTAAGTAGGTTACGTGCACGAATAGTTAGTTCACGTGGGTTGAATGGTTTAGTGATGTAGTCATCTGCACCAATCTCAAGACCTAGGATCTTGTCTACTTCATTGTCACGGCCTGTCAGGAACATTAAAGCAATGTTCGCTTGCTCGCGTAATTCACGCGCTAGTAGAAGGCCATTCTTGCCTGGAAGATTAATGTCCATAATAACCAAGTTGACTGAGTTATCAGACAACACTTGGTGCATCTCTTCACCGTCACTGGCTTCAAAAACAGCGTATCCCTCTGCTTCAAAAATACTCTTAAGAGTGTTACGAGTTACTTGCTCATCTTCAACGATAAGAATCTGCGGGGTTTGCATTGGCGGTACCTAAATTTGTGACAAAATTGTGCTAATAGAATAAATTCTAGGCAAAAATATAACATACAGGTAATGTGATTTTGATAATAAATCAAGTTGATCAAAAAAACACTTCTTTCAGTTATCCGCCCTCCATGGAATTTTGCCAACTCACCAGTATCCAATGGCGACGTTTATTCTAAAGGGCTTGTTTACCTTTCATTTCCTGCTTTCAGTGGGGCCTGAAACGTAAACACCCTAAGATATTGAGCGGATTTTATATTGTTAACAGCATGCTAACAATGCTCAAATGTTAATTCCATTCAGTTTGTTGATTTATATCAATTGATGAAATGTAACTGTTATTAATCGTTTAAGACTTATGATAGAAAAAAGTAATAAGAACATAGACGCATCGTTATGGAATGCTTATTCAGAATCTTTTTTCAGATTCGAAGCCGAGTGGCGTGTTTCAAACTATGCTGTGATAACCGCTTGGAACCCATACAGTAACTTGAGGTCCAAAGAAGAGAACAGCATAAACAATCACGCGTTAGAAAAACAGCTACAGCACGTTAATTACGCGCCTGTCACGGTAGGTGATAGCGCTTTTACATGGTATGAGGAAAGCTTTGCCGTCGAGTTGTCGCCAGAGGTAGCCGTTGAATTGGCGAGTGACTTTCAACAAAACGCGATTTATTACGTCATTAATGACCAACTTTATCTTATTGCGTGCTCGCAGCCGAAAGTTTTTCATACGTTAGGCTCCATTAAACCTCGGCTCGTATAGAAGGTATAGAAAAGGATACTGCTCACTGAAGCACCGCTTGGGTGAGAAAATTCACGGAGGAAATATGAGAGACATTACACCCGATATTTGTGACCAATTTGAAGACCAAGTGAGCTTGCTTACTTTACCATTGCAGAACTTTGGTCAACGTAGCGCTTTTTACGGTGAAATCGTTACGGTGCGCTGCTATCACGATAACTCGAAAGTGCGTGAAGTACTGGGCGAAGATGGAACGGGTAAAGTATTGATTGTTGACGGACATGGATCGTGTCAGAGAGCATTACTCGGCGATCAATTAGCGATACTCGGAATAGAAAATGGGTGGGAAGGTATCATTGTCTATGGTGCAATACGCGACGTAGCACAAATATCTCAAATGGACATTGGCGTTCAAGCTCTTGGAACTAACCCGTTTAAAACAGAGAAACGCGGGATAGGAGAGGTAAACGTAACCTTAACGATGCAAAACCAAATCGTTCAACCTAAGCACTACGTTTACGCGGACTGGAACGGTGTGTTGATTTCTAAGCAAAAGCTGGACTTCTAAAAACGAAAGCCTAAACCAACCTCAAAGCCTTGTTGCCAATCTTGGTAATCAAGAGTCGCGTGAAGATCCAGTTTATCGGTAATTTTTACGCGACTTGATACTTCAGCCGCGAGGCTACTGTCGTCTTGGCGAATACCTTCCGCTGTTTCATTCTTGTAAGAGCGAACTGTACTTTTCAGCGTGACACGATCATTAAAGTGATAGCTGATCCCACTCAAAAAACCACTTTGATTTTTGGTAGGAGAGTTATTGACTCGCGCACCGACATAAACGTCTACCGAATCAAAAAGTTCGTAAGCGTAACCCGTATCGATATTCCAAACATCAAAACTGTCAGACTGATAACTGTCGCTGGAAATGAATAGTTTATGAGGAGAAGGGGATATTTTACCTGGAAGCGGCGGAAGCTCGTTTGCTAGACAAACACCAGGAACAAAAAACAGCAACAGAAAAAGCCCTCTTTTCATGTTCACCACTCCTTGTGTCAACTTTTTTATTAGTATGCGCCCAAAGCTTCTCACTATTAAAGCATAGAATATGAAAGCTAGCTCACCTATTTTCTAAATAATTCGATCCTATGAACATAAGTCACAGTTAAGTTGTTGTTATGTGTCACAACCCTCTCGAATTATTTGATCGTACGTTTTATGGCAAAGATCAGACTAGTTATTAGATAAAAAACCGAACTGGTGATGATGGTTAAGTCCTTTACAAAAACTAACTGTAGATTTTTAAATGATCAATAATGTGTAATTAACTATAAATATCAATGACATTGCTTAGCAGAATTCTCTGAAAGATGGAAAAACAAACAATTTTTTGTTGACTATGTATCAGAAACTCGGTAAACGTAGAGTTAAGCAAACACAATTAACGTTGAATATTTATTTATGCCATCTAACAGCCTAGTAGTAATGACCACGACCATTATTATTACCGACACGACACATGTTGGGGCAGGCTGCTGAGCGAAAGAAATTCACAAAAAAGGCCTGTATCCAACAAGATACAGGCCTTTTTTTATGCTTTTTTATCCAGAATTTAGACAAATTTAAGAAGATATACCGGAGGAAGGGATGCGAGTATTGAAGTTTGGCGGATCATCACTAGCTGATGCAGATCGCTTTTTGAGAGCGGCAGACATTATTGCCAATAACGCTCAACAAGAAGAAGTGGCGGTTGTTCTTTCCGCTCCTGGTAAAACAACAAACAAATTGGTTGCGGTCATTGAAGGCGCATTGCGCAATGGTGAAGCAGAACTACAAATCAAAGAGTTGGAGGAGTCGTTTAAAACGCTCTTCACTCAAGTCCAAGCAGTACTACCCAATATCGATGGTTCAGCTTTCGATAACCAAGTGAAAACTTCTCTCTCTCAATTACGCCAATTCGTTCATGGCATCAATCTTCTTGGCATGTGCCCAAACAATGTTAATGCACGTATTATTAGCAAAGGCGAACGCGTTTCGATTCAATTGATGAAAGCGGTGTTAGAAGCCAAAGGCCAGCCAGCACATCTTATCGACCCAGTTGAATACCTATACGCAAAAGGTGATCACCTTGAAGCCATGGTTGATGTAGATGTTTCAACGCAAAACTTCCGCCAAAACCCTCTTCCTCAGGGCCATGTGAACATCATGCCAGGCTTTACCGCAGGTAACGAGAAAGGTGAATTGGTAACACTTGGTCGCAATGGCTCTGATTATTCGGCGGCGGTTCTTGCGGCGTGTCTGCGCGCAGATTGTTGTGAGATCTGGACTGATGTAGACGGTGTATACAACTGCGACCCTCGTTTAGTGGAAGATGCTCGCTTACTTAAATCTCTTAGCTACCAAGAAGCAATGGAGCTTTCTTACTTCGGTGCTTCCGTTTTGCATCCGAAGACCATTGCTCCTATCGCGCAGTTCCACATCCCATGTCTGATCAAAAACAGCTTTAACCCACAAGGTGCAGGAACTCTGATTGGGCAAGACACTGGTGAAGACAATCTGGCGATCAAAGGTATCACGACGCTAAACGACCTAACTATGGTTAACGTCTCCGGCCCAGGTATGAAGGGTATGGTTGGCATGGCAAGCCGCGTATTTGGCGCAATGTCTTCCGCTGGTGTGTCTATTGTTCTTATTACTCAGTCTTCTTCTGAGTACAGCATTAGCTTCTGTATTGAGGCAGAAGATAAAGCAAAAGCGCAACAAGTACTGGCCGATGCGTTTGAGTTGGAACTGAAAGATAGCTTATTAGAGCCGGTCGAGTTTATTGATAATGTTTCAATCATAACGTTGGTTGGTGACGGCATGCGTACATCGCGCGGTGTTGCATCTCGCTTCTTCTCATCTCTTGCTGAAGTGAACGTAAACATTGTAGCCATCGCACAGGGCTCATCTGAGCGTGCTATCTCAGCCGTGATTCCTGAAGATAAAATCTCTGAAGCGATCAAAGCGTGTCACGAGAACCTATTCAACTCTAAGCACTTCTTAGACGTATTCGTGGTTGGTATTGGCGGCGTTGGTGGTGAGCTGGTGGATCAGATCGAGCGTCAACAGGCGAAGCTTGCGGAAAAAGGCATCGTTATTCGCGTGTGTGGCTTGGCAAACAGCAAAGGTCTTCTGCTTGATAGTGAAGGTCTGCCACTCGATCATTGGCGTGATCGTATGTCGGCTGCGACAGAAGAGTTCAGCCTAGCGCGTTTGATTTCTTTGGTTCAACGTAACCACATCATCAACCCAGTATTGGTTGACTGTACATCAAGTGAAGATATCGCGAATCAATACGCTGATTTCTTAGCTGCTGGTTTCCATGTCGTTACACCAAATAAAAAAGCAAACACAGCAAGCATGGCTTACTACCATCAGCTTCGCGATGTTGCGCGCAGCTCTCGTCGCAAGCTGATGTACGAAACAACTGTGGGGGCGGGTCTACCGGTAATCGAAAACCTGCAAAACCTAATCTCAGCGGGTGATGAGCTAGAGCGCTTTAGCGGTATTCTTTCTGGCTCTCTGTCATACATCTTCGGTAAGTTAGATGAAGGTATGAGCCTAAGTGAAGCAACTAATATCGCAAAAGAAAATGGTTTTACTGAACCGGATCCTCGTGATGATCTTTCTGGTATGGATGTCGCGCGTAAGCTTCTGATCCTAGCTCGTGAAGCAGGCATGTCTCTAGAACTAGAAGACGTTGTGGTTGATCAAGCACTGCCACCAGGTTTTGATGATTCTGGTAGCGTTGATGAATTTATGGCGCGTTTACCTGAAGCAGACGCCTACTTTAAAGAATTATCTGCAAAGGCAGCGGAAGAGGGCAAAGTACTGCGCTACGTTGGTGAAATTAATGAGGGCAAGTGCACAGTAAGCATCGCAGCGGTGGATGAAAACGATCCAATGTATAAAATCAAGGACGGTGAAAACGCACTGGCATTTTACAGCCGTTACTATCAGCCAATCCCACTAGTGTTACGTGGCTATGGTGCAGGCACCGAAGTAACGGCTGCGGGTGTATTTTCTGACGTGATGCGTACTTTAGGTTGGAAACTAGGGGTATAACAATAATGAGTTCAAGTGATATGGATGTAGTGGTTTATGCCCCAGCATCAATTGGTAATGTAAGCGTTGGCTTTGATGTGCTGGGGGCTGCCGTGTCTCCAGTGGATGGCACACTATTGGGTGACCGTGTATTGGTGAAATCTGGGGCTGATCCGTTCAGCCTTAAAACGGCGGGTGATTTTGTTGAGAAATTGCCAACTGAACCAAAAGAGAACATCGTCTACGACTGTTGGCTCGTGTTTGCTCGTGAGTTAGACAAAAAAGGCGTTGAGCTAAAACCACTTGAGATGACGCTAGAAAAGAACATGCCAATTGGCTCTGGTTTAGGCTCAAGTGCATGTTCTATCGTTGCTGCATTAGATGCATTGAACCGATTCCATGGACAGCCACTTAACGAGACAGAATTACTAGCGCTGATGGGAGAGATGGAAGGCAAGATCTCTGGTGGTATTCACTACGACAACGTTGCGCCATGTTACCTTGGTGGTGTGCAACTGATGCTTGAAGAGTTGGGTATCATCAGTCAAGAAGTGCCTTGCTTTGATGATTGGTACTGGGTGATGGCGTATCCGGGTATCAAGGTATCAACGGCGGAAGCGCGTGAGATCCTACCATCTCAATACCGCCGACAAGATATCATCGCTCATGGTCGCCACCTTGCGGGCTTTATTCATGCGTGTCATTCTGGTCAGCCAGAACTTGCTGCAAAAATGATCAAAGACGTGATCGCAGAACCGTATCGTGAGAAACTGCTTCCAGGTTTTGCGAATGCACGTCAATACGCAGCGTCTGCGGGTGCATTGGCAACCGGTATTTCTGGCAGTGGTCCGACACTGTTCAGTATTTGCAAAGAGAAAGATGTCGCTGAGCGAGTTGCTCGCTGGTTAGAACAAAACTACGTACAAAACGAAGAAGGATTCGTCCACGTTTGTCGTCTAGATAAGCAGGGTTCGAAAGTAACAGGAAGTGAGCTATGAAGCTTTACAATATAAAAGAAAATGATGAACAAGTTTCCTTTGGCCAAGCCGTTCGCCAAGGGTTAGGCCGTAACCAAGGTCTATTTTTTCCATCGGAATTACCAAAATTTGAAGATATCGATGCGCTGCTTGCAGAAGACTTTGTCTCTCGTAGCACTAAGATTCTATCGGCGTTAATTGGAGATGAACTTACAGAGGAGCAAGTGAATGCCCTTGTTGATGCTGCGTTTCAATTCCCTGCGCCTATCAACCAAGTAAAAGACGGTGTTTATGCACTGGAACTGTTCCATGGTCCAACGCTTGCGTTTAAAGACTTTGGTGGTCGCTTTATGGCGCAATCTCTTGCTGCGGTTTCGGACGGCGGCAAGATCACCATTCTGACGGCAACGTCTGGCGATACTGGCGCAGCCGTTGCGCATGCTTTCTACGGTATGGAAGACATCAATGTTGTGATTCTTTACCCGAAAGGAAAAATCAGCCCACTGCAAGAGAAGTTATTCTGTACGCTTGGTAAAAACATTCACACTGTCGCGATCGATGGCGACTTCGATGCGTGTCAGGCACTGGTTAAGCAAGCTTTTGATGATTCAGCACTGCGTGAAGAGATCGGTCTGAACTCTGCAAACTCAATCAACATCAGCCGTTTGATGGCGCAAATCTGTTACTACTTTGAAGCAGCTGCGCAAATGAGCAAGCAAGAGCGTGAAAACCTAGTGGTATCAGTACCAAGTGGTAACTTTGGTAACCTAACTGCTGGTCTACTGGCAAAAGCGCTGGGCTTGCCTATCAAACGCTTTATCGCGGCAACTAATGCCAATGACACTGTTCCTCGCTACCTAGAAACAGGTAAGTGGGAGCCAAAACCAACAGTCGCAACAACATCGAACGCGATGGACGTGAGCCAACCAAACAACTGGCCTCGTATTGAAGAGCTGTGCCGCGTGAAAGAGTGGGGCTTGGAGACGTTAGGTAAAGGCGCAGTATCTGATGAGCAAAGCGCACAGTCAGTGAAAGATTTACATGCTCTAGGCTACCTATGCGAACCGCATGGTGCGATTGCTTACCGAGTGCTTGAAGAACAATTGCAAGACGGTGAAACCGGTCTGTTCCTATGTACTGCTCACCCTGCGAAGTTCAAAGAAGTCGTGGATGATATTCTAGAATCCGATATCGAGCTTCCTGCGCCACTAGCGAAGCACGCTGCGATGGAGCTGCTATCGGAAGAGCTCGACGCAGACTTTGACGCATTGAAACAAGTACTGCGCCGCGTGCAGTAAGCTTCAAAGTATAGTAAGTATCAAAAACAGAAATAACGAGAGGTGAATGAGTAATCATTCACCTTTTTTATTGTCGGTAAGTTTTGACTCTCTTTATGATTGAGAAACGAACTTAACTAAATGAGATGGAAAGAGAAGCATGCATTTTTTGATTTTTCTTGGCTCAGTGAGAGACAGCACGCCACCACGACCAGCCCGTTTAGGAATGCGAGTCAGTAAAGTGTGTGAAAAACTCATCGCGAGTCAACATTCGCAACATACGGTCGAAATCATCGACCCTTTGAATTACGACTTTGGTAATGTGTTTAAGCCCGAGTTTGCTTATCACCGCTCTAAAGTTCCGCAGAACCTAAGTGAGCTGGCAGACAAAATCAAACATGCGGATGGGTATGTGATGGTTAGCCCGGAATATAACCATTCGATGAGTCCTGCTCTGGCGAACACGCTTAACCATTTCGGCAGTTCGCTGTTTTCTTACAAGCCGAGTGCTATCGTGACCTATTCTGCCGGACAATGGGGTGGTGTTAGAGCTGCCGTTTCTATGCGTACCTTCTTATCTGAACTTGGATGTCTACCTGTCTCTGCGATGATCCACATTCCGAAAGCGCAAGAAGTGTTTGATGAACAGGGCGTTGCTGAGGATGAGTCGGAGCAGACGCAGTGGGACAACTATATGAATCGCACTATGCATCAATTGATTTGGTGGGCAGAAGGGGCGTCACTGCAAAGAGATAGGCTTGATCCAACCTCTGTAGCGCAAGCGTTTCAGAAAGATCCTTCGCAAAGAAATGCACCTTAGAGGCGAGTTGCTTTCCATTATAGAAAGGGGTTAGAAGGATTCTGAAACAAAAAAGCTTGGTCATTGCTGACCAAGCTTTTTAAATTCTAGCGAGCTAGTTTACTGAGAGATTATAGAGTCTCAGTAAAAGTACGAGCGATTACATCACGTTGTTGCTCTGGAGTTAGCGAGTTAAAACGTACTGCGTAACCAGAAACACGAATAGTTAGTTGTGGGTATTTCTCTGGGTGTGCAACTGCATCTTCTAGTGTTTCGCGTTTAAGCACGTTCACGTTTAGGTGTTGGCCGCCTTCGATACGAGGAGCAGTTTCGATTGCAACTTCACGGCTTTCGTATTCACCTAGGTCGCTGATTGCGATAACTTGGTCTGCTTCGTAGCCAGCAGTTGCAGCAACACAGCGAGCTTCATTTTTTTCGCTATCTAATAGCCAGATAGAGTTTAGTAGGTCGTCGTTTGCCGCTTTTGTAATTTGGATACCTTGGATCATCACTATCTCCTAGACCACTTACGTGGTGATTATTGGTGTTAATTTTCGAATTTTCGTTGAGCTGAGTATTATATAGCTAATATCCACTATTTTAATATTGATTTAAGTCAATAAACAACCAAAAACATTATTTTTATTAAGGTGATTTTATTGAGTTAAATCAATAAAACCTTTGAAAACAAACTAATTACAATTTATTTGATAATATGAAAAATATTTAATAACTGATTTTGTTGTAAATTTACTACAAATTGAGATTAAAGTTTAAACTGGTTAACGCAACTATCTGTATTTAGGTAGCAATACTGAAAGTCTAAAGTGATTAAATGACAAACATGAAAAACAAGCTTGGGAATAAACTCATTGGTGCACATGTCTCTGCTGCTGGTGGGGTCGATCAAGCTCCGTTGAGAGCTCGTGAAATTGGCGCGAATGCATTCGCACTATTTACAAAAAACCAACGCCAGTGGGTGGCGAAGCCTTTAGAAGCAAAAACCATCAGTGCGTTTAAAGCGAACTGTAAAATGCTGGGTTTCGGAGCAGAACATATTCTTCCCCATGATTCTTATCTGATTAACTTGGGTGCGCCGGAAGAAGAAAAGCTGAATAAATCCCGCGCGGCATTTATTGATGAAATGGAGCGTTGTAATCAGTTGGGGCTGACTTTGCTTAACTTCCATCCGGGTAGTCACCTAAAGAAAGTCTCTGAACAGGGGTGTCTCGCGACGATCGCCGAGTCGATCAATCTTGCGCATAAAGCGGTGCCGAATGTGATCGCTGTTATCGAGAATACGGCAGGTCAAGGCACTAACTTAGGCTGGAAGTTTGAGCACCTTGCTGAAATCATCGAGCAAGTGGAAGATAAAGATCGTGTCGGCGTTTGTATTGATACCTGCCATACCTTTACGGCTGGTTATGACTTACGTACAAAAGAAGATTGCGAGCGCACCTTTGCAGAGTTCGACCGTATCGTAGGTATGCACTATTTAAGAGCAATGCATCTAAATGATTCAAAAGTAGAGTTTGCCAGCAAAGTAGATCGCCACCATTCTCTTGGTAAAGGAGAGATCGGGTGGGATTGCTTTGAGTACATCGCGAAAGACCCTCGTTTTGATGGTATCCCTCTGATTTTAGAAACAATTGATCCAGATATTTGGCAGCAAGAGATCAACACGTTGCGTCAATTCCATTTAGCGGCCATTGACAGTTAATGGCGTAACCACAAAGTTGGCACCTTTCTTTCTTAGTCACTGAACATCAATCTCTGAATTAGCAAAGAAGGATGCCAACATGTCTCGACCACTCTCTTTTACTCCTTATGCTTACACTCGTCGCGTGCTTCGCTTACCGATGCCTAATCGTCACATTACCGGACAGGGGCATTTTCGAACGCCACAGAAGCATTAGTCTTTTATTACTTGTCTCAAGTTCGTGGTAAGTTTTTGTTTGTTTGAGTTTCGCTCGTTAGAATAGAAGCAAAATTTAGGACAGGAACTTTCCATGAATCAGTCACCCACTTGGCACGATGTGATCGGCGAAGAGAAAAAGCAGAGCTACTTTGTAGACACCTTGAATTTTGTTGAAGCCGAACGCGCCGCAGGCAAAGCTATTTTTCCTCCCGCAAAAGATGTCTTTAACGCGTTTCGTTTTACCGAGTTCAAAGACGTTAAGGTCGTGATTCTAGGACAAGACCCATACCACGGCCCAAATCAGGCGCATGGCCTGTGTTTCTCTGTACTTCCTGGTATTAAAACGCCACCGTCACTGGTTAATATGTATAAAGAGCTGGCGCAAGATATTGAAGGTTTCCAAATCCCTCAGCATGGTTTTTTGCAAAGCTGGGCTGAACAAGGCGTATTGTTACTCAATACGGTATTAACGGTGGAGCAAGGTAAAGCGCATTCACATTCAAAGACAGGTTGGGAAACGTTTACTGATCGAGTGATTGAAGCCATTAATCAGCATCAAGAAGGTGTAGTGTTCCTGCTGTGGGGTTCACATGCACAGAAGAAAGGTCGTTTTATCGATCGCAATAAACACCATGTCTTGGCAGCACCGCATCCATCGCCGTTATCGGCACATCGAGGCTTTTTCGGTTGTAAGCATTTCTCTCAAGCAAACCAGTTGCTTACATCACAAGAAAAAGCACCAATTAACTGGCATTTGCCATTAACGGTATAAATGAAGAGACAGCGATCATGGATGCTATGATCGCTGTTTTTTTGAGCACGCTCGAGGCTGATAGTAAATTTCTCATGTACACTTACTAAAAGTAGGTGTTAAGGAGAGACGCTATGATGATCGAAAGAATTCGACGCGAACATGGTTATATGGTTCGTCTGTTGGCGATACTGCGCCATAAGCTTAATGAGATAAAAAAAGAACGTGTAATCAACTATGCGTTAGTAAGCGAGATTGTTGATTACCTCTCTAATCATTCGGAGAAAGTACACCACCCGAAAGAAGATATCCTCTATCACCACTTTCTTGAACACTATGGTAAGCAACAAACCATGGAAAATTTAGAGAAAGAACATCTAGAGTTAGCGAGTAAAACCAGAGAGTTTTCATCCGTGATAGAGATGATCCTTCAGGATGCTGTTGTGCCACAAGACATGTTTGTCGCTCACCTAGAAGATTTCATAGAATCGCAAAGGCACCACTTGGAGCTAGAAGAGCGAAAAATTTTGCCTCTCATTGAAGAGTTATTTACCACAGAAGATTGGCAGCATGTCGAGAGCTTATGGAGCGTCAGTGAGGATGACCCTGTGTTTGGTGACACGATTGCTGATCGTTATAAGCAGTTGGCCGAACGTGTTCGTCAAAGTGATACTGAGTATGTTTAAGACTGAATGATGAAACCTGAGCGAGCGAAAGTCGTATCTCGGGTTTGTGAGATACATTTCTTATTTATTGGGAATCAACCGAAAATTTCGTGTGCATATTTTTCGGCAAAAAGTACGGAAGATTCTCATTGAGTAATAATGGTATTCATACTTAAACCTTGATACATAAACTCACGGTGTTTACGGTCACTGTAAACAAAAAACAAAAGGCACCCGTAAGGTGCCTTTTGTTTGAATTAGAGTTTAATGTCTTCCAAGTTATAATCGGTACAGACATCAAGTTCGCGCAGCTCTTTAAGCAAATTGCGTCTGTCGTTCATCTCTTCTATTTCACGCCACTTTCGCTTTACTGGTTTGGCACGAGATTTGGTTGTTGAGGTAGTATCCAGATTAAAAATGTCATCTAGTTGAAAGCCTTCCATAAGCCACCTTTACCTTTCTTAAGCTAAACTGTTGTAACCAGTCCTTGTGGAGTTTTTTAAGTACCACAATAGCCGTGAGAATAACCATGATATATTTCGCATTTGTGTCGGTAGCATGACATTTTCGTGCAAAAATATTCTCAAAATCACACTTTTTATTGCAACGATGTGGATAAAAAATGCACAAACGATCTCAAGAAAACGATTAAATAGAGAGATTTTCTATGTTAATTCGATTTGATGAATGGGTGCACTGCGCAAAGGTTAAAGTTGCATAAAATCAGTTTGATGAAATAGTGTTCAATTAGATGGTAAGTCACTAGCGTAAATTTATGTAACACCTTGTGAATACTAGCTTGTTCTTGTTTATACGGTTTACCATTCCATTTAATGAAGAATAATTATTTATGTTGGTGTTTGGTAATTGAAATGTTGCGCAGTTTGAGTGTTAAGTCTTCTATTTATGTTATTTTTTGGTGACTTTATAGTGAAAAATAACAATGTTATTCTTATTATTGCATATTGATTTTTGCGCTCCTAGGTTGCATTATCCGCCCGTCAAAAAATACGCTGGTACGTAAAATGGATGCATGAAGCGACGTTTACGATTCTAGATTGCCCATAAACATTACTTAAAAAGCTAAGCACACTTTGACACTTAGCAGGCAATTTGGTGGATGGCTAGGACGCATAGACTGGCGCAACTCACTTTGAGGTACACATGACAGACTTAATCAATTTGATGAACGATCTCCTCTGGGGCTCGATTCTGGTTTATCTTCTTGTTGGTGTTGGTATTTACTTCACCGTTCGATTAGGGTTCATTCAGTTCCGCCATTTCGGCCACATGTTCTCTGTTCTTAAGAACAGCCGTAAAGCAGACAAAGCTGGTATTTCCTCTTTCCAAGCGCTTTGTACTAGTCTTGCTGCACGTGTTGGTACAGGTAACATGGCGGGCGTTGCAGTTGCATTGACTGCGGGTGGTCCTGGTGCGATCTTCTGGATGTGGCTGATTGCAATGCTTGGTATGGCAACATCGTTTGCTGAGAGCACACTGGCGCAGCTATACAAAACCAAAGATGATGATGGCAACTACCGTGGTGGCCCTGCCTACTACATGGAAAAAGGCCTGGGCATGCGTTGGATGGGCGTGTTGTTCTCAGTTTTCCTAATCATCGCTTTTGGTTTGGTATTCAACGCCGTACAAGCTAACTCAATTGCCAATGCAATGAGCAACGCATTTGGTTGGAATAACCTGTATGTCGGTATTGCCGTTGTTTTACTGTCTGCAATTGTTATTTTCGGTGGCATCAAGCGTATCGCAAGAGTTGCTGAGATGATCGTTCCGATCATGGCACTACTTTATCTAGCCCTAGCGCTGTTCATCATGTTCTCTAACCTAGAGAAATTACCTGATGTATTGATGCTTATCTTTAAGAGTGCATTTGGTCTGCAAGAAGCAGCAGCAGGTGGTCTTGGCTACGCAATTGCACAGGCAATGATTAACGGTATCAAGCGCGGTCTATTCTCGAATGAAGCAGGTATGGGTTCTGCACCTAACGCGGCAGCTTCAGCAACACCTTACCCACCACACCCAGCGTCTCAAGGTTACGTACAGATGCTA
Source organism: Vibrio sp. Vb1980 (assembly GCF_033338615.1). Taxonomy (NCBI): domain Bacteria; kingdom Pseudomonadati; phylum Pseudomonadota; class Gammaproteobacteria; order Vibrionales; family Vibrionaceae; genus Vibrio; species Vibrio sp. Vb1980. The sequence continues at coordinate 482,220 of NZ_JAWOSZ010000003.1, forward strand.
GGCGTGTTCATGGATACGATCGTTATCTGTTCTGCAACAGTGGCTATCATCCTGATGTCTGGTGAGTATGTCGGTCAAGCAACAGAAGTGACGGGTATCGAGCTAACTCAGCGTGCATTGAGCTCACAAGTTGGCGATTGGGGCGGCATCTTTGTTGCTGTGGCAATCTTCTTCTTTGCGTTTACTTCAATCATTGCAAATTACTCGTATGCTGAAACGAACTTAATCTTCCTAGAGCACAATCATAAAGCGGGCTTAAGCATTTTCCGCGTTATTGTTCTTGGTATGGTGATGTTTGGTGCACTAGCTTCGTTACCAGTCGTATGGTCGCTTGCTGACGTCTCTATGGGTCTGATGGCGATAGTCAACTTGGTGGCGATCATCTTGCTATCTGGCATCGTGATTAAACTGGCAAAAGATTACAACCGCCAGCTTGGTGAAGGCAAAGTGCCAACATTTGATGCGAATGACTTCCCAGAGCTGAAATCTCAGCTTGAAGAAGGCATTTGGTACAACGATAAAAAAGACTAAGTGAGCTATCACTCATAGTTGAAAGCTATTAGTACGATGTAAAAAGCCATGCAGACAATGCATGGCTTTTTTTGTACCCTATTAAAAACAAAATTAGAGAAGGGAAAGTCATGCTTATCGTAGTTTCTCCAGCGAAGACTCTTGATTACGAGTCTCCGTTAGCGACAGAAAAATTTACTCAACCTGAGTTGGTCGAATACTCAAAAGAGCTTATCGATGTATGCCGCAAACTGACTCCTGCTGATGTTGCCTCTTTAATGAAAGTGAGCGACAAGATTGCCGATTTAAATGTGGGCCGATTCCAAGAGTGGAGTGAAACGTTTACCACGGAAAACTCACGACAAGCCATTCTTGCATTTAAAGGTGACGTTTACACAGGGCTAGACGCCGAAAGTTTATCTGAAGCGGACTTCGAATATGCTCAAGATCATCTGCGTATGCTATCGGGTCTCTATGGTTTACTAAAACCACTTGATTTGATGCAGCCATACCGTCTTGAAATGGGTACCAAGCTTGCAAACGACAAGGGTACGAACTTGTACCAGTTTTGGGGCAACGTTATTACGGACAAGCTTAACGAAGCGATTTCTGCTCAAGGTGATAATGTCCTTATCAACCTTGCATCAAATGAATACTTTAAAGCGGTTAAGCCAAAGAATTTAGATGCGCAAGTGATCACGCCAGTATTCAAAGATTGTAAGAATGGTCAATACAAGGTCATCAGTTTTTACGCGAAGAAAGCGCGCGGTATGATGGCGCGTTACATCATTGAAAACCGTGTTGAGAGCGTAGCAGACCTGGCTAAGTTTGATACGGCGGGTTACTACTTTGTGGAAGATGAATCGACGCCAACAGAGTTAGTATTTAAACGCGAAGAGCAAAAATAAAGCTGATTGAGACGTAATCGACGTTAATCTCTATCAGCACAAACGAAAAAGGGTTGGCATTGCCAACCCTTTGTTATTTTCTAGCTTGAGCTACTTGGCCCCAACAAGATTACTTCTTCTTAGCGGTTTTCTTTTTCGCTACTTTTTTCTTGTCGTCTTTTTTCTTTTTCTTCTTAAACACAGGCTTTTTGTGTTTAGGACGCATCTCTTTCACGAAACGCTCTTTGATGTCTTCTTTCACGTAACGTGCAACGCGATCCATCATTGGTTGGTCGTGTGCTTCTACGATTGAGATAGCGTTACCTTTCTTACCTGCGCGAGCCGTACGGCCGATACGGTGAAGGTAAACATCAGCCGTGCGCGGCATGTCGTAGTTGATAACGTGTGATACATCCGGAAGATCGATACCACGCGCAGCAACGTCCGTCGCGAGCAGCACATTCACAGTTCCATCGCGGAAGCGAGAAATCGCATTGTTACGACGATCTTGCGGCATTTCACCTTGAATCCAAGAACATGGAATCTGTGCGCTTTCAAGCTGCGCTCGTAGCTCAGCCAAACGCTCACGAGTCTTTAAAAAGACGATAGTGCGCTCAGCCTGCTGAGTAATAATGTGTTTTAGTAATTCCAGTTTGTGTTCTGCATCATCAGCACGGTGGTACCACTGAGCAATTTTCTTACGCTCACGCAGCGGTGATTTTGCGTCGATCTCTGCAGGGTCATTCAACAGATCAGCGGTAAAGCCTTCTACGCCTTTCCCTTCTAACGTTGCTGAAAACAGAAGGGTTTGCTTACGCCAGCGACATTCGTTAGATAGGCGATCGACAGTAGGAGCAAAACCCATATCTAGCATACGGTCTGCTTCATCAAGGATTAACCATTCGATTGCACGACAATCAAAACGTTCTGCATCAATGTATTCTTTTAAACGGCCAGGTGTCGCAACCACAATGTCTTGCGTTGTTGCAAGGATGTCGGCGTGCTCTTGGTACTGAACACCACCAGTGATGGTGAAAATGTTGAGTTTGGTATTTTTTGCCAAAGCACGTGCTTGATCGGCAATTTGCATCGCCAGTTCGCGAGTAGGCGTTAGGATCAAAATACGCGCAGGTCCAGGCTTACGACGAGGGAAGTCTTGCAAGTATTGCAATGCTGGCAGGACGAAGGCGGCCGTTTTACCAGTTCCTGTTGGCGCTGACGCTAGAATGTCACGACCGTCCAACGCTTGTGGAATCGCTTCTGCCTGAATTTTTGTTGGGCGTTCGTAACCCATCTCTTCAATGGCTTCAAGTAGGTTTTGGTCTAGATCAAGTTCAGCAAAGGTTCTGATCACAATGAGTTCTCCACAAGCAAAGCTTGGTTAATGGTTCGCCACAACAGCATAGAATACAAAAAGGTCGCACATTATAAAGTGATTGGTGATAAGGATCACATGTTATTTCACATCTTAAGATAAAACTCGCGAGTTAACTGGATGAAATCATCACTATAGCCGTCATTTGAACGGATAATTAAATGTGACGTTTGCGAATCGCAAGGTCGTTTTGATAGTTCAAATAACAGTCGGTGTACTGGTTTCTTTTCTGATGGTTGCACACGACAGATCCGCGATAGATACCAACCTTGGTTTAATGCTAGCTCAATGAACTGCTCGCCTTCGATGATTGGCAACACAAAACTAGCCCTCCCTTCGTCATCAAGCAAATGATAGCAACGCTGTAGCAATGTGTTATGGCCTAGCGTATCAGTGTGCCTCGCGGTTGCACGTTGACTGTGTTTCGATTGTTCGCCGCTGTTGAAGTAGGGCGGATTACAAATGATGCGTTGAAATGGATGTGTCGGCGTAAAGTGCAGTATGTCGGTGTGATGCACACTTACACGATCTGACCAAGGAGACTGGGCCATATTTTTTTGCGCGGCAGCAACGGCTGTTAATTCGATATCGACCGCGGTTATTTGAGCTTCTGTAAAGCGTTGAGCACACATCAGGGCAAGCAGGCCAGTGCCAGTGCCAATATCGAGAATTTTAGCGTCGTTAGGGCTTTGAATCCAAGCACCAAGCATTACCCCATCTGTGCTGACTGGCATACCACTCTCGCCGCCCTCAATACAAAATTGCTTAAAATTGAAGCCTTTAGTTTTCAGTTTTTTGTTCTTCATGATTGTTTTATATTTGCTCAATAATTAAGTGGATTGCTCTATTGTTTATTAATTGTATAGATTGTTGTTTTGTTGGTTATTAAATTGTATTGTTAATTGATCGAGATAAAGAACTGGTCTGTTATTTGGATCTGGTTATATCCACTGCTTTTAAGTTTGAAAACTAAATTAATATGGTGTTTTTTTCTTAAAGGTTGCCAAATGATGAGTCTTTCGTCATTATGCGGCGAAAATTTTATAGATTGAACCACGTGTACTTATTGACTTTAGGTATACAAAAAGTGGTCTAAGCATACACAACATTCATTAATTAAAAGACAAGGGTTATCTGTGAAGCAGACGTTAAAACTAACAGATATTATCGCAGTAGGCTTTATGCTATTTGCGTTCTTTTTAGGTGCGGGCAATATTATCTTTCCACCTCTAGCGGGTCAGTTAGCGGGTGAAAACTTAATGCCAGCTATGTTTGGTTTCTTGCTAACAGCGGTAGGTCTACCTCTTATTACTATCGTTGCTATTGCTGTTGCTGGTGGTTCTTGGGATCACTTGACGCAAGATCTTCCGAAAAAAGCGGCAGTTCTTATGGCTGCACTGATTTTCATCATCATTGGTCCTGCGTTTGCAGCGCCTCGTACTGGCCTAGTGGCTTACGAGATGGCGGTGAAACCTTTCTTCCTTGAGGCGTCACAAACGCATCTGACAGCGTTCTCAGTGATCTTCTTTATCGCAGCGATGATGTTCTCATGGTTCCAAGGCCGTTTGATCGATCTTATCGGTAAAGTACTGACACCAGCATTGTTTGTTGGTTTGATCATTCTTGCTGTCGCTGTCTTCCTTGATCCTCAGGGCGATATGATTGGCGCGCACGGTGAATACCTAACGCAGCCTCTGACCAAAGGCTTCTTAGAAGGCTACAACACAATGGATACGTTCGCGTCATTGATGTTTGGTATGCTGATGGTTGATGCACTGCGCGGCAAAGGCATTACTGAGCGCTCTGCAACTACTAAATATCTGATCTATGCAGGTTGTATTGCTGCTGCTGGTCTTGCGTTTGTTTACATCTCACTATTTTACTTAGGTGCGACGAGTGCAACTGTTGCTGCTGGTGCTGATAATGGTGGCCTAGTGCTTAGCCAATACGTTCAAGCGTTGTTTGGTCCATACGGTCAAATCGTTCTGTCTGTCATCGTATTGCTAGCGTGTCTGACAACCGCGATTGGCTTGATTTCTGCGTGTTCAGATTTCTTCAGCTCGAAAACACCACTGTCATACAAGCAATGGGTACTGATTAATGGTTCTGTTTGTGCATTGGTTGCAAACGTTGGTCTTGCGCAGCTGATTTCTCTGTCAGTGCCAGTATTGTTTGCGCTGTACCCTGTGGCGATTGCGTTGGTTGCACTAACATTTGTGCGCAGCAAACTGCCGAATCCACGCTTTGCTTACCGTGCAGTACTGCTTGTATCTCTGCTGTTTGCGTTGGTTGATGCGGCAAAAGTATCGGGTATTGATGTTTCTGCGTTTAACATGTTGCCACTATTCGAAGTCGGCATGGGTTGGGTGCTTCCAACATTTGCGGCTATCGTGTGCATGTTCTTCATCGCGAAACCTCGCCCAGAGCTAGCACAAGAAACCGCGTAATCACTTCGCGTTATCAAGATAATAAAAAGCCCGATGAATTACTTCATCGGGCTTTTTACTTTTTAATGATGACGTGTTTGCGCTATTAAAGCGTGTCGTGGAATTCCACAAGAACTTGTTCACACCATTTTTCGATGCGTTCATCACTCAGTTCGTACTGTGAGTCTTCATCTAACGCAAGTCCAACAAACTTGCTGCCATCTTCGATCAATGCTTTCGATGCTTCAAATTCGTAGCCTTCATTTGGCCAGTAACCGATAAAGGTTGCGCCTGTGGCTTGTAATTCATCGTGAAGTAAGCCCATCGCATCTAAATACCACTCTCCGTAACCTTCTTGGTCACCCAGACCAAACAGCGCTACAACTTTGCCTTTCAGTGGTGTGGTCGCGATGTCTTGCCAAATCGCGTTCCAATCTTCTTGAATTTCACCAAAATCCCAAGTTGAGATGCCAAGGAGTAATAAGTCGTAGTCCGCCATTAGTGATAACGGTGTCTCTTTCACATTGTGAATGTCGACAAGGTCTTCACCAATAAGGGTACGAATTTTCTCTGCTGCCATTTCTGTGTAGCAGGTCGTTGAGCCGTAAAAGAGTCCGATTTTCATTATATTCGTCGTTATTTGTGTTGCTGTTGTGGAAGATTCTAACCATAAATTGAGGAAGATTGCAGCGAATATCCTATGTGGGATGATTTTTTATGGTATTGGATTGGCAGGTGCTTTAATCTAAATACTGTAAATATAAACAGATAAGGAAGCATTCATGACGGCACAACAGCCTGTCAATCAACAAGATTTTTCGCTTGTTGAGCAATTCTTAGATGCGATGTGGATGGAGCGTGGTCTATCAGAGAACACGTTGGCTTCCTACCGAAACGATTTAATGAAGCTGCTCGTGTGGATGGAAAAACATCGATACCGTCTTGATTTTATCAGTTTGTCTGGCTTGCAAGAATATCAAAGCCACCTTGTAGACTTAGATTACAAACAGACGTCCCGTGCGCGTATGTTGTCGGCTATTCGTCGTTTATTTCAATACCTGCATCGTGAGAAGGTGCGTGCTGATGACCCGAGTGCGCTCTTGGTTAGCCCTAAACTGCCACAACGTTTACCCAAAGATATTAGTGAAGAGCAAGTGGACGCGTTGCTCGAAGCGCCAGACCCGAATGACCCTATAGAATTGCGCGATAAAGCGATGCTAGAGCTACTCTACGCGACAGGGTTGCGTGTGACAGAGCTCGTCAGTTTGACCATGGAAAATGTTAGCTTGCGCCAAGGGGTGGTGCGCGTGACTGGTAAAGGTGGTAAAGAACGCCTGGTTCCTATGGGGGAAAACGCGGTCGATTGGATCGAGACGTTCATTCAACAAGGGCGCCCTGCGTTACTTGGTGATACATCATCTGATATTGTTTTTCCTAGTAAACGCGCAAGACAAATGACTCGTCAGACGTTTTGGCACCGTATTAAGTACTATGCTTTGATAGCAGGGATTGACACGGATCAGCTGTCGCCGCACGTACTGCGTCATGCCTTTGCCACGCATTTATTGAACTATGGCGCAGATCTCAGGGTCGTACAGATGCTTTTAGGACATAGTGACTTATCGACCACGCAAATTTATACTCACGTGGCGACTGAACGATTGAAGCAGATCCACAGTCAACACCACCCAAGAGCATAACAATGGTTAGATTCATCCATGTCTTCTTGGAAAAACGATTTTACATTAAGGTGAATTTCATGAGCGTATTACGCCGACTAACTCTGCTGACTTTACCATTTTTTGTTACCGCTTGTGGTGCAGAAGAAAGTCAGGCTCAAACGGAGACTCCTGCGCAACAAGTGGCGCCAGCTGCACAAAGCGGCTTTGATGAAGCAGCATTAAAAACTAAGTTCTCAAAGCTTGGTTTATCTATCGTTGATATTCAACCATCAGACGTCGCTGGCTTATTGGAAATTCAAACCAATGGCGGGATCCTGTTTGCTTCAAATGATGGTAGCCATTTTATCGCCGGTACGCTTTATGCCATTAATGATGATGGCAGTTACAAAGATGTCATAGCAGAGCGTCAAGCGCCGCTTAACGCCGAGAAAATTGCGCAGTTCTCCGATAGCATGATCGAATACAAAGCCGACGATGAAAAGTACGTTGTGACCGTATTCACCGATATCACCTGTGGTTACTGTGTGCGTCTGCATAGCCAAATGCAAGGCTATAATGATCTAGGTATTACAGTGCGTTACATGGCTTACCCTCGCCAAGGTGCAACTGGCCCTGTAGCGGAGCAAATGGCAACGATTTGGTGTGCTGAAGATCCGGCGTCGGCAATGCACAACGCGAAAGTGAATCGTACATTTGATAACCCTGCGAAAGACTTGAAACAGTGTAAAGAAACCATCCAGGCGCATTACAATCTAGGTCGCCAATTGGGTATTTCTGGTACGCCAGCAATCTTCTTACCGAATGGCGAAATGGTTGGTGGCTACCTACCACCTGCAGAGCTATTGAAACGTTTAAAGCAACTATAATCCATTAGGAGCAGAGCCGGCAAAGTTGTCGGCTCTTTTAAGCATGATAGAAATTCAACGACGTCCTGAACCTGATCTTTCCCTTCTTCCTGATTCCATTCCTCCGATTCTTAAACGTATCTACATCAACCGTGGGATAACGGATCTTTCACAATTAGAAACGTCGGCCCGTGGGTTGCATTCATATCAAAAACTCGGGGGGATTGAGCAAGCTGTCGATCTTTTGTTTCAGGCGATAAAAGAACAAAAACGCATCATCGTTGTCGGTGATTTTGACGCTGATGGCGCGACAAGCTCAGCATTATCAGTGCTCGCGCTGCGTATGCTTGGTAGTCACAATGTGGATTACCTAGTGCCAAATCGTTTTGAAGACGGTTATGGGTTAAGCCCAGAAGTCGTTGACCAAGCCTTAGAGCTTGGCGCTGAGATGATCATGACGGTGGATAACGGCGTCTCATCAATCGAAGGCGTGCGTTACGCAAAAGAAAATGGCATTACTGTGCTTGTTACCGATCACCACTTGCCAGGACAAGTGTTGCCTGATGTGGATGCAATGGTGAACCCAAACCTTGAGAGCTGTAGCTTTCCATCTAAAGCGCTTGCGGGTGTAGGGGTCGCGTTTTATCTCATGATGGCACTATGCGTTCATATGCGAAAACACAATTGGTTTGCAGAACAGGGGATGCAAGAGCCCAAATTGATGGAACTGATTGACCTTGTTGCACTGGGTACCGTCGCCGACGTCGTTCCATTGGATGAAAACAACCGCATTCTTGTACACCAAGGCTTGCAACGTATTCGTGCTGGCAAAGCGCGTCCCGGCATCCAAGCATTAATTGAGGTCGCGAAGCGCGATGCGCGTCGTTTAGTTGCGTCTGACTTTGGCTTTGCTTTAGGTCCACGTATTAACGCTGCAGGTCGTCTTGATGACATGTCTTTCGGTGTTGAACTATTGATGTGTAACAACATCCACGCTGCTCGTCGCATGGCAAGTGAATTGGATGGCTTGAACCAAACTCGTAAAGAGATTGAAGAAGGCATGAAGCAAGAAGCGATGGCTTTCTGTGAGCGCCTTCAGTTTGGTGAAGGCAATGAGCTTCCTTATGGCTTAGCCTTATTCCAGCGTGATTGGCACCAAGGTGTGATTGGTATTTTGGCTTCGCGCATTAAAGAGAAGTTTCACCGTCCAGTCATTGCATTTGCTGATGGCGGAGAAGGGACGATTAAAGGCTCGTGTCGTTCTATTCCGGGGCTACACATGCGCGATGCGTTGGATTTCATCGACACACAAAACCCGGGTTTGATCATCAAGTTTGGTGGACACGCCATGGCAGCAGGCTTAACGATTAAAGAGCAGGATTTTGAGCGTTTCAGTCGTTTGTTTGATGAAGTGGTAAAAAAGGAACTCGATGAAGCGGCGCTAAAAGGCGTGATCATGTCAGATGGTGAACTTAAGCCGGAAGAGTTCTCTATGCATGTTGCTGAACAGCTGCGATCGGGTGGCCCTTTTGGACAAGCCTTCCCTGAACCAATCTTTGATGGTGAGTTTAAAGTACTGCATCAAAAGCTGGTGGGTGAGAAGCATCTTAAATTGATGTTAGAGCCGCTTTATAAAGGTCACCCTACCAATGTGATGATCGACGGCATTGCATTCAATGTTGATCTACGCCGATGGCCAGATGCATCGGTTAAAACAGTACGTCTCGCGTATAAGCTGGATGTGAATGAATTTCGTGGTAATCAATCATTGCAATTGATGATCGACCATATCGAAGCTAAGTAATACCTAGATTAACCTTTCTTATAGAGTACGGTTGCCCCTAAGTGGGCGTAAAATTTTATGACCGTGCTCTCTCTCACCGCAATCTGATTTCTCATCCGAAATTTTCCTGTATCTCGGTCACATTTTTCAGTAGAATTTCTCGGTTAAATTCTATTCTAAAATGTTGAGTAAACATGTTTGAAATCAATCCAATTAAAAACCGTCTGCAGGACGTGTCTCAGCGCACAAATGTCCTGAGGGGGTATCTTTGACTATGACGCGAAGAAAGAGCGTCTAGAAGAAGTCAACGCAGAACTTGAACAACCAGATGTATGGAACGAACCTGAGCGTGCGCAAGCACTGGGTAAAGAGCGTGCATCACTAGAAGCGGTTGTTGAAACCATTGATCAACTAGAGCAAGGTGTGGAAGATGTAGAAGGTCTTCTTGAGCTGGCTGTAGAAGAAGAAGATCAAGAAACATTTGACGAAATTGAACCAGAACTTGCTGAGTTGGAAGAGAAGCTAGAAAAGCTTGAATTCCGTCGTATGTTCTCTGGCGACCACGATAGCTCTGATTGTTACATCGATTTGCAAGCAGGTTCTGGTGGTACAGAAGCACAAGACTGGACTAACATGCTGCTGCGTATGTACCTACGTTGGGCAGAAGCGAAGGGCTTCAAAGCTGAAGTGATTGAAGTCTCTGAAGGTGAAGTCGCGGGTCTTAAGTCGGCAACAGTTCGCATCTCTGGTGAGTATGCGTACGGTTGGTTACGCACTGAAACGGGCGTCCATCGTCTTGTTCGTAAATCTCCGTTCGATTCAGGCGGTCGTCGCCATACGTCATTTGCTTCTGCGTTCATCTATCCAGAGATTGATGAAAACATCGACATCGACATTAATCCTTCCGACCTACGTATTGACGTTTACCGTGCGTCAGGCGCAGGTGGTCAGCACGTAAACACCACAGAATCTGCGGTACGTATTACGCACGTACCTACGAACACAGTGGTTCAGTGTCAGAATGACCGTTCTCAACATAAGAACAAAGATCAGGCAATGAAACAGCTTCGAGCGAAGCTATTTGAGCTTGAATTGCAGAAGCAAAATGCGGAAAAACAAGCTAATGAAGACGCTAAGTCTGACATTGGCTGGGGTAGCCAGATCCGTTCTTACGTATTGGATGACTCACGTATTAAGGACCTCCGTACGGGCATTGAAAACCGTAATACTCAAGCGGTTCTTGATGGCGATCTGGACAAATTTATTGAAGCTAGCCTGAAATCAGGTCTATAAAGCTTTTCACCGACAAAAACAGGATACATCGAAAATGACTGATGCTGTTCAAAACGAAACTGTACTAGAAGAAAATAAGCTGATTGCTGAACGCCGCGCTAAACTGGATGCAATCCGAAAGAGCTGCAAAGCGAACGGCCATCCAAACGACTTCCGTCGTGACGCACTAGCGGGCGACCTTCAGAAAGAGTTCGGTGAAAAGACGAAGGAAGAGCTAGAAGAGCTTAACCACGTAGTAGCAATCGCTGGCCGTATCATGGCTAAACGTGGTCCATTCTTGGTAATTCAAGAAACTTCTGGCCGTATCCAAGCTTATGCTGACAAAGCGGTTCAAAAAGTACTTAAAGAAAAATACCAAGGTCTAGATATCGGTGACATCATCGGTGTTAAAGGTGCACTTCATAAGTCTGGTAAGGGTGACCTATACGTGAACATGGAAGAGTACGAGTTGCTAACCAAAGCACTACGTCCACTTCCAGAAAAGTTCCACGGTCTAACTGACCAAGAGATGCGTTACCGCCAACGTTACGTTGACCTGATCGTTAACGAAGACTCTCGTCAAGCGTTCGTAGTACGTTCTAAAGTAATGTCTGCAATCCGCAACTTCATGATCTCTAAGCAGTTCATGGAAGTTGAAACGCCAATGATGCACGTTATCCCTGGCGGTGCGAGTGCGCGTCCATTCATCACGCACCACAACGCACTAGACATGCCAATGTACCTACGTATCGCGCCAGAGCTATACCTGAAGCGTCTAGTTGTTGGTGGTTTTGATCGCGTATTCGAAATCAACCGTAACTTCCGTAACGAAGGCCTTTCTCCACGCCACAACCCAGAATTCACAATGATGGAATTCTACATGGCGTACGCAGACTACAAAGATCTGATGGACCTAACTGAAGAACTACTAAGCTCAGTGGCGCAAGAAGTTCTAGGTTCAACGTCAATGCCTTACGGTGATGAAACGGTTGAGTTTGGTGGTACTTACACTCGTATGAGTATGTTCGAAGCAATCAAGCACTACAACCCAGACCACGCGCAAATCCAAGCGCTAACAGAAGAAGACCTACAAAACCGTGATCTAATGGTTTCTATCGCGAAATCTGTTCACGTTGAAGTAGAACCTTTCTGGACATGCGGTCAGCTTCTTGAAGAGATCTTTGGTGAAACAGCAGAACCTAAGCTAATGCAGCCTACGTTCATCACTGGTTACCCAGCAGATATTTCTCCGTTGGCTCGTCGTAGCGATGATAACCCGTTCTTTACAGACCGCTTTGAGTTCTTTATCGGTGGCCGTGAAGTAGCGAACGGTTTCTCAGAGCTTAACGATGCTGAAGACCAAGATGCACGCTTTAAAGCACAGGTTGAAGCGAAAGAGTCTGGTGACGACGAAGCAATGTTCTACGATGCAGACTACATCACTGCTCTAGAGCACGGCCTACCGCCAACAGCAGGCCAAGGTATCGGTATCGACCGTTTGGTTATGCTACTGACTAACACGCACACTATCCGTGACGTGATCTTATTCCCTGCAATGCGCCCGCAAGCGTAATTCGATAGGATGAGTAAAAAACCACCTTCGGGTGGTTTTTTTTTGCCTTTTAGTTAAGGTAATTCAAGTTGTTGCACTTGCCTTTTAATGGGATATGCAAATAAACATTCGCCAAATCTCAATCTATTGCATAGTCTTAATACTGAGACAGACGTGAGGGGGCGGAGTCTCGATAATGTTACCCGCTCGCAAAGATAAGTTTGTGGCACAAAATTTCTATTAACAATGAAAAAGGGTTAGAGAATGGCTGGGCAGTTTAAGATGGATTCCATCCCGGGATCGCTTGTGGTAGTTGGCGGTACTTATGAGCCTTGGTTATCGGTACTGGAGCAAGTGGGCTGGAAGTGTCATCAAGTAGGTGACTTACGCAAAGCTAATACGCTGTTAGAAGATATTGGTCCATGTATCGGTATTGTTGATCTCAGCCATGACGAGTTCAGCTTGAATGGTTTGGCGAACTTAGTCAGCTCTCACAAACACGTACGTTGGTTAGCGTTTATTCGTGAATCTCAGCTTGGCACTGACACCATATGCCAGTTCATTGTTAACTTTTGTATCGATTTTTTCACAGCGCCGATCCCAGATGCACAGTTATTAAGCACAATAGGTCACCAGCTTGGCATGCTTAAATTGGAGAAAAAAGTTTGGCCTAGTTTTGGTAGCAGTTTAGATATGGGTTTGATCGGTGAATCTATCCCGATGAAACGTTTACGCGATCAAGTGAAGCGCATTGGTCCAACGGACGTCAGCATTCTGATTTCTGGGGAAAGTGGGACTGGTAAAGAGGCGGTTGCTAGGGCCATCCATAAAGTCTCTTCACGCTCTCATAAACCGTTTATGGCAATTAACTGTCGCGCACTCAATGAACAACGTTTCCAAGCTGAAGTATTTGGTATTAACGCCGATGAAGATATGGAAGCATGCCTGCTTGAACAAGCAGATGGCGGCACCGTGTTGTTTAACGACATTCTTACCATTTCAAAAGAGCAGCAAATGAATCTGCTGAGATTCTTGCAAGAAGGCACCATTGATACCAAAGATGGCGTAAAAGCGGTTAACGTGCGTATTCTTGCTGCTAACTCGTCAGATGTTGAAAAAGCTTTGATTGACGGTGACTTCAATGAAGAGCTTTACCATTACATCAACGTTCTGCGCATCAATGTCCCTAGCTTGAAAGAGCGTGCGAGTGACATCGCATTGCTGGCTCGTTTCTACTTACAAGAGTTCTCAAAAGAGTACAACTCGCAAGCAAAAAGCTTTTCTGAGGATGCATTCAAGGCACTGACACGTTATTTCTGGCCTGGAAATGTGCGTGAGCTGATGAACCAAGTGAAGCGAGCGGTATTAATGTCCGACAGCGTAATGATTGAAGAGCATCACTTAGATTTACCTCAACGTAATGACTCAAAGCGCAGCTTGAAATCAATCCGAGAGAAGAGTGAACGTGATGCGTTGCTGGTTGTTTTGGAATCTCATTCTGGTCAAGTTTCAAATGCGGCGAAAGAGCTCGGAGTTTCGCGTGCAACCATGTATCGACTACTTAATAAACATAACTTGATTTCCGAACAAGCCATGTAGTTGGCCTTTCCCTGTGTCAAATAGGCGAATAAATACAATAAAAGAGAGTGGCCACAGAGCCGCTCTTTTTATTTTTTGTTTGGTTTGATTTATAAAATCCGCAAATTTATATATTCCTCAGGTGAATATGTTATACATAAAAGTATATGAAACTAAATTGCGGTGTATTGATTTTTTTTTAATCAAAAAGGCAAAAAATGTTTGATATATATTCATCAAAGCTTACAATTTAACCGTAACTCAATGAGTTATACCTTTCATAAACGGATTAATTTTTAGCTAGGAGGCGCAAGATGAAACATTACGTTGTTAACACCACTGCTTGCGCTGATCGTATGCCTATCGCTCCGATAACCCTTAAATCGGATGATACCAATACCACTGGCTCACAAGATAAAAATTAATCCGTAACCTATCATATTTATTACTAGGCTGCGGGAAAGTAGCGGCTTAGTATCAACAGAATATTTCTGTTCATTTTACGCACTATTTTTCCCAGTCGAATACATCGATAATCGGAGAAAATATTATGCGTCACTCTATTTACTTACAATTGGCCACTTTGCTATTGAAAGCAGACCTTAAACGCGAAGAAAAGCAATGGCAGCGTACCATACGCCGAACTGCTCATGATATTCCATGGACGAATGTTCATCTATTGAGGGATATTGGTTTAGATCGCGATGGTCGTTCTACACGTGCCAATGTTCCGGATGCAGTAAAAGTTGAACGTCGAGTTCGTCACCTTCGTCGAGTTTTAACGTCGCGAATAATGACGTAATCGTTAGCGTGTTGGACTGACTGAGTTGCTAACGAGTCATTCAACACGCTTAACTTTTTATATGAAGTATGACTTCATTGGATAAACAGCTGATCTTGAAGGTCAGCTGTTTTCGTTTGAGGGGGGTACCGTTAAGGGCAAGGATTCGAGTAAGTTGTACCTATTGCTTGAATTTCAGTAAGTAGTTCGTCGCTAAGTTGCAAATCAATACTGTCGATATTGGCTTTTAATTGGTCTAGGTTTGTTGCACCGATAATGTTAGAAGCAACAAATGGACGCTGATTGACAAACGCGAGCGCCATTTGTGCAGGGTTTAGACCATGCTCTTGAGCTAAATTGACGTAAGCTTCGGTCGCTTTAACACCTTGCGGAGTGAAGTAGCGCGCAAAACGCTCCCACTTAGTGCATCGAGCGCCTTCAGGTTTTGCCCCGTTTAGGTATTTACCACTCAGGCAGCCAAATGCCAAAGGAGAGTAGGCAAGTAACTGAACGCCTTCGTAATGGCTGATTTCAGACAAGCCAACTTCGAAGCTGCGGTTCAATAAGTTATATGGGTTTTGAATGGAGACAATTCTTGGCAAATCGTGTTTTTCTGCCAAACGCAATAGCGACATCACACCCCACGGCGTCTCGTTGGATACGCCGATATAGCGCACTTTACCTGCATTCACTAATTCAGTAAGCGCTTCCAACGTTTCAATTAACGTGACTTCTTCTTGTTTGTCAGGGTATGGGTAGTTGAGTTGACCAAAGCAGTTGGTTTGACGCTGCGGCCAATGTAGTTGGTACAAATCGACATAATCGGTTTGTAGACGATTAAGGCTGTCATCAATTGCTGTATGGATGTGGCGACGATTAAGGCTCATGTTGTCTCTAATGTGAGGAACATTGCGAGGGCCTGCCACTTTTGTTGCCAGTACTACTTTCTCTCTTTTGCCGCTTTTTGCTAACCAATTACCGATGTATTGCTCGGTGAGCCCTTGTGTTTCCGAGTTTGGCGGTACAGGGTACATCTCTGCGGTATCGATGAAGTTCACCCCATGATCGAGGGCAAAGTCGAGCTGTTCAAAGGCGTCCTTTTCTGTGTTTTGCTCGCCAAACGTCATAGTGCCGAGGCAGATTTTACTGATCTCAAGTGATGAGTGCGGTAGTTTTGTGTATTGCATATCACGTCCTTGAAGAGTTACCGACTAAATAAGTGACTCCAATATAGGGGATTTGTAGCCGCAATCGCAAATGATTTACGTATAAAGGAAGAGCAAACTCGAAAGCTACAGTTAGCCTAACTACACTTAAATGATCGTGTGAAGGAGGTATGTTATGCAGAAGCATCAATTGGACATGTGGCTACATGGTCCACATAAAGATACTTATAAAACTCCCAAAGTATTTGTGATTGGGTGTTCTGATGTCTCTGACTATCTTTTAGCTGTGGAGTACAAGCATCAACTTGAGCCGATTAAAGACGGTGAAGACCCGATACATTTTGGCTCTCTAGACTTAGTAAAAGAAGAACTATTGAGGCTAGGGGTCGATAAAGCGTATTTAAGGCTGCGCAATGCGTATGACGAATGTGGCACTGAAGAGGCAGCCTCATACTGCGATATTGAGTTATCGCTCGTGACGCACTAAATAGCTGATATAGTTTTATTCTGGTTGAGTGTTAATGTAGTGCTTGAGTAAGATCTGTTCAGTAAACTGTGTTCTAAGGTAAAAGCCTCGGGGCAGAGTTTTCATCGGCTTACCATTTGAGTTATATGCTTCGGTGAGCGCTTTTGCATTTGCGGCTTTAGGGCGAAGATGCAGCGCTTCTCCGTGTCTGGCGGAAATTTGATCAAATCTTCCCAAGACGATCATCTCCATTAACTCTTCCCAGTCATTTCGCAAAATCCGTTCTTCTTCTTCATCTGGTGACCAAATGAGTGGACTGCCCACACGTCTTTCAGCGAGTGGGATTTCTCGTTCTCCTTCTACGGGTACCCAAAGCACACGAGATAGCTTGTTTCGAACATGACTTGTTTCCCATGTAAGACCATGAACACCAGTGAGGGGGGCCACAGAAACAAAGGTTGTTTCTAAAGGTTTGCCAGAGTAACTGATCGGAATACTTTTCAACTCGATCCCTAGTTTTGCGAAATCTTGTTGAGGTTTACTGCCAGCTGGAGCGCCCAAGTGCCATTCGAGTAATTGACCCACCCAACCTTTATCACGTTTTAAGTTTTCAGGAACAATCATATTCGCCTCGGCGGCCAACTCAGCAAAACTGAGTCCTGCCATATCATGCGCTCGTTCCAATAGCTCTGCTTCTGTTTGTGGTTCTGGTTTCATAGTTACAAGGTGGTATTACAAAAAATATAGTTTATCAAACTCCGACCAAATCTACTGTTTAAGATTTCACCGAGGCGGTGTAAGAACGATCAATTCATAACTTATCCACAGGTGGAGGAGATATAGATAAGATCCTGACGGGGTCTGTATGAATGAACAGGGGTTGAAATGCATTTTTGGGGTTGATTTTGTTGTAATCATCTAAACGAATAGCAGGTGAGTGTGGATAAATAGCCTATTGGTGGATCTTTGACCGATCTGAGTTTGGTGAAAAGATCATCAAGAAACTGAAGATCTAATTATCGTTATCTTTAAAAATAAATACTTTTTTATCAATGTCTTATGTTTGTTTTTTTGTTTCTTCATTTGTTTTGCTTTTGATGGGATTGAACTGAATTACTCATTTGAATTGAATTCTTCACAAAGTTATTCACAGAAAAGGTGAATAAATGTGGGCAATGTCTCACTCTTGTGTTGATAAGGTATGGTTTGATTAAAAGATATCCAAAAATGCTGAAAAGGTAATAAATCTTGCTCATATCACATCAGTAAGTTTGCTAGTAATGGGGATATGTGGAAAAATCACGGTAATAAAAAATTTATTCATAGAGGTTAGCCAGTGATAGATGGCGATGGTTACCGACTTAATGTTGGTATTGTGATATGTAATAACCATGGTCAGGTCTTCTGGGCTAAACGATACGGGCAACACTCATGGCAATTTCCACAAGGTGGGATTGACGAAGGTGAAACCCCTGAACAAGCCATGTTCAGGGAGTTATACGAAGAAGTCGGTTTAACGAAAAAAGACGTTAAGATCATTGCAACAAGTCGTCATTGGTTAAGATATAAGCTACCAAAGCGATTGGTGCGTTGGGACTCCAAGCCTGTTTGTATCGGCCAAAAACAGAAATGGTTTCTGCTGAGATTAGAATGCGATGAGTCTCGCATTAATATGCAACGCGGAAAATCCCCTGAATTTGATGGTTGGCGCTGGGTAAGTTACTGGTATCCAGTTAGGCAAGTTGTTTCTTTCAAGCGAGATGTTTATCGACGAGCGATGAAAGAATTTGCATCCTTAGCCATGCCTTTTCGAGAGAGAAAAGCGAAAGGGAAAAGAAAAAAGCAACGTAGAGGATAATCATGCTCAGTCAGCTAAGGGAAATAGTTGAGAAAGTCTCCAGGGTCGATGATGTGCATCTGGCACTCGATATATTGGTGAAAGAGACTTGTGCTGCCCTTAGTACTGAGTGCTGTACTATCTATCTTGCTAATGAAGAAATGCAGCGCCTTGAGTTAATGGCAACTCAAGGCCTTATTTTTGAAGGTGATAGTATTCATATCAACTTCAATGAAGGCTTGGTTGGGTTGGTAAAACGAAGCGCTGAACCCCTTAACCTTGCCGAAGCCTCAAAACACCCCGAGTTCAAATTCTTTCCTCAACTCGGCGAACAGATTTACCACTCTTTTTTAGCTACTCCAATCATTCATCGTAAACAAGTTTTAGGTGTGTTGGTGATCCAACAAAAAACGCCGCGCTTGTTTAGTGAAATGGAAGAATCGTTTCTTGTTACCTTATCCGCTCAGTTAGCGGTGCTCATTGCACATGCGCAGAATCTTGGGCATTGGCAGTTAGCATCTAAACCCACGGTATTAAAAGGTTTGCCTGCGTCTACTGGTGTCGCGATTGGAGAGTTTTGGTTCGACAATACCCAGCCGAGTTTATCGGATGTTTTCCCTTCGTCCACGTTAGATAAGGAACGCGAGCACGAGACATTACTGGTGGCCATAGAGCGAGCGTTAAATGACTTTCGCCGTATGCGGAAAAAGCTGGACAGTGAAATCAACAAAGATGCGCTGGCGATCTTCGATCTGTTTACTCACTTACTGAATGATCCGATGCTTCGCGGTGATTTGAAGAAGCAGATTGAAAAAGGAGATAGGGCAGACTGGGCGTTACGCCAAGTTGTAGAGTCATACTCGAATCGATTCGCCAGAATGTCGGATGTATACATGCGTGAAAGAGCGCAAGATATCCGAGAGTTAGGGCAAAGGCTGCTCTATTTTCTGCACAACAGCGAGCAAGAAAATTCTGCAATTGATCGTCCCATTATTTTGGTGGCGAATGAACTCACTGCCACCTTGCTCGCTTCTGTACCTAAAGAGTTTTTGTTAGCTGTCGTATCATTAGAGGGAGGCGCAAACTCTCACGCTGCCATTTTATCTCGAGCTCTTGGGGTCCCTGCAGTCATGGGCGCCAACATTAATCCGGATGTGGTGAATGGCAAACTCGGGATAGTCGACGGCTATACGGGTGAGATCTTCTTAGAGCCAAACCGCCAGTTGTTGCGAGAGTATCGCAGCTTAGTAAGCGAAGAGTCTGAATTGTTTGCCATGGTAAACAAGGACCTCGCACTCCCTGCGGTTACGCAAGATAATCACCATATCGAAATTATGCTGAATGCGGGACTCAGTGCAGACAGTAATATTGCCATCAACACAGGTGTTGATGGTGTTGGGTTGTACCGAACTGAGATTGCATTTTTACTTCAGCATCACTTTCCTTCGGAAGATGAGCAGTATCATCAATACCAAGCAATACTTAACAGCTATCCGAATCAACGAGTAGTGATGCGTACTTTGGATATTGGTGGTGACAAACCTTTGCCGTATTTGCCCATCGAAGAAGATAATCCGTTTCTAGGCTGGCGTGGCATTCGTTTTACATTGGATCATCCAGACATTTTCTTGATCCAGCTGCGTGCAATGTTAAGAGCGAGTGCAGAAAGCGGAAACTTAAGTATCTTATTGCCAATGGTGTCAGGGGTAAAAGAGCTAGACGATGCCATTAGCTTGATTAATCAAGCTCACAGCGAAGCCGTTTTGCTTGATGATAGAATTCAATTCCCACAAATTGGGGTCATGATTGAAGTACCATCGATGGTGTATCTGTTGCCAACGATCGCTCACCGTGTTGATTTTGTTTCTGTCGGGACAAACGATTTAACTCAGTATTTATTAGCAGTAGATAGGAACAATTCGCGCGTAGCGGATGTCTATGAATCTATGCATCCTGCGGTACTGTTAGCGCTTAAGCAAATCCATGAGGTGTGTGATAAATATCAGGTGCCCGTGTGTATTTGTGGTGAGCTAGCGGGTGATCCATTTGGCGCTCTTCTCTTACTTGGGTTAGGGTATACCAGTTTGAGTATGAACACCTCCAATGTGGCTAAGGTGAAATATTTGATTCGTCATAGCCAACAAGAAGAATTAGAAAAATTAGCGGAGCAAGCAATGACAAAGTCCTATGGGGAGGACATTCATCAAATGATGCATGACTTTTTCATTCAACAGGGCTTTGCGGGCTTTATCCGTGCAGGTAAAAAGTAGGAAATCGTGACCGTCTCTTTATTTTTGTTATTGTTGGCGCTAGGCGCTTTTGTGGGTGTGATGGCGGGGTTACTCGGTATCGGTGGTGGTTTGATTGTTGTTCCTGCCTTGTTGTATTTGCTTCCTCTTGCTGGGATCTCTCCAGAAATGAGTATGCACATGGCCTTAGCCACTTCGTTAGCGAGTATTATTGTCACGTCTGGCTCATCGGCGATGAATCACCTTAAGCTCGGCAATGTCGATATGTTTGTCGTAAAATGGTTGATGCCTGGTGTGGTCATTGGTGGCTTTGTTGGTGCCAATATTGCTGAGTGGATCCCTACACACTATTTGCCGAAAGTGTTTGGTGTCATTGTTCTTTGCCTGTCAGTACAAATGTTTCGTTCCATTAAAGTTACGAGCAGTAAACCTATGCCGAGCAGCCCTGTGACTGTAGTTTACGGCACGGGAATTGGTGTCGTATCAAGCCTTGCTGGTATTGGTGGTGGCTCACTGTCGGTACCATTTTTAAATAAACATGGGATAGAGATGCGTAAAGCGGTGGGCTCATCCTCCGTTTGTGGTTGCGTGATTGCTATTTCTGGTATGATCGGCTTCATCTTACATGGCTATAAAGTGGAAGGCTTACCTTCATACAGTATTGGCTATGTTTATCTTCCCGCTTTATTAGCGATTGCTATGGCCTCGATGCTCACAACAAAAGTGGGTGCGAAGCTCGCAACTAACCTTCCAACTGCGGTATTAAAAAAGATATTCGCGGTGTTCTTAATGTTTGTTGCAGCGACCATGCTGCTCTAAGTTTGTACCCAAGTCATTCTCGCTGAACCAAGCATCTAGAGGTTACTTGGGTATATTTATTTTGTTGTGATAAGAAGAGAATGATTTATGTCTCAGGGATATATTGAATTTCCCAATATTGATCCGGTTTTAATCTCTATTGGTCCTGTTTCGGTTCGTTGGTACGGTTTGATGTACCTTGTGGGCTTTATGTTTGCTCTATGGTTAGCGAACCGACGTGCGGATAAGCCTGGAAGTGGTTGGACACGAGAGCAGGTTTCTGATTTGTTGTTCGCAGGCTTCCTTGGCGTGGTGATTGGTGGCCGTGTAGGCTACGTGCTTTTCTACAATTTTGAGCTCTTCCTGGCTGACCCTTTGTATCTATTTAAAGTGTGGACCGGTGGTATGTCTTTCCACGGGGGCTTACTGGGTGTGATTACCGCGATGTTCTGGTATGCACACAAAAACGGGCGAACTTTCTTCGGTGTTGCTGACTTTATCGCGCCGCTTGTGCCATTTGGTTTGGGTATGGGGCGTTTAGGTAACTTCATGAACAGCGAGTTGTGGGGCCGAGTAACGGATGTGCCTTGGGCGATCGTTTTCCCAAATGGCGGTCCACTGCCACGTCATCCATCGCAGCTTTATGAAATGGCGCTTGAAGGTATCGTACTTTTCTTCATCTTGAATTGGTTCATCAAGAAACCTCGTCCTCTAGGTTCTGTTTCAGGGCTATTTTTAGCTGGATATGGTACATTCCGCTTCTTAGTTGAGTACGTGCGCGAACCAGACGCTCATTTGGGTTTATTCGGTGGCTTTATTTCCATGGGACAGATTTTATCCCTGCCAATGGTGGTTATCGGTGTCCTCATGATGGTTTGGGCATACAAACGTGGTCATTACAAAGACGAATTACCACAAAAGACGAAGTAAGGTATTGGTGTGAAACAGTATTTAGATTTGTGTCAACGCATCGTTGACCAAGGTGTTTGGGTTGAAAATGAGCGTACAGGCAAGCGCTGCCTGACCGTAATCAACGCGGATTTAACCTACGATGTTGCGAACAATCAATTTCCGTTGGTCACCACACGTAAAAGTTTTTGGAAAGCAGCCGTTGCAGAGCTACTAGGGTACATTCGTGGTTACGATAATGCGGAAGATTTTCGTAAGCTGGGCACGAAAACCTGGGATGCCAATGCCAACCTAAATGATGCCTGGTTGAATAACCCATACCGTAAAGGCGAAGACGACATGGGCCGTGTCTATGGGGTTCAAGGGCGCGCCTGGGCGAAACCTGATGGTGGTCATGTTGACCAGCTACGTAAGATAGTGGATGACTTAACGCGTGGCGTTGATGACCGCGGTGAAATCTTGAACTTCTACAACCCGGGTGAGTTCCACATGGGGTGCTTGCGTCCTTGTATGTACAGTCACCATTTTTCATTGCTGGATGATACGCTTTACCTGAATAGTACTCAGCGTTCGTGTGATGTACCGCTTGGCTTAAACTTCAATATGGTTCAAGTTTACGTGTTCTTGGCGATTATTGCGCAAATTACGGGCAAGAAACCTGGTCAGGCATTTCATAAGATTGTGAATGCTCACATTTATGAAGACCAGCTTGAACTGATGCGCGATGTTCAGTTGAAACGTGAGCCATTAAAAGCGCCGACGTTCCATATCAACCCAGAGATTAAATCTCTAGAAGATTTGGAAACATGGGTCACACTGGATGACTTTTGGGTTGAAGGGTACGAGCATCACGATCCTATTCGTTACCCATTCTCAGTGTAACGAGTATCGTTCTTCAAGATATAGAAAAAGCTCCGAATGGAGCTTTTTTCTTTTTTGTACATAGAAGGTATTATTTTAGTGCACTGACAATATAACGGTGAATTGGGCTGGTCTGCATCGGTGTGGATAGTGCCGGGCTAATAAACTTAGGTTGAGTGAATATTTCTTTACTCACTAATGAACGGATAAGCTCAAAGTACTTCAGCTCAGTTTTCCCGCACAACAATAGTGAAAAGTCATCGCCCAATTTATCATAGGCATTGAGCACCTCTCGGAATCCTCTAAGATACAAGTAATCCTTCGTTAAACCTCCACCTCGATAGACTCGGGCAGTCGTTGTAAATGCTTGAAGATCAGAAGCTTTATACTGTTCTTTTAATAGCATGAACGTATGGCGGAAATCGCGATCCTTGATCATCGACTCTACTGCCAGAACTCGTAAGGCTAAGGTTCTTAGGCGCTTGATACTGAAATGTCCTGACAGATACTCACATAATATAGCCAGCCCTTCTTGAGTGTTGGTATTGGCAGGACAACCTAAGCTCAGGACTTTTAGCGGTTGTTGACGACCGTTAAGCGTAGTCAGGAGATGTACTCCCATTTCATGATGTGCAAGAGCCTCCAGCTCATCAGTGGTGATGTACGCCGCGTGGTTAATTTTGACTCGAGATCCTGAAACTAGTGCGTTTGCTAACATCCCGTCCAACACCTGTATTTCACATTCATACCCATTGCGTTGAGCAAAATTTTGCATGAAACGTGCTATTGCACGGCTATCGTGCTGAGGTTCTTTTTCTTCTTCTGTAGGAAGGTGCAATATGAAATGGGCGTTGGCAATATCTTTGGCGCTCGGTTCCCCATAATAGCGTAAGGAGTTATAAAGAAACTCTTGCGTGCCGATGGTATTCACTTGATCCAGTTTATCTGCATAAGACTGAATTACGTCCGCGTACAGCCTTTGCAATTGGGTGTCTTGAATGTTTTCTAGAGGTAGCTCATATAGACGTCGCTTTGCACTGTGGGTATCTACGTTAGTAATTGAATATTGAAAATTAGGCTCTTGAGAATATTTGTTTTTAATGAAACGTTCTCTTTCTTGAGCATAATTAAGAGGATTCACGCTACTTAGGATATCAATATCAGCAACCAGTTGGGTTAGGTTTTCGTCTATTGCGAGTAGCTGATCAGAAATAGCGTCATTAAGCTGCGTCATGTTGTCGACTCCAAATGAGATAGCTCAGCATAAGCATGCTGATGTGGCTCAAATTATCACCGGACAATCGATTTGAACAGTTTAATTATCATAAAAAAGGCTCCACGATGTGGAGCCTAAACAATAAGCGATGGTATGTCGTTGTTGTTACGTTGTTAGGGCTAGAATTGCACCTGGTAGAATAACGAATACTGACATTAGGTAACCACCAACAACTGCTTTATTCTTAATAGCCATTTCAGAAATCATCTCAGCGCCTTTAACCGGAATCTCACGTAGGAATGGAATTCCAAAGATAAACAGCGTCGCCATGATGTTAAATACTAAGTGGACTAGAGCGATTTGTAGTGCGAATACTGCGAACTCTCCAGATACCGCTGTCGCTGCTAGTAGTGCCGTAATACAAGTACCAATGTTAGCACCCAGAGTGAAAGGGTAGATATCTCGTACTTTCAACACGCCAGTACCAACCAACGGAACCATTAAACTTGTCGTGGTTGAGGAAGATTGTACTAGAACAGTCACGATTGAGCCTGATACGATGCCGTGAATAGGACCACGACCGATGGCGTTTTTCAAAATTTCACGTGCGCGACCAACCATTAGGCTCTTCATCAATTTACCCATCACTGTGATTGCAACGAAGATAGTCGCAATACCCAAAGCAATAAGCATGACGCCGCCAACAGTATCACCGAAGGTAGAAAGTGGCTCTTTAATTGCGCCTACGACTGGCTTTGTAATTGGTTTAATAAAGTTGAAGCCCTTAATGCTCATATCACCAGTAGCAAGCAGTGGAGAAACAAGCCAGTGAGAAACTTTCTCTAAAATGCCGAACATCATTTCCAACGGAAGGAAAATAGCGACAGCAAGCAAGTTGAAGAAGTCGTGAATGGTTGCACTTGCAAAGGCACGTTTGAACTCTTCTTTACAGCGCACGTGGCCAAGAGACACAAGCGTATTGGTCACTGTGGTACCAATGTTAGCACCCATCACCATAGGGATAGCGGTTTCTACAGGTAAGCCACCTGCAACCAAGCCTACAATAATAGACGTTACAGTACTTGAAGACTGAATTAAGGCTGTTGCCACCAAGCCGATCATGAGACCTGCAACTGGGTGTGCGGCAAATTCAAATAGCACCTTAGCTTGATCGCCAGTTGCCCATTTAAAGCCACTACCAACCATAGATACTGCTAGAAGAAGCAGATATAACATGAATGCCAAGTTAGCCCAGCGTAACCAACGAGCTGTGCTCGAAATTGGTGCCACTGTTGAAGTAGCTTGGTTCATCATAATTTTCTCCGTTGACCTTTCAGTTCATTTTTCGGTCTGTAGTTGAATCTGCGGGCGATGTTAGAGAACAAATATTTCAGTAATATTACAGATTTCTTGCTGTGAGAGATTTTTATTGTTCTTTTTGATAATGGCGTAAAAGAGGAAGGAAATTAATTTTTAACTTGTTGATTTTAATGGTTAAATTTTGATTTAGTTTTGTTTGGTTTTTGCGTTTTTTTTGTAGAGAAAATGCGCCTCAGTTCAACTTTTATGACAGTGTTGACTTTATACTTTCGGTAAAACTTATGCTTTTGTAAGGTATTGTATGGTTTTGTCGAGTTTATTGTTTGTCTCTGTCACATTTGGTATAAAAAGTATCACTTTCTTTTCGGGACTCGATCATGTCACATCTAAACTACAACCATCTCTATTATTTCTGGATGGTGTGCAAACAGGGCTCTGTAACTAAGGCGGCTGACGCGCTCTTCCTGACACCGCAAACCGTGACAGGACAGATTAAAGCGCTTGAAGAGCGCATGAAAGGAAAGTTAACCAAGCGCAATGGTCGTACAGTTGAGCCCACTGAGTTAGGTCAGCTTGTGTTTAAGTACGCCGACCGGATGTTCGGTTTGAGTTATGAGATGTTAGATATCGTCAATTACAGCCAGCACTCGAACATTCTATTTGAAGTTGGTGTAGCCGATGCGTTATCTAAACGCTTGGTCAGTAAAGTACTGATGACGACCGTCCCGGAAGATAACAGTATTCATTTACGCTGTTATGAATCAACCCACGAACTGCTACTTGAACGCCTTTCTCAGCACAAGCTAGATATGATCCTTTCGGATTGTCCCGTTGATTCTACTCAAAGTCCTGGCCTTTATAGCAAAAAGTTAGGTGAAAGTAGCATGAGCTTTTTTGCTTCTTCTGAAATTGAAAATGTGCGATTTCCTGAGATCTTGGAACAAAAAAAACTTCTGATTCCCGCGAGCCGAACGGCTATGGGGCGTAAAGTTATTCAATGGTTTGATCGTCAAGGCCTTCAAGCCAATGTGCTGGGGGAGTTTGATGATGTTGCGTTGATGAAAGCTTTTGCTCGGTACCACGACGATGTGATTTTCTTGGCACCGACCGTATACATGTCGGAGATTGAAGACGACCGAAATTTACAGCTAATTGGCCATGTCGATGGGCTAAAAGAAGAGTACTACGTGATTTTTGCGGAACGAATGATCCAACACCCCGCGGTAAAAAATGTTTGTGATGCTGATTTCAGTCAAATGTTTGAGTAAACCCGTATCGTTGCGTAAATAAATAGATTACTATCAATAAAAATATAATTCTAAATAATATCTAAGTAAGCAAGATACTTGTTTTAGTGAGCAAAACTATTAATTATTGATGGCGCACCAATTAAAATCCTTGGTGGATAATATTGGTGTATCACTAACAACTAAATTAGAGGTTCTAATAATGAAGACTCTGGAAGTGTATCTTGATTTTCTTAGATATATAAATCAGTGCAACACAACAAGCTGGCCAGGGTTGGAATAAGTAAGTTGTAGCTAGAGGTCCAACACATGAATCTACAAGAAATGGAGCAGAACTCCGCAAAAGCCGTCGTGTTGCTCAAAGCGATGGCAAACGAGAGACGCCTACAAATCCTTTGTATGCTGCATAACCAAGAGCTGTCCGTGGGAGAGCTGTGTGCAAAGTTAGAGCTAAGCCAGTCGGCATTATCTCAGCATCTTGCTTGGCTTCGCCGTGATGAGTTAGTCACGACAAGGAAAGAAGCACAAACGGTGTACTACACATTAAAGAGTGATGAAGTGAAAGCGTTAATAAAAACACTGCATAGTCTTTATTGTGCTGAGAGTGCTCAACATTAATTAAATAGTCCTAATATACTGCTCATCTTAGAGTGTGAATCTAACTTGTTGGAATATTTGAGAGTGGCGTTAAACTTTTGATGATAGGGTACTACTCATCGACCAATTTGCTTTGTTCTCAAGTGTTTTATTAGTGCTTTCTAGTTTGAGTGTTATATGGGTAATGAATAAGCTGATGTCTTTAAATGGGACATTCAGAAAAAGAAAAGCTGGCATTGCCAGCTTTTTTTATTAAGAAAATTTTGTAGATATAAAAAAACCGACACAAGGTCGGTTTTTTCTTCACTGTAAAATCAGGACTCTATTAAAGAGCTTTGATTTGTGCAGCGAAACGAGACTTATGGCGAGCTGCTTTATTCTTGTGAATAAGGCCTTTAGTTGCCATGCGGTCTAGGATAGGTGTAACTACAGCGAATGCAGCAGTTGCAGCTTCTTTGTCGCCTGCTTCGATAGCAGCAACAGTTTTCTTCATGTAAGTACGCATCATTGAGCGACGGCTAGCATTGTGCTGACGACGTTTCTCAGCTTGGATAGCGCGCTTCTTAGCAGATTTACTATTTGCCAAGGGTCTAACTCCCAAAAACTTAGTTCTGTGACAATTTAAGGGCGAGGAATATCCCTCATTTGCGCTTAAATGTCAAATGATTTGTGCAAAAACCGATCTAAGCCAAAACAAATTTTGGTAAGAGAGGTTATCGCGGTTAAGATGGCGGGGATTCTAACAGCATTTTTATACCAATGCTAATAATTATCCGCGAAAGGCACACTTATTCCTTACAACCCGCGGATAGATTTTTGACGTCTATTTGCAGCACCTGTCAGAGAAACAGTATAGGGTTAGCTGTCTTATGGTGATATTCCGAGGTTACAGTGAGTAAACGACTACTCAAGTCTGGCATGATCGTCAGTGCTATGACATTTATTTCCCGCGTTCTTGGCCTAGTTCGTGATGTTGTAGTGGCAAATTTAATGGGGGCAGGAGCAAGCGCAGACGTCTTTTTCTTCGCCAATAAAATTCCTAATTTTTTACGACGTTTGTTTGCTGAAGGTGCTTTTTCCCAAGCGTTTGTACCTGTTTTAACGGAAAGCCATGCTCAAGGCGACATGGATAAAACTCGGGAGCTCATTGCTCGTGCAGCGGGCACGTTGGGGGTGATAGTCTCAATTGTTACCATCTTAGGTGTTCTAGGTTCCGGAGTGGTGACTGCACTGTTTGGTTTTGGTTGGTTCCTAGACTGGATGCATGGTGGTCCCGCGGCTGAGAAGTTCGAACTTGCTAGCGTGATGCTCAAGATTACCTTTCCTTATTTATGGTTCATCACTTTTGTTGCCCTATCGGGAGCCATTCTTAATACACTAGGTAAGTTTGCGGTTTCTTCGTTTACTCCCGTCTTCCTCAACGTAATGATCATTTTGGCAGCATGGTTTATCTCGCCGCAGATGTCACAGCCAGAGATTGGTCTTGCCATCGGTGTTTTCCTTGGTGGTTTGGTTCAGTTCTTATTTCAAATCCCTTTCCTTATTAAAGCGGGGGTTATGGTTAAGCCAAAATGGGGCTGGCGCGATCCGGGCGTGGTGAAGATCCGAACCTTAATGATTCCTGCTTTGTTCGGTGTGTCGGTAAGCCAAATCAACTTGTTGTTTGATACTTTTATTGCCAGCTTTCTGCAAACCGGTTCGATCAGTTGGTTGTACTATTCAGATCGCTTGTTGGAATTCCCGTTAGGTCTGTTTGGTATTGCGATTGCAACGGTGATTTTACCAGCATTATCACGCAAACATGTTGACGCACAAAATGAAGGATTCGCACAAACCATGGACTGGGGGGTGCGCATGGTGATCTTACTTGGCCTTCCTGCAATGCTTGGTTTGATGGTACTGGCAAAACCTATGTTGATGGTGTTATTCATGCGAGGTGAGTTTTCGCCACAAGACGTACATCAAGCATCATTGTCACTCTTTGCTTACGCTTCAGGCTTGTTGAACTTTATGCTGATTAAAGTGCTCGCTCCGGGTTATTACTCGCGTCAAGACACTAAAACGCCAGTGAAATACGGCATCATTGCGATGGTGACCAACATGGTATTTAATGCAATTTTTGCGTACTTCTATGGCTACGTTGGCTTGGCTATCGCGACGGCACTATCGGCATTTGTGAATATGGCACTGCTGTATCGTGGCCTGCACATCGCAGAGGTATACCAAATCACTAAGCGAACCGTCTTCTTTATTATACGTTTAGCTATTGCTGGCGCGGCGATGGTGGCGGCAATCTTATGGCAACTGGAAGATATGTCAGTATGGCTGGGCTGGAGCTTTGCTCACCGAAGCGCGGTGCTAGGGATGTTGATCGGTTTAGGAGCCGTAGTTTACCTAGTGGCTCTATTTTTAACTGGTGCGCGTTTAAAAGACCTAAAAGCTGGGACAGACTGAGGGTGATTAGTATATAATCCGTCAGTTTCACACAGTGTAAAGTAAAACAGAGGCAGAAAGCAGTATCCAATGGAACTGATTAGAGGCATTCACAATATCAACCCGCGACATCATGGTTGTGTGCTGACTATTGGCAATTTCGATGGTGTCCATAAAGGCCATCAACAAGTATTGCAGCAAGTGTCTGAGCAAGCGGACAGGCTATCCTTGCCTTCTGTTGTGATGACCTTTGAACCTCAGCCGATGGAGCTGTTTGCCAAAGACAAGGCACCTGCAAGGTTGACGCGATTACGCGATAAGTTCGTGCAATTGAGTAAGCTCGATATTGACCGCTTACTGTGTGTCAATTTCAATCGCCATTTTGCAAGTTTAACCGCGGAAGAGTTTATCCGTGACTTGTTGGTCGAGCGTTTGGGTGTTAAGTTTCTTGTCGTTGGTGATGATTTCTGCTTTGGCAAAGGCCGTACAGGTAACTTTGCAATGCTGCAGGAAGCAGGGGAAAAATACGGCTTTGATGTCGTAAGTACCCAGAGCTTTTGTTTACAACAATTACGTGTCAGCAGTACGGCTATCCGTCAAGCGCTGGCGCGTGACGATTTGCATTCCGCGCAACAGATGCTGGGAAGAAACTACAGCATCAGCGGTCGTGTTTCTCACGGAAGAAAGCTAGGTCGAACCATTGGGTTTCCTACTGCAAATATTCCTTTGAAACGCTGTGTTTCTCCGGTTTCCGGAGTCTATGTTGTTCAAGCGCTTGGCTTAGGAAATAAGCCAGTTGGTGGTGTTGCTAATATTGGTCAAAGACCAACCGTCAATGGTGTTCGCCAACAGTTAGAAGTGCACTTATTCGACTTTCATGCCAATTTATATGGCAAGCAACTAGAAGTGGAACTTTTGCATAAACTTCGAGATGAGCAAAAGTTTGAGTCGTTTGAAGCACTTAAACAACAAATCGAATTGGATGCTGAAGCAGCAAGGGTGTGGCTGCGTCAGCTTAAGCGTTGAGCGGTTTATTCCACCGTTCAACATAATGTCTAATTTTCGCCCAATATAACGGAATTAAGAATCGATGAGTGAGTATAAAGATACCCTGAACTTACCTGAAACAGGGTTTCCAATGCGCGGCAACCTGGCCAATCGTGAGCCAGAAATGCTTAAGCGTTGGTACAAAGAAGATCTTTACGGTGAAATCCGTAAAGCTAAGAAAGGCAAAAAGTCATTCGTATTGCACGATGGCCCTCCTTACGCAAATGGTGACATTCATATTGGTCACGCACTAAACAAGATTCTTAAAGACATTATTATTAAATCCAAAACACTTTCAGGTTTTGACGCACCTTACATCCCAGGCTGGGACTGCCACGGTCTACCAATCGAATTAATGGTAGAGAAGAAAGTAGGTAAGCCAGGCCAAAAAGTGACAGCAGCGGAATTCCGCGAGAAATGTCGTGAATACGCAGCAGGTCAGGTTGAAGGTCAGAAAGAGAGCTTCAAACGCCTTGGTATCATGGGTGAGTGGGACAAGCCATACCGCACTATGGATTTCGCAACTGAAGCGAACATTATTCGTGCTCTTGGTAAGATTGCAAGCAATGGTCACCTTCTAAAAGGTTTCAAACCTGTTCACTGGTGTACAGACTGTGGTTCTGCTCTTGCTGAAGCGGAAGTAGAATACAAAGATAAAGTATCGCCATCTATCGACGTTCGTTTTAAAGCGGCTGACGAAGCGGCACTGTTGTCTAAATTTGAGCTGACTGAAGGTCATGAAGGTCACGGTGACGTATCTATCGTTATCTGGACAACAACACCTTGGACACTGCCAGCAAACCGCGCGGTATGTCTACGTGATGATCTAGAGTACGTGCTTATCCAAACAGAAGGCGACAACGCTGAGCGTATCATCGTTGCTGCTGAGCTAGCGAAAGACGTAATGGACCGTGCGGGTATCGAGCACTTCCACAACCTTGGCTTTGCTAAAGGTGCGGACCTAGAGCTTTCTCAATTCCAACACCCATTCTACGATTTCACTGTACCGGCGATCCTTGGTGATCACGTTACGACTGATTCAGGTACTGGTGTTGTTCACACTGCTCCTGGTCACGGTCAAGAAGACTTCGCGGTTGGTAACAAGTACAACCTAGAAGTAGCAAACCCAGTTGGCTCAAACGGTGTTTACCTACCAGATACAGAGCTATTTGCTGGTCAGCACGTATTTAAAGCGAACGATGCAGTAGTAGAAGTACTAAAAGAAAAAGGTGCACTACTACACCACCACGCTTACGAGCACAGCTACCCACACTGTTGGCGTCATAAGACTCCAATCATCTTCCGTGCTACACCTCAATGGTTCGTTTCTATGGACCAAGCTGGCCTACGTGCTAAAGCATTAGAGTCAATCAAGAATGTAGAGTGGATGCCTGAGTGGGGTCAAAGCCGCATCGAAGGTATGATCGAAGGTCGCCCTGAGTGGTGTATCTCTCGTCAACGTACTTGGGGTGTGCCAATTGCTCTGTTTGTTCATAAAGAAACAGCAGAACTTCATCCAAACACGCTAGAGCTGATCGAGAAAGTAGCGAAGCTGGTTGAAGAGAAAGGCATTCAAGCATGGTGGGATGTAGATGCCGCTGAACTACTAGGTGCTGACGCTGACCAATACGAAAAAGTGCTAGATACGCTAGACGTATGGTTCGATTCAGGTGTCACTCACTTCTCTGTTGTTGATGCTCGTGAAGAGTACAACGGCAACAGTGCTGACCTATACCTAGAAGGTTCTGACCAACACCGTGGTTGGTTCCAGTCTTCTCTAATTTCATCTATCGCGATGAAAGACGAAGCGCCTTACAAACAAGTACTGACACACGGTTTCGTGGTTGATGGTCAGGGGCGTAAGATGTCTAAATCTATCGGTAACGTGGTTGCGCCAAAAGACGTAACTAACAAGCTAGGTGCTGACATTCTTCGTCTATGGGTTGCTTCAACAGACTACACTGGTGAAGTTGCGGTTTCTGATGAAATCCTAAAACGTAGCGCAGATGCTTACCGTCGTATCCGTAACACAGCGCGTTTCTTCCTAGCTAACCTGAGCGGCTTCAACCCTGAAACAGACATCGTTCCTGTTGAAGAGATGGTTGCGCTAGATCGCTGGGCAGTTGGTCGTGCACTAGCAGCACAAGAAGAGATTGTTAAAGCATACGAAGAGTACAACACACACGGTGTAACTCAGCGTCTAATGCAATTCTGTTCAATCGAAATGGGCTCTTTCTACTTAGACGTAATTAAAGACCGTCAGTACACAGCAAAACGTGGCGGCAACGCTCAACGTAGCTGTCAGACAGCACTTTACTACATCGTAGAAGCGCTAGTTCGTTGGATGGCGCCAATCATGTCGTTCACTGCAGATGAAATCTGGAACGAAATGCCAGGCGAGCGCGACAAGTTCGTATTCACTGGTGAGTGGTTCGACGGTCTATTCGGTCTTGCTGAAGGTGAAGAGCTGAACAACGAATTCTGGACTGAGATCCAAGCGGTTCGTGGTGCAGTAAACAAACTTCTAGAAGATGCGCGTAAAGAGAAAACCATTGGTGGTGCACTACAAGCTGAAGTGACTCTATTTGCTGATGACGCACTAGCGGCGAAGATCAACAAACTTGAAGATGAATTGCGCTTTGTTCTACTAACATCTGCTGCGAAAGTTAAGCCTCTAGGTGAGAAGACGGATGCAGCACAAGCGACGGATATCGAAGGCTTGTTTGTAGAAGTAGCAGCAGCTGAAGGCGAGAAGTGTGACCGTTGTTGGCACCACACGCCAGACGTAGGCACAATCGAAGGTCACGAGAAGATCTGTGGTCGTTGTGTGTCTAACGTAGACGGCGAAGGTGAAGTACGTAAATTCGCGTAATTGCCTAGAACGACTGAACTTTTTTTAAAATTAACAGCCCCAGTATTTACTGGGGCTGTTTGTAGGTAAAGTAATGAGTGAAAAAGCACTGACGTTAAAGCAATCTGGAGTTCGCTGGCTGTGGTTAGCAATTCTGGTATTTATTGCAGATATTGGCATCAAATTGGTGGTGATGGACAACATGGGCTACGGATGGGCAAACCGAATTGAGGTGCTGCCATTCTTCAACCTACTTTATGTTCATAACTACGGTGCAGCATTCAGCTTCTTGAGCGATCAAGCTGGTTGGCAGCGCTGGTTATTTACAGGTATCGCGTTTGTTGTTACGGGTCTTTTGACCTACTGGATGAGTAAGCTTCCAGCAAAAGAAAAATGGAACAACATTGCTTATGCACTGATTATTGGTGGTGCAGTGGGCAACGTGTTTGACCGCGTCGTTCATGGCTTTGTTGTTGATTACCTAGACTTCTTCTGGGGTAACTACCACTGGCCAGCATTCAACCTTGCTGACATGGCGATCTGTATTGGTGCAGCAATGATTATTCTGGATGGCTTCCGTAAAAAAGACGCTGACAAGTAATCTTTTGCGGTATATCGAATAACCCTAAGCGTCGTCCGTTGATTCGAGCGACGCTTTTTATTATGTTGGAGCGCAAATCAGCATATCAATGTATAAAAAGACCAAGCTGACAGCGTAATAACCCAAGAACAAGGAAGCATTAACGTGACAACAATAACCAATGAATCGGTAGTAACCCTTCACTTTACGATTAAAATGAAAGACGGATCGGTTGCAGATAGTACTCATAACATGGGTAAACCAGCGAAGTTTGTTATGGGTGATGGCAGCTTGAGTGAAAACTTTGAGCAGTGCTTGATCGGCCTCGAAACAGGCGCACAAAAAGCGATTGAGCTAAAGGCAGAAGACGCGTTTGGTATGCCAAACCCTGATCATATTCACTATATGGATCGCACTAAATTTGTAGGTGATGCAGAAGTGGAAGTTGGTACAATCATGGCCTTCAGTGGCCCTGATGGCATGGAAATCCCAGGCATCATTACTGAGATTGCTGGCGACTCAGTAACTGTGGACTTCAACCATCCACTCGCGGGACAAGACGTGACTTTCGAAGTTGAAATTTTGTCAGTAGAATAGCGAACCAAATAAAAGATAACTTCCATGAGCAATGAAATGAAAATCCTGTTAGCTAACCCACGTGGTTTCTGTGCTGGTGTTGACCGCGCGATTAGCATCGTAGAGCGTGCGCTAGAGATGTATCAGCCACCGATTTATGTGCGTCATGAAGTGGTGCATAACCGTTTTGTGGTTGAAGGTCTAAAACAGCGTGGTGCTATCTTCGTTGAAGAACTGCACGAAGTGCCAGACAACAACATTGTGATTTTCTCCGCTCATGGTGTATCGCAGGCAGTTCGTCAGGAAGCCAAGCAGCGTGATTTGACCGTATTTGACGCAACGTGCCCTTTAGTAACCAAAGTGCATATGGAAGTGGCGCGTGCGAGCCGTCGTAATATGGAAGTGGTTCTGATTGGTCACGCAGGTCACCCTGAAGTCGAAGGTACGATGGGGCAATACGCCAGTGAAACCGGTGGTAT
This sequence comes from Vibrio sp. Vb1980, assembly GCF_033338615.1. Lineage (NCBI taxonomy): Bacteria > Pseudomonadati > Pseudomonadota > Gammaproteobacteria > Vibrionales > Vibrionaceae > Vibrio > Vibrio sp. Vb1980. Next base: position 517,543 of record NZ_JAWOSZ010000003.1, read on the forward strand.
GTACTTGGTTGAAACTCCAGCCGATGTTGAGAAACTGAAGGCGATTGTGAAAGATCCATCCGATCTTCATTACGTAAGCCAAACGACGCTTTCTGTCGATGAAACTGCCGATGTTATCGAAGAGCTACGCCGCGTGTTCCCAGATATCCAAGGTCCACGTAAAGACGATATCTGTTATGCGACACAAAACCGCCAAGATGCCGTACGTGAATTAGCTGGTGACGTAGATGTGATGGTTGTGGTGGGTTCTAAAAACTCATCAAACTCTACACGTCTTAAAGAGCTAGCTGAAAAGCTAGGGACACCTGGCTACTTAACCGACTGTCCGGAAGATATCAAACCTGAGTGGTTCGAAGGCAAAACAAAGGTCGGCGTGACTGCGGGAGCATCTGCTCCGGAAGAGCTCGTTAATCAGATTCTAGAGCGAATCAAAGAACTCGTTGGTGCCGAAGCGGTTGATGAAGTACTTGGCCGTGAAGAGAATATGTTCTTTGAAGTACCTAAAGAACTTCAAATCAAGCAAGTGGATTAGTCTCCATTTATCGAATATTCAAAAGGCGACCTGTGGGTCGCCTTTTTTACATCTCTCTTAACTCATTTAGGTAATCACGAATTTGGTCTTTTCCTAAACCATCGATAATCATATCAGACATCTTCGTGATTCTTCGCTCAAGCGATTGAGCAACCTTTTCGCAATGTGCGTACATGTCTTCATCAGAACCATCGGTCGGAAAAGCATCAACTTGCCAGTTTACTCGAACACCACCTGCAAGCCACTGAGGAGCGGTTTCTTGATGTAAAGAATCACGGAGAATAATAACGATGTCGGGAAGAAATTGAGTTCGCTCCTCCCATGAATGCGTGTGGATATGCGGAATGGGGAGTTGGTGGTCATCTAAATATTTTTGCACCACTGGGTGCACCTTGCCTGTGGGATGTGAGCCTCCACTGGTGACACTAAAATCTGCTGGCAGGATATTGGTTGCGATTGACTCCGCGAGGACGCTTCGTCCAGCGTTGTGCTTACATATGAATAAAACTTTATACATCATCGCCTCGTCTTTTCAGAGCGTCCTATTTATACGCTAGCGGAAACTCAGCGATGATGTGTGAAGTTTTTGTGTTAGTGGCTAATGCCGAGCATCTCTTTGAGCACCTTTAAGTAGCGGCGGCTTACTGGTATCTCAAAGCCTGTTTTGGTGATGATTTCCGCTAACCCATTTTCCAGTAACTTGATTTCGCTAATCGCTTTAATACTGACTAAGTATTGACGATGGCAGCGGACTAGAGGGGTTTTCTCTTCCAACGTTTTTAATGTCAGTTGGGTGCTCGCGGTTTGGCTGGTGGAGCGTACATGTACGCCGCTGATATCACTGTAAGCACATTCCACCGTGTCGGTGGCCATGATAACGATGCGGTTGTGTCCGATGCACGGTATCTGATCCAACGTGTCAGGTGTAATAGCAGACAGTTGTTGCGTTAGGGCGGATTGGCTAATGACTTTGTTTAGTCGTTTGACCGTTTTAGTTAACCGGCATGGGTCGACAGGTTTGAGCAAGTAATCAAAGGCATTGTCTTCAAATGCTTGAATCGCATACTGATCATAAGCCGTGACAAAAACCACATAAGGCATGGTTTCTGGATCAAGCATCCCAAGTAATTCAATCCCCGTGACTTGAGGCATTTGGATATCGAGAAACACCACATCAGGCTTGAGTTCATTGATTTTTTTTAGGCCAAGGATTGCGTTTGAGGCATCGCCCACGACCTCAACTTGGCCTGTTTCATCCAGTAACTCTGCTAGCTCTTCACGAGCAAACTGTTCATCATCAATGACGAGTGCGGTTAACATCCAACATTACCTTTATTGCTTCAGCGTGCTTTTATGATTTTGGGGGAATGATAAAGCTCATTTTAGTAAATTGATGTGGCTCGCACGTAATTTTTAGCGCTGCATCACGTCCAAATTGATTAGTGAGACGTTTGTCGACAATTTCTAAACCTAGCCCTGAGTGGTTTTCTTTTGGCGGTTCAAAACTGCCTGCGTTGTCTTCGACGGTAATCAAGTGACCTTGTGGGTGTGCTTCGCTGTAGATATGAACTTTACCACCTTCAAGCATGTTTGAAATGCCATGCTTAATGGCATTCTCAACCAAAGGCTGGAGTGTAAAGCTTGGTAATTTGATGTCCAGCAATTCAGGTTGAATATCGATTTCAACCTCTAAGCGGTCCGTAAAACGCGCTTTTTCGATGCTCAAGTACGAGTTCACATGTGCAAGCTCTTCCTTTAGCGTCACGGTATTAATGTTCTGCTTTAAATTGCTGCGGAAGAAGTGCGATAGATTTTGGATTAGCTCGCGCGCTTTGTCAGGGTCACGACGAGTAATCGCACTAATAGTATTGAGAGCATTAAACAAAAAGTGTGGATTCACCTGAGCGTGAAGCAATTTGATTTCTGCTTGGGCGAGTAAGGCTTGTTGTTGTTGGTAATCGCCATAAAGGATTTGGCTAGATAGAAGCTGGGCTATTCCTTCCGCCATCGACATGTTGGCCGTCGAGAACAATTTACGCTTCGGTTCATACAGCTTTATGGTACCAATGACCTCTTTCCCTGCACGCAGTGGGATGATCAGCGCAGATCCGAGCTTGCAATCTTTTGCAATGGAGCATTGGTATGGACGCTCCGCACCATCAAGATAAATGATGTCGTTTTTCTCCATGGAGTCTAATGTGCTTTGCGATGAAATCGGCGTGTTCGGTTTATGGTGATCATCGCCAATGCCCACAAACGCCAAGATCTTTTCTTGGTCAGTAATCGCGACAGCGCCCACTTTGGTTTCTTCGTAAATAATACGTGCGATTTTCTCTGCGTTTTCGGTGTTGAAGCCGTTGCTTAGAATTCCCACTGAGCGATCAGCAATGGTGAGCGCTCGACGCGAAAACGTCGCAGAAAACTTTTCAAAGATTGCTTTTCTGTCTTGCAGGATACTCATGAACAACGCTGCACCAAATGAGTTCGCGATGATCATAGGCGCTGCAATAGCGGACACCAGTTCATAGGCTTGATCAAAAGGTTTCGCGACGGCGAGCAGCAAAATCATTTGCACCACTTCTGCAACAAACGTGACGCTGAATACGACGCTTGGATTAAACAGCAATGCGCCTTTATTTCGCTTGATAAGGTAAACGTGGAGCAAGCCACCAATTACGCCCTCGGCGGTGGTTGAAATTGCGCAGGCTAGGTCAGTAAAGCCACCAAGAGAGTATCGATGGATGCCACCAGTAAATCCGACGGCGAAACCTACAACAGGTCCACCAAACAGCCCGCCCATAACTGCGCCGATCGCACGAGTATTGGCAATAGCATCGTTGATGTGCAGACCGAAATAGGTGCCGAGAATACAAAAGCCAGAGAAGAGTACGTAACAAATTAGGCGGTGGCTTAAGCGCGAAGAAATACTCAGCAAAGGTAAGATGATTGGCGTTTTACTTAGCATGTAAGCCAAAACTAAGTACACACACATCTGTTGTAAAAGGGAGATGACCAGTTCCATAGTGAACCTAACCTAGAATCAATGTTGTTATTGTATACCTAAGTAACCTCAAGATGCTTGGCTCAGATAGATAAGAACAGCTAAGTAAATGATGCTGCGCTGTGCTTTCTGAGTCTTAAAGTGACTTGGGTATAAAACAAAAAGAGCCTGCAATTGGCAGGCTCCTATCTTAGTCACTCAGATGTGACGAGTATTACGCTGTTTCTGATACGGCTTGTGGTTTCTCTTCGTCAGCCAGTTCAGTTTCACCTTTACCCTTAGAGGTTTTGATAACGTAACCTGTCACAGCTAGGGCAAACACAATACCTACGATAGTTGATAGTTGCATTGGCAGACCAAAACCTAGCGAGCTGTTGTTTAAGATGAACGTGACACATACCGTGGTCATGAAGATAGCTGGGATAGTGGTAATCCAGTGCAGCTTGTTGTGACGCAGTAGGTAAGCGGACGCAGTCCAAAGCATCATTACCGCTGTTGTTTGGTTTGCAAAACCGAAGTAGCGCCAGATAATGCCGAAGTCTACTTGAGTTAAGATACCGCCGATAACGAACAGTGGAAGTGCCATCAGTAGACGGTTACGTAGCGTTTTTTGTTCCATGTTGAAGTATTCAGCAAGGATCAAGCGGCTTGAACGGAACGCTGTATCGCCAGACGTAATTGGTAGGATAACCACACCCAGGAACGCAAGGATACCACCGAACACACCTAGCAGACCAAATGATGCGCTGTATACCACGTTACCAGGGCCACCGTTTTTCACAGCTTCTGATAGAGCGTCTAGAGAGCCGAAGAAAGACAGAGCGATAGCACACCAAATTAGCGCGATAACACCTTCACCAATCATTGCACCGTAGAATACGAAGCGACCGTTTTTCTCATTTTCCATACAACGCGCCATCAGTGGAGACTGAGTTGCGTGGAAGCCAGAGATAGCGCCACATGCGATAGTGATGAACAATGCAGGCCATAACGGCATGTCATTTGGGTTGAGGTTAGAGAACATGTCCGAAACTTGGAAGTCACCCATTACTGTGTGTTCGCTAGAGAAAGCAACGGCTGTCATTAGGCCAACAGACATAAAGATAAGTAGGGCGCCAAACAGTGGGTAGAAACGACCAATGATTTTATCGACAGGAACAATCGTCGCAATGATGTAGTAAGCAAAAATAGCAATAACCATTGTAGTCATGCTTACGCTCAAGCTTGTTTGATCATTGATGAGGTTAGTAATCATGCCAGCAGGGGCTGAAACGAACACTACGCCAACTAGAAGCAATAGGACAATGGCAAAAATATTCATAAAGTGTTTTGCGCCATTACCTAGGTAGCGACCTGTAATGGTAGGTACAGATGCACCGCCGTTACGCACTGAAAGCATGCCTGAGAAGTAATCGTGTACTGCACCAGCAAAAATACAACCGACTACAATCCAAAGCATCGCCGCAGGACCGTATAGTGCCCCCATGATCGGGCCAAAAATTGGACCAACACCTGCGATGTTAAGTAGTTGAACTAGGTAAACTTTCTTTGTTGACATTGGAACGAAGTCAACACCGTCCGATTTGGTGTGAGCTGGCGTTTGGCGTTTTTCATTGATGCCGAAAATCTTCTCGACGAAAGCGCCGTAGATGAAGTATCCGCCGATTAGGGCTGCGACACAGGTTAGAAACCACATCATAGCAATTGTCCTTGGTCTTAGTTGGGTAGGGTAATTTTTTAATCTCAGGATGCATGTTATGCGTCACTTGTGTTAAATGCATTCGGTTAGTAGATGAGTGGTCGAATAGAGCACTGAGTGGTCGATATGCTGCTTGAGCGGTTTTTAAAAATGGCGAAAGGTTGATGACAGTCTTGAGCGGCTGATTTGAGTCATCAGTGGTTAAATCTGCAAGCTCAGCGGCAAGCGCCAATAATTAGTGGTAAGCTTATTTTTGAAAACAATTACTTAAGGAAGAACCATGAAAAAGGTAACGGTAGGTCTGGCACTGGCTTTACTTGTAGGATGCACAGCAACGACAGCAGATCTTGCCAAGTCGGGAGATTGGCATCAGATCGGATATCAAGATGGCATAACCGGACACACATCGCGCACGATGAGCGAGCTTCGTGAGTTGGGTAGTGTTAAGCAAAGTGACTACGACCAAGGTTATTTAGAAGGTTTACGTGAGTACTGTAATCCTGCTTTTGCGTATCAAATGGGGTTATCTGGTCAGTATTACGAAGGGGTTTGTGAAGGTACTGAGCAAGCGCAAAAATTCCGCATGGAATGGCAACGTGGTTGGAATGAATACTCAAATTAATAGTCAATAAAGCCGTTGTTACACTGTCTGCATCACATAAATGTGGCAAAATTTTCCTTATTAAACTATGTTCATATTGCTTGATAGTGAGCACAGAAAAAAAGGAATCACATTATGTCAACGCAAATGGCTGGTGGCTGGAGTCCATTTCATGAACTCACAGCAGAGAATAAAGAAGTATTTGCTAAAGGTATCGAGGGGTTTGTCGGTGTCAAATACTCCCCTTTGGTTGTGGCTACTCAAGTCGTAGCCGGACAAAACTATGCGTTTTTCTGTAATGCAGAAGTTGTCTACCCTGGAGCACAACCATACCCAGCAATGGTTCATATGTTCAGTGACCTTGAAGGTAAAGTCGGTATTACTCACATTGAACGATTGAACTACTAAATTGAGCCATAAAAGGCGCCTGACTTTTAAATAAGTGAGGCGCTTTATTGATTAAGATTGATTAGTTTGCGCGATCACGACTTTTCTTAAATATCCTTGCTTGGCGTTCAGTTGCTCAGTCGCGCTTTCTCTATCCAGCCCGGTTAAAATCATCAAAATCGCTAACTTGGCGTCGTAGTCCGTTTCTTTGAGCGCCGTTTTAGCCTCTTGGTTAGTACAATCTGTTGCTTGCATAACAATACGAGTCGCTCTTGCAACTAGCTTTGCATTCGTCGCTTTCACATCTACCATTAAGTTCTGATAACTTTTGCCCAGGCGAATCATGCTTGCGGTAGTGAGCATGTTTAGTACGAGTTTTTGTGCCGTCCCTGATTTTAAGCGAGTGGATCCCGTTAACGCTTCAGGTCCAACAACGGGGCTAATCGCAATATCAGCAATATCTGCAATCGGAGAGTCAGGGTTACAAGATAGTGCTACAGTGGTGGCACCAAGCTCGTTCGCATACTCTAAGCCACCAATCACGTAAGGTGTTCGTCCACTTGCCGCAATACCAACGACGACATCGCGTTGTGTTAGCGTATTCTCTTTAAGATCTTGCTCACCCAATGCTGGATCGTCCTCCGCCCCTTCTTTTGCACGGAACATTGCCTCTTTTCCACCAGCAATAATACCAACGACCATCTCTGGATCTGTGCCAAAAGTTGGTGGGCATTCTGAAGCGTCCAAAACGCCAAGTCGACCACTGGTACCCGCACCGATGTAAAACAACCGACCTCCGACCTTAAATGCTTCCGTGATCTTATCAACGGCTTCAGCGATCTCAGGCAACACTTTTTCAACGGCAAGAGGAACGAGTTTGTCCTGTTGGTTGATGCGTTGAACAATATCGAGAGAAGGCAGCAAGTCGATGTCCATGGTGTCTGGGTTTCGCCCTTCAGATACCAGATGGGATAAAGCTGCGATAAGTGCATCGTTCGTCATAATGAATTAAGCCTTTTTGTTTAGGATCTATTGCCCTTAATTTTTTGAATAGAGTACACCCAGTGAAGCGAGACGACTTGCCCCCGTAACTTCCGGTAAGTTGCTAGGGAGGCCGTGAATATGGCGCTGCGCAAGCCAAGCAAACGCCATTGCTTCCATGTAGTCGCCATCAACGCCTTTTTCTGCCGTTGTCGCAACGCTCCATTGTGGCAATAACTTAGCTAGTCGCTGCATCAAAAGTGGGTTTCTTGCTCCACCGCCACAGACCAATAGTTGAGGTGTGATGCCATGAGAAAACTTGTCGACTTCGTTGGCAATGGTAATTGCAGAATACTCGCAAAGTGTACGTTGTACGTCTTCGATTGGTAAATTGTGATGGGCCAGTTGTTGATGCAGCCAGTCAATATTGAACAGTTCTCGTCCGGTACTTTTAGGGGCTGGCATGGCGAGGTAAGCTTCTTTGAGTAATTGAGTCAACAAAGTAGCGTTTACCGTTCCTTTAAGTGCAAACTGTGCATTTTCGTCGAAGCTTTGCCCAGTATGCAGCGCACACCATGCGTCCATCAACATATTGCCCGGGCCTGTGTCATAGCCAATGACTGGTTGTTCTGGATGCAGTACCGAGATATTGGCAATGCCTCCAATGTTAAGTACCACAGTTGTGGAATCCTGCATCGCAAAAATGCTTTTATGGAAAGCAGGGACGAGTGGGGCACCTTGTCCACCTAGCGCCATGTCTTTACGACGAAAATCCGCTACCGTATCAATGCCTGTTTTGACCGCGATAATGTTTGCATCGCCCAATTGAGTGGTAAACGGCAAGTTTCCGGTAGGCTGATGGAATACTGTTTGACCGTGATTACCAATCGCACGAATTTGCTCTACGACGTAACCAGACTTATTGAGCAGCTGTAACACAGCATCTGCAAATAGGTGGCCGAGCTGGTGGTCAAGTTCACCTATGGCTTTTAAATTTGTTGCTTGACCGGTACAAACAGATAACAGCATGTCTTTTAGTGCTGCGGGCATTGGGTAGTCGTCATGCGCAATCAGGCGAACGTGCTCATCGCTTATTTCAACTAGAGCGGTATCAACACCATCCATACTCGTTCCAGACATCACACCAATGTACAGTTCGTTAAATTTCATAGCCGATCTCGTCAATTCTTCATTCACTTATTGTAAAGCAAATCTGAAGCGAATAACCTCATCGAATACGAGATATTCAGCCGATTTTGAGGAGAAAACATGGGACCGTTATGGGTTGACGTTGCGGGGTATGAACTGACCGCTGAAGACAAAGAAATCTTGGAGCATCCTACGGTTGGTGGCTTAATTCTATTTGCTCGCAACTATCATGATAGCAAACAGCTTCAAGCACTTACTCAATCCATCCGAAAGGCGGCTAAGCGCCCGTTTTTGATCGGTGTGGATCAAGAGGGCGGCCGAGTGCAGCGCTTTCGCGAAGGTTTCTCATTAATTCCTGCTGCTGATGAGTACGCTAAACATCAAAATGGTGAAGAGCTTGCTCGTATGGGCGGTTGGTTAATGGCAGCAGAGCTGATTGCCCATGATATTGATTTAAGCTTTGCCCCGGTACTTGACCAAGGCCATCAATGTAAAGCGATCGGTAACCGTGCATTCGGTGAAGATGCCGATACCATTCTTCGCTATAGCACTGCATATATGCAGGGAATGAAGAGTGTTGGCATGGCAACGACAGGCAAGCACTTCCCTGGACATGGTGGCGTGATTGCAGACTCACATCTAGAAACACCATACGACGAGCGCAGTGATATTTTTGAACAAGATATGGCGATCTTCAAAGCGCAAATTGATGCCGGTATTTTAGATGCCATGATGCCTGCTCACGTGATTTTCCCACACTATGATGCTCAACCAGCCAGCGGTTCTGAATACTGGTTAAAACAGGTCCTGCGTCAGCAATTGGGTTTTAAAGGTTTGGTTTTTTCGGATGACTTGACCATGGAAGGCGCTGCGATCATGGGCAGCCCTGCCGAGCGAGGTGCTCAAGCATTGAGAGCTGGCTGCGATATGTTGTTAATGTGTAATAAACGAGAAGCGCACGTTGAGGTATTAGACAACTTACCGGTTTCAACCGTGCCACTCGCGGATGGATTACTGAAAAAACAGTCATTTTCTCCAAGCGAACTTAAGCTATCTCAAGAGTGGAAAGCGGCGAGTGAAGCGATGAAACGCTTGACTAGCTAAACCTCTTGTAAAAGATTCAAAACAGCGATTAGAAGCCAAAGTTAATTATACTTTGGCTTTTTATTTGACTGTAAAGTTAATTTTGCACTAAATGTTTTTTATTCTGTACGCTTGTTTTTCTTTTTTAGCCTGTTATCTTGTCGTTAAAGCTTAGTTGTCTCACCAAAGGTTTGGTTGGGTGTAAAAATAAATATACAGGTTAGAGTTATGCAGAAAAGTGAGTTGAGCAATATTAATATTATCGAAGAACAGGTTCTTATTACTCCGGAGGAACTAAAAACCAAGCTTCCTTTGAGTGAAAAAGCACGTCGCTTTATTCAAGAGTCTCGTCAAACTATCGCTAATATTATTCACAAGAAGGATCACCGCCTGCTTGTTGTATGCGGTCCATGTTCTATCCACGACGTAGAAGCGGCGAAGGATTACGCAAAGCGCCTTAAAGCACTCTCTGAACAACTAAGTGACCAACTGTATATTGTTATGCGTGTTTACTTTGAGAAGCCGCGCACCACGGTCGGCTGGAAAGGCCTGATCAATGACCCACACCTAGACGGCAGTTTCGATATTGAACACGGTCTGCATGTTGGACGCGAACTTCTGGTGGAGTTGGCAGAGATGGAAATCCCGCTCGCGACTGAGGCTCTAGACCCAATTAGCCCACAATACTTGGCGGATACTTTTAGCTGGGCAGCCATCGGTGCTCGTACGACGGAGTCACAAACTCACCGTGAAATGGCAAGCGGCCTGTCTATGCCAATCGGTTTTAAGAATGGCACCGATGGCAGTTTGGCAACCGCAATTAACGCGATGCAAGCTGCGTCCTCTAGCCACCGTTTTATGGGAATTAACCGTGAGGGACAAGTCGCACTGTTGACCACCCAGGGCAATGCTAATGGACATGTGATCTTACGTGGCGGCAAGCAAACTAACTACGATTCGGTATCAGTCACTGAGTGTGAGCAAGAGATGGCGAAATCTGGTCTTGATGCTTCATTAATGGTGGATTGCAGTCACGCCAACTCACGTAAAGATTACCGTCGCCAGCCACTAGTCGCGGAGGATGTGATTCATCAAATCCGTGAAGGTAATAAATCTATTATCGGTCTTATGATTGAAAGCCATATCAATGAAGGAAATCAATCTTCTGACTTAGCTCTTGAAGAGATGAAATACGGTGTATCTATCACTGACGCATGTATCAATTGGGATTCAACTGAGGCACTATTACGTCATGCACATGAAGAGCTAGTGCCTTTCTTAGAAAATCGTCTAAAGGCTAATTAATACAGGATTTAAGGAACATCAATGGCAGTTGAACTTAACGCATTACGCGATCAGATTGATGCAGTCGACAAGCAAATGTTGGAGCTATTGGCTCAGCGTTTAGCGCTCGTAGAGAAAGTTGGGGAAGTAAAAAGCGAACATGGTTTGCCAATTTATGCTCCAGACCGCGAAGCGGCGATGTTAGCTTCTCGTCGCGCTGAAGCTGAAAAAATGGGAATTCCTCCGCAGCTTATTGAAGATATTCTGCGTCGAACAATGCGTGAGTCTTATGCCAGCGAGAAAGATTCCGGTTTTAAGTGTTTGAACCCTGATTTACGCTCAGTTGTTATTATTGGTGGTAATGGTCAATTGGGTGGCCTGTTTGGGCGTATGTTCAAATTGTCGGGCTACCAGGTCAAAGTTCTCGGCAGTAAAGACTGGGATCATGCGGATGAGATTCTAGACAACGCGGGTTTAGTCGTGGTCACGGTGCCGATTCATCTAACGGAAGGGGTGATCGAAAAACTGGGGAACTTGCCGCAAGACTGTATTCTGTGTGACCTGACTTCTATCAAATCGAAGCCTCTGCAAGCAATGTTGAATGTGCATCAAGGTCCTGTGGTTGGTTTGCACCCAATGTTTGGCCCAGATGTTCCGAGCCTTGCCAAGCAGGTTATTGTGTACTGTGATGGCCGTGGTCACGAGCATTACCAATGGCTATTGCAACAGTTTGGGATTTGGGGCGCAAGCTTGTGCCAAATCGATGCACAAGAGCACGATCATGGCATGACGTTGATTCAGGCGCTGCGCCACTTCACGTCGTTTGCTTACGGTATGCACCTTAGCAAAGAGAATCCGAACATCGATCAGTTGTTGAAGTTAAGCTCGCCAATCTACCGCCTTGAATTGGCGATGGTGGGACGACTGTTTGGTCAGGATCCGAACTTGTACGGTGATATCATTTTCTCTTCTCAAGAGAATATCGATATGATCAAGCGATTCCATCAGCGTTTAGGTGATGCGGTAGCGATTCTGGATAGCAGAGACAAAGCGCGATTCATCGAAAGCTTTAAGCAGGTGAGTGATTGGTTTGGTACTTATTCTCAACAATTTATGAATGAGAGCCAAAACTTACTCAAACAGGCGAATGATAATATTCATCGCGGCTAATCACGGGTCATTTAGCCGTGCAGAGTCCGAAACAAAAAGAGCAGCGTAAGCTGCTCTTTTTCGTGTTGATGGACAAATCAGTTCGTCGCAGTATTACTCGTATCTTCACTTGATACTGTGTTGATACTAGTATCGCGATAGGGTGAATTGGTTAAATTGACTTGTAGACGTACAACGTTATCAATCAATTGAACCAAAGGTCCCCATTTCACTTTTTTCTCTTTTTCAAAGACGTCATTGAAGTTTTCTGGCGTCCACTCCATTAAGTATTGAGGGTTGAGTGCTCGTCCGAGAAAGCGTACTTCATAGTGCAAGTGTGGCCCTGTGGAGTTGCCAGAGTTACCGCATTGAGCAATGATGTCGCCTTTACTAACAAACTGACCGCTTTTCACTTTGAAGCGTTGTAGATGAGCAAAGGAGCTCATAAAGCCAAATGAGTGACGAATGGTGACATAGTTACCATAACCACGATTGCTCGGGCGAACGGTTTCCACCACACCGTCAGCCGGTGCCAGGATCTCTTCTCCTCTTTTACAAGTCAGATCGATACCAGTATGAACATGCCTCTTACCTGAAATCGGATTAATACGACTGCCGTAAGAAGAAGAAATACGTTGGTATGTGACTGGACTGTCATTTGGTATCAAACGGAACATCGTCGCGCGAACAGCAGAATCGATAGCGGCTGCGTCAATTCGCTCCTCTAACCCCATGCTGTTCTCATCGATCATCAACTCTTCGTCTGCGAGACCTAAAACCGATTCAACGTCGAATACCCGTTTGCCCAATAGCTGAATTTGATTGTTTTTGTCCGTCAAAGACTGGGAAAGTGAATGATTGGTATCAAGCTGCTCTTCGTAAAGAGCCGTCACTTCGGCCTTTTCACTTTCCAGTTTGGCGATGATTTGTGTTAGTTCGTCTTTATTGTGCATCTGCTGCTGATTAAGGTACCACGCACCACCAACGACGGCGGGTAATGCCAATACCGAAGCAAATACTGCTAGGACCGAACTGCGGCCCAAATAGAACTGCTGATCGCCGTCTTTCGTCGGGATCTGCATGATGATTTTTTTAGACATAGTTATTGTTACTTAAATAGGCGTTCATTTATTTTTCTCCTAAAAACCAGAGAGGTGCTCTAACTCTCTATTCAGAAGGTCGTTATTGCCTACATTCAATTCTATAAATCGTTTTAGTTGGCTAATGCTTTCGATGTCTATCTTAGCGATCTTCAACCTCACCTCACACTTAGAGACATCCACAACTTGCGCTTTTAACGTAATCAATTGTTCGGATTGATCAAATGAAAAAGTCACATGGACCGGAAGGGTTGGATCCAAAGCCTCAGTCTCTTCCACTTTCATGAGTAAACCATGCAAGGAAAGATCTTGAATCCTAGCTTCAATTGCCAAGTCACGTTGTTCTATCTTAGCTGGAGCTTGATGGAGAATACGTGAAAAGCGTCGTCTCTCTGTCATATGAATATTCTCGTCAGGTCGTCAAACAGAATTGAATAGTATATCAATACGAACAAAAAATGTTCGATTGTTGTTTGAAAAGTGTCGAGGTCGCTACAGAGTGACGTAAGTGCTATGTCATGTTCTTAACGAACGAGACGGGCTAATGAGCTCTTTTTATAACAAAGAAAACAAAGGCCGCTATGATAGCGGCCTTTGTACAAATTACAATCAAACTTTGTGGGTTGCGATTACTTCGCAATGCGCTTGTATTTGATACGGTGTGGTTCTGCGGCTTCAGGACCCAATGTTTTCTTCAACCAATCCATGTACTCTGTGTAGTTACCTTCGTAGAAGTTAACTTGGCCTTCGTCACGGTAGTCAATGATGTGGGTTGCGATACGGTCAAGGAACCAACGGTCGTGCGAGATAACCATTGCACAACCAGGGAACTCTAGTAATGCTTCTTCTAGAGCACGCAGTGTTTCAACGTCAAGGTCGTTGGTTGGTTCGTCGAGTAGCAACACGTTACCGCCCGCTTTAAGCAGCTTCGCAAGGTGGACACGGTTACGCTCACCACCCGATAGTTCACCAATAATCTTTTGTTGGTCACTGCCTTTAAAGTTAAAGCGTGAACAGTATGCGCGAGCTGGGATTTCGAAGTTGTTGATCTTAATGATATCAGCACCTTCAGAGATCTCTTGGAATACGGTTTTAGAATCGTCCATGCTGTCACGGAACTGATCGACCGATGCCAGTTTTACTGTATCGCCCATCTCAATTGTGCCCGAGTCTGGTTGTTCAGTACCACTTAACATCTTGAATAGCGTCGATTTACCTGCGCCGTTCGCACCGATGATACCAACAATCGCACCTTTAGGGATGCTGAATGACAGGTCATCAATCAGAACACGACCGTCAAATGACTTGGTCAGGTTCTTCACTTCAATAACCTTATCACCTAGACGCTCACCTGGTGGGATAAACAGTTCATTGGTTTCATTACGTTTTTGGTGATCAGAGCTTTGCAGTTCTTCAAAGCGAGCCATACGTGCTTTTGACTTCGCTTGACGACCTTTAGGGTTTTTACGTACCCACTCAAGCTCTTTCTCGATAGTCTTTTGGCGAGCACTCTCTTGGGAGGCTTCTTGTTGTAGACGAGCGTCTTTTTGCTCCAGCCATGAGGTGTAGTTGCCTTCCCATGGGATACCTTCACCACGGTCCAGTTCTAAGATCCAGCCCGCAGCGTTATCTAGGAAGTAACGGTCGTGGGTGATGGCCACTACGGTACCTGTGTAATCCACTAAGAAGCGCTCTAGCCAAGCAACTGATTCTGCATCTAGGTGGTTGGTAGGTTCATCAAGCAATAGCATGTCTGGCTTAGAAAGTAGCAAGCGACAAATAGCCACACGGCGGCGTTCACCACCTGATAGGTGCGCAATTTTTTGGTCCCATTCAGGTAAACGTAGTGCGTTTGCTGCACGCTCAAGCGCATTTTCTAGGTTATGACCATCTTTCGCTTGGATAAGGGCTTCTAGCTCGCCTTGCTCTTTTGCAAGTGCGTCGAAGTCTGCATCTGGTTCAGCGTAAGCTGCGTAGACTGCGTCCAAACGTTTCAGAGCGTCAGCAACGTCAGCAACCGCTTCTTCAACAACTTCACGAACGGTTTTTGATTCGTCTAATACTGGTTCCTGAGGTAGGTAACCTACGTTTAGACCAGGTTGTGGACGCGCTTCACCGTCGATATCCGTGTCGATACCTGCCATGATACGTAGCAGTGTGGATTTACCTGCACCGTTCAGACCTAAAACACCGATTTTCGCACCAGGGAAGAAGCTCAGAGAGATGTCTTTAAGAATTTGACGCTTAGGTGGCACAATTTTGCTCACCCGCGACATGGTATATACGTATTCAGCCATTGCCGATCGTTCCTAAATTAACTGTCATTCAAACCCATCATTTTATACCAAGTGCTTTGTTTTTGTTACCGCATTGCAAGAATTTCCCTAACGAATGGATTTCTTATTTTGAGCTGACCGGAAACTTACACGGTTAGGGTATACACTTTTGTTATTCGTTAAGAATGACGAAGTGTTTTCTATGCGAGTTAGAAACGCTTTGTCTCCATCGTCTTAAAAGTTTGACGAGTACAATTTTTAATACACTAAGTTGCTTTACATGGACATCTGCATTCTGTGTAAATAGATGCATGTGTGAAAATTGCCTTAACATCACATGAACTCTAACAAAACTAGGCTTTAGGGCAGTATATGTCTGGGGAAAATGACACAAATGAGATTCAACGTATCTGAATTGGCTAAAAACGTATGCTGCGCCGCCGCGTTGTGTGCTATGAGTTTGAGTGCTAATGCCGCGCTGAGTTTGGAAAAGCAGCGCGAAGTATATGAGCAAGCTCAAGATTTATTAGATAAAAATGACATCGACGGATACCTTTCGATTCGTCCTAAAATTTCTGACTATCCACTAACGCCTTATGTGGATTACCGCACTTTTATTAGACAGTTACCGGAAAAGTCACCACAACAGGTGAACGAGTTTATTTCTGAGCACGAGTCTTTTCCATTTTCTCGTCGAGTTCGCGCTCCATACCTCAATCATCTTTATAAGCAAAAAGATTGGAAAACCATTACTGAGTTTCAAAAAGTCATTCCTAGTGGTGAGCGTTACCAATGTATTTTCTACGTCGCTCAATTAAAGCAAGGCAAGAAAGTCGCGGCGTTTAAAGGGGCTGAACATATGTGGTTACGTGGCATCAGCATTGCTGATGAGTGTGACCCATTATTTGAAGCATGGGACAAGGCGGGTGAGCGTACCGATGAACTGATTCTACAGCGTATGTTACTGGCGTTTGATGCTCGTAATGGCGGTTTGATGAGTTACTTGCTCAAACTGCCTAAATCCGCGCAGGCAAAGCAACAAGCCAAAGAAATGAAAGCGTTGTTTGATAATCCTTCAAGTGTTGCGGAATTCGCGAAGAAAAAACCTGCGAATGATTTTAATCGAGCGCAAAGTGAATATGCGTTAGAAAAGTTGGCTCGCATGAACACTAGCCAAGCACAAGGTGCGTACGATGCCGTCATTAAAGGACAGAAGTTTTCTCCAGAAAAAGCGCAAGAACTTGCCGACTATATTGCATTTCGATTGACTCGTACGGAGTCTGAGTCATTAGCTAAATGGCGCGATGATAAAACGAAAACCAGTCAGTACTTACCGTTGATTGAAACGCGCATCCGCTTAGCGATTCAAAATGCAGATTGGAAAGGCGTACAAGAGTGGATTGCTGTTCTAAATAAAGAAGAACAAGCCACGCTACGCTGGCAATATTGGCTTGGAAGAAGTGAAATAGCGTTAGGTGATGACATCGCGGGGAAACAGCGTTTAGCAACTCTGCTTGGGCAACGAAACTTCTACAGTGTGGCTGCCGCCAATGCAATCGGGCAATCAATCAAATACCCAACGCATACGGTTAAGTTGGACAAGAAAGTTGTTCAACCCTATCAAGACTCGCTAGCTCGTATCGAAGAGTTGATCGCGACGGATAAAATCGCAGCAGCGAAGAGTGAATGGGCACACTTACTGCGCCGCGTAGGGAAAGATGAAAAGGTGATGTTGGCGGCTTATGCATCATTTAAACGTTGGCATAACCTAACGGTGACCGCGAGTATCCAAGCGCAGATGTGGGATAATATCGAACTTAGGTTCCCAATAGCACACCGCTGGTGGTTTAATTTTTATGCGAAAAAGCACAACATTGATCCCGTCACGATGATGTCTCTCGCTCGACAGGAAAGTGCGTTAGATGTTGAAGCCCGCTCTCCAGTTGGCGCTCGTGGTCTTATGCAGATCATGCCTGCAACGGCGAAGTACACGGCACGTAAATATAAGTTGAGTTATCAAGGTACGCAGGATCTCTACAATGTAGGAAAAAATATCGAAATTGGTAGCCATTATTTGCAAGGTTTATTAGAGGATTACGATAATAATCGTATTTTTGCTCTTGCTGCTTATAATGCAGGTCCTAACAGAGTAAAAACGTGGCGAGAGCGTACCCAAGGAAAAGTGGATGCTTATGCCTTTATTGAGGCAATTCCATTTAAAGAGACGCGCGGTTATGTACAAAACATCTTGATGTTTGAAACATACTATCGTGATCTTTTGGGTATCGATGGCGCGTTATTGAATCAACATGAGATCAATACCAAGTATTGAGTGAGGTAACTTGATGTCGCACGAACCCGAGTATAAAGACTGGCAACAGATTATTGAGCTAATTCGAACAAGTATGGGCACCCAGCAAGATGACATGCTGTTAACTATGCTGATGTCACGTGATGAGAGAGAGTCATTAATATCACGCGTTAATATAATTAACGAACTTCTTAAAGGAGAATTATCTCAACGTCAGATCAGTCAGATGCTTGGTGTGGGCATTGCCACCATTACTCGTGGCTCTAACGAACTAAAGTCGAAATCTGATGAAGAAAAAGACAAGTTGAAAGTCTTGTTAGAACAAGTTGCGGTATCTAAGTAGACAGTATATCCAATTTGCTTTTAGGCCTTGGTGTTACAAGTGACTAAGATAACGTATTACAAAGGGCGGAAATATCCGCCCTTTTGCGTATCTAGAGACTAGGCTGAGTGTTATAAATTTGAAGGAAAATGCTCAGGGTTTGTGAATGGAATTAAAGCCAGAATCAAGGCTTGGTGATAGACCGAGCTTCGAGTTAGCTGGTTTTGGGTTAGCAGGCTAATAGCGCCACCTTTCTGTTTGATATTATCAGTACCAAACACTTCGTCCATTACATCTCCCAACTCATTCGCATCCTTGAGTTTTTCCAAGACTTTTGGCGGCAACATTAAGCTTGCAGAACGAGATTCACCGCGGTGAGTCTCTGACTCAACCACCATCCAAGCAAACGTCACGTTTGCTTCAATTCCCGCTTCGAGACCGACATAGTAATCCGCGTTTGGCATCTCTACTTTTGCGTTTTTAACGCGGTTTAGCGCACCACGATGAGTTTCTTCATTCGTCATGGGCTGATCTGCGACCTCACTCGGTACACTGATGCCAACGAAGTTGAACTCTTGATGCGGAAATGCATTACGAAATGCACTTTGAACTGCATTAATTTTGGCTAGGTTTAGCGATGCGATTACGACTTTTTGGGTTGCCATGATCTTTTTACTCACTGGTGTCTATTAACTCAATTTTACTTGCGTAGGCTTTACGTTCTCACTCGGGTAACAGCCTAATACTTTCAAGTGTTTAGTGATTTTTGTTAGCTCTTCAAGTGCCTGTTGCATTTCTGTCGAAGCAAGATGTGATGTCAAGTCTACGTAGAACATCTCTTCCCACGGGTTCCCCATAATTGGGCGTGATTCTAGCTTGGTCATATTGATGCCGTAACGTTGCAGCACTAATAGTGTTTCAACCAATGAACCTGCCTCTTGGGAGGTCGACATGATCAATGTGGTTTTTGCTGGAATCTGAGTAGAAACTTCAACCGGTTTACGAGCAACCACGATAAAGCGAGTATGGTTTTCGGTTTGGTTTGCGATGTTGCCTTGAATTGCTTGCAAGCCATATAGCTTACCGCTTGATGCATTACCAATTGCAGCCACATCATCACGATCCATCTCTTGGACTTTCTGCATTGCATCTGCTGTGCTCGCGCAGGACTCCAGCTTTACCCCTTTCATACGGCTTAAAAACTCACTGCACTGTTGGTGTGGCTGAGGGTGAGAATACAGCGTTTTAATATCTTCCAGACGAATGTCTTTTTTCGCAACCAAGCAGTGTTCGATTGGTTGAGTCAGCTCTCCAACGATGTAAAGCGTCGTGTGTTGTAGTAAGTCATACACTTCATTAATAGAGCCTGAGCTGGTGTTTTCGATTGGCAGAACGCCATAATCAGCATGGCCAGATTCAACCGTTTGAGTCACTTCTTTAAAGTGCTCGCAGTTGAGCTCGATAAGCTCTGTATTTTTACGACTGAAGTATTCGCGACTTGCCAAGTGCGAATAAGAGCCTTTGGCTCCTAAAAAAGCGACGCGAGCAAGTGGCTTACGGCTTTGCTGTGGGTTAACGAGATTTTGCAGATAACTTTGTTGAAGCAGAACTGAGTCTTCAATGATGGTATGGAAAAGTTTAGTGATGTACTGCGCGTCAAGTTCGTATTTATCTTGGCCATTAGAAATCAGCTTGACCAATAATTGCTGTTCACGGACGGCGTCGCGAACAGGCTTTGAGGTTTGTACTTTGCTTTTGGCTACTTCAATGCTGAGTTTACGGCGCTCAGACAATAAGCTGAGAAGTTGGTCATCCAACTCATTCAAGCGTAAACGAATTTCTTCGAGGGAAATAGGTTGGTCAGTCATCAATTCTTTCCTTATAAAAAAGCCTCCCGATTTGGGAGGCTTTCTGTTTGTTTTTGACTTTTCTTTCACAAACGAGTTCGCCCCTCCAACTATGGGAGGAAAAAGAAGTCAAAAATAAACAGTGAGGTTAAATGCATAAATAGTGCTTAATTTATGAGTGTTTAAACACAATAAGCAAGGCAGGGGAGAGCGTCAAGCAAAAAAATAGCGCCTTTCGGCGCTATTTCCTCAATCTGTTCAGTTTACTCTTCTTCTTCCACTAGCTCAGGCTTACTTGCACGTCGAGCTTCAGGTTTGTGGGTCAGCTTGTTCAATTGTCGTTCTAGTTTTTGCTCCACTTCGTTGATAGCTGCGTAAAGATCTTCGTGAGTTGCTGAGGCAATAAGCTGGCCTTTAGGAACTTTGATAACCGCTTCGAATTTCTTCTGTTTGTTTGGTTCCTCACTGAAAGTTGCTTGGCAACCAATTAGGTCTACTTGCCATTTCTCCAGTTTTTTAAATTTGCTCTCAATATGAGCTCGGATTGCAGAGGTGATTTCGATGTTTTTGCCAGTGATATTCATTGTCATAAGTGTTTTTCCTCTGTTGCATCCCTCATGGGTTGAGTTCAGATTACCGCTTTAAGCATAAAAAAATGTGATTCAGATCATTATTTTGCTCGGGTTTTTTATGATGAAAAATGAATGTGATCTCACTCAAGAACTTCTGAGATTTATCGTGAAATTGCTTGTTATCGGTTAGTAAATCCGTAGATTGGATAGAGTACTCAGCTGAAAACGGCCTCGTTTTTAGGGAAGTTTTACGGCCTAATATTTGAGGTGGTTAAAATTTAACTACACGTAAGGTGTGATGACGATCACTGAGTCTTTCCAATGAATCCATTTAAAAAGCCGCTTACTGTACAAGCGGCTTTTTACTGTCTGGCATTTGGCTGACTTTTCGTAGCGGTATCATGAAAATGGGGTCTTTTGGGGCTAGTGAAACCCTTTCTAGACTTTTGACTTGGTCCAAACTTTCTAGTTGTTTGTATATTATGTAGTAGCGATTAATGCTTGTGACGTACCCAACCGTTGAGCTTAAACTTTTCCGCATAACGACTTCCACGTTATTAAACCAAACATTAGGATCGTAACCTTGTTGGGCTGCACGCTTACGAATACGCTCTACATTGCCGGGGCCCGCATTGTAAGCCGCCAATGTAAAGTAGAGTTTATTTTGTGCAGTAATATCAGGATCACTGAAGTACTGCTTACGCAAAAAAGCTAAGTATTTCACTCCAGCATGAATGTTGTTTTCTAATTGTCGAACATTTTTGATATTGATATTCGGATCTTGAGCGGTGCTGGGTAGGACTTGCATTATGCCAACGGCACCTCGGCTTCCAACTAGGTCGTTATTAAATCCTGATTCCTTGTAAGCGATTGCAGCGATCAGTAAATAGTCGATATCGTATTTCTCACCATAGCGTGAAAATAGCGCTGCGAGTTTTTCTAGTTGAGCAATTTTCTTAGGGTTAAGAGCTCTGTTCAACCATCCCGTGTTATCGATGTATTTACCGTAAATAACGTTACCGAGTAGTGTCCCAGAGCGAGACTTCTGGATGAACTTATTCACGACGGCTTTTAATTTGGGACTATTTTCTCGCATTGCCCAAGCAATTTTGCCATTTTTGCGGATAGGGATTTTTTTGTGAACCCGAATATCATCCATCACTTTCAGCCAAAGCTTGGCTTTATGGCTATCGAGAACAATGGCTTTGACGTAACCATTGTTGAGCATTCCGACCAGCTCATAATCTTGAAGTGTTTCTTCAATAAAGTGCACGATAACAGGCGGTAAGCCTTTTTTGTTTAGTTTCTTATTTAGTGTCTGAATGCTTTCAAAGTAGCTAGAGCTGGCGCGCACCCAAATCTCTTTGCCGCTCAGTTGTTCGATTTTCGTCATCGTTGGTGTGCTTTTGTTTGTCACTACCCACTCTTGAATGTCAGTGAGAATGGGTGAACTGAACTCCACTTTCTGTTTGCGCGTGTCGGTAATAGTCAGGTTGGCGACAACTAAGTCACCTGAACCGTTTTCTAAGGCTGGCAGTAGCTGGTCGCGGGCAACAGGAATAATTTGTACGTTAAGCTTTGGTTTGAGTTTACGAAGGTCTTTTTCGAAATGCGCCAGCAATTCCGCGCCTATGCCTTTTGGTGTGCCGCCCTCAATGTAGTAAAAGCCTAAATCAGCAGAAACTAAGACGCGCAGTACATTCTTCTCCTTGATGACATCGAGGTCCCCAGTATAAGGAGGCTGTTTGAGCGGCGAGATTTGCAGTGCGCAAACGGAAGCAGACAATAGGAGCAGCATAACTGCGCAAAGCTTAGATATCGTCACGTTCACATCCTTTTTATAAAGGGGGGAGGAGAACTTTAAGCATATGTGGAGCTAGGAAGATCATCAAGAAAGGGCTGAATACACTATTGAGAGTAATAAAAAACCGCCACGGTAAAAACGGTGGCGGTTCAGTTTAAAGCAAGTTCAATTACTTCACAGGGTTGAGCTCTATAAGCTTTTCAGTTCTTGCTACGGCGTCTTCCAAACCAAGTTGCTTGTAGGCCTCTAGCTGGATAGTCAGTGACTTACGTGCAGCTTCTGTGTCTGGATACGCTTTTTGTAGCTCTTGGCTGCGATTAATAGCAGCGACCCAAGCTTCACGGCGAAGGTAGAAGTCAGCAGTCGCTAAATCATAGTTCGCTAGACGGTTTTTCAGCGCGACCATACGTTTTTGTGAATCTTCTGCATATGGGCTATTCGGGTAACGTTGAAGTAGTTTTTTGAAGTCATCAAACGCTTTTTTTACCGGTTCAGGATCGCGATCGCTTCGATCTACGCTGAATAAATCATGCATAAAGTTACGATCTTGCGCCATGTGGCTTAGACCTCGCATGTACAGCACCCAATCCATCTTTTCATGGGTTGGGTTTAAACGCATAAAGCGAGAAATGGTTGCCAAGCCCAAAGCAAGGTCGTCGTTTTTGTAGTACGCATAGATTAGGTCAAGCTGCACCTGTTCTGAGTAGGCACCGAATGGGTAACGTGAGTCTAATGCTTCCAGTTTCTCAATTGCAGAAAGCCAATTACCACTTTGAAGAGAAATCTGTGCGTCTGCATACAGTTCCGAAGGCGGCACATCAGGAACGATTTCTTCTTTGCTTGCACATCCAAACAGAAGGGATACCGCTAAAAGGCTTGTTAAAGTCTGACGTTTCATATCAGGAGTCTGTTCCTTGAATCTAAATATTTCTTAAGCTGCCGTTACTTTCTTTCCAGTAACAGATACAATGACGTAATAGTCTATTTTTTCACAGTCGTGAGCATTAGTCTCACAGTTTTTAAAAAAGTTCGATATGGCTCAGCAGATTGTATTAACAAATACCGTAAAAGATAGCCAGTTAGGTCAACGTTTAGACCAAGCTATCGCCGAATTATTCGCGGACTTCTCTCGCTCGCGCCTAAAAGAGTGGCTGCTTGATGGGAAAGTTCAAGTTGATGGTGAAGTTGTCACTAAACCTCGTACCAAAGTAATGGGTGGCGAGGAAATTACATTGCAAGCCGAGTTAGAAGATGAAGAACGCTGGGAAGCGCAAGATATCCCGCTAGATATCGTCTATGAAGATGAAGATATTATCGTTATCAACAAACCTCGTGACTTTGTGGTTCATCCGGGCGCTGGTACGCCTGATGGCACTGTGCTTAATGCGTTGTTGCATCATTACCCTGATATTGCAGAAGTACCTCGTGCAGGTATCGTGCACCGTTTGGATAAAGACACAACGGGTTTGATGGTGGTGGCGAAAACCGTTCCTGCACAAACTCGTCTGGTTCGCGCACTGCAAAAACGTAATATTACTCGTGAGTACGAAGCGATCGCTATTGGTCGTATGACTGCGGGCGGTAAAGTGGATCAACCGATTGGTCGTCACTCTACTAAGCGCACGCTTATGGCGGTAGCACCAATGGGCAAACCAGCAGTAACGCACTACCGTGTTGCTGAACGCTTCCGCGAACACACGCGTATTCGCTTGCGTCTAGAAACGGGTCGTACGCACCAGATTCGTGTGCACATGTCTTACCTTCAGCATCCGTTGCTCGGTGATATTGCATATGGTGGACGTGCTCGCATCCCGACAGGTGCGTCTGAAGAGCTAACGGCAATGATCCGGGGTTTCGATCGCCAAGCATTGCACGCAGTAATGCTGCGCTTTGAGCACCCAATTACGGGCGAAGTTCTTGAGTTTCATGCTCCAGTGCCTGATGACATGGTTGTGATGACTGAAGCGCTTCGTCAAGATACAGAAGAGCACGGCTTACCGGAAGAATTCTAATATGAAGACGATCATTCCGAATTGGCCAGCGCCTAAAAATGTCAAAGCTTTCGCCTCAACACGCATAGGCGGATTTTCGACAGGCCCTTACCAAGGGCTAAATTTAGGTACTCACGTTGGGGATGATTTGTCTTTAGTAGAGAAGAACCGAGCTTGGTTGGCGCAACAGGCAAGCATGCCAAATGCGCCAATCTGGTTAAACCAAACGCATTCAACCGTTGTGGCTCAAGTAAATGAACCAACAACACAGGTGCTTGATGCGGATGGTGTATTTACTTCTTCAAGCCATGTTGTTTGTTCAGCGATGACCGCCGACTGTTTACCTGTATTATTGACTAATACACAAGGTACGCAAGTAGCCGCTGTTCACGCAGGTTGGCGTGGCTTAGCAAATGGCATTGTCGAAAATGCGTTAGCGTTGTTTTCTGGTGAAGTGATAGCGTGGCTTGGCCCCGCCATTGGCCCTCAAGCCTTCGAAGTGGGTGAAGATGTTCTGCAAGCTTTTGTTGATTTTGATTCACAGGCGAATCAAGCATTTGCTCCACGCGATACCGACGGTAAATGGTTTGCTGACATGTCGGTGCTGGCAACGCAACGTTTAAACCGAGCTGGTGTGACACAAGTGTTTGATTCTGGACTTTGTACTTACCAAGATAAAGCCTCTTTTTACTCTTATCGCCGTGATGGTAAGACTGGTCGACAAGCAACCTTTATTTGGATCGAAGACTAGCTATAAGCACCAAAGCGCTAAGATGCATACTACTATTTTTGCAAAGCTATCTTTATTCATTCACTCCCTTGAAATTCCTCCTCTGAGTATCCATCTTTCTAACTGTCAAAAGAATTTCCTTTAGTTGAGGTTAGGAAGGTAGATATGCGTCTTGATCGATTCACAAGTAAGTTTCAAATCGCTATCTCTGATGCTCAATCACTAGCGTTAGGGCGCGATCATCAATATATCGAGCCAGTTCACCTCATGGTGGCTTTGCTTGATCAAAATGGCAGTCCAATTCGTCCATTGCTTACTATGCTGGATGTGGACGTAACGCATTTACGCTCTAAATTGAGTGAAATGTTAGATCGATTACCAAAAGTCAGTGGCATCGGTGGGGATGTTCAGCTCTCTAGCTCGATGGGCACATTGTTTAACCTGTGTGACAAAGTGGCGCAAAAGCGTCAAGACTCCTATATCTCGTCTGAAGTCTTCCTGCTTGCCGCTTTAGAAGATCGCGGACCATTGGGGCAATTACTCAAAGAGATCGGCTTAACGGAGCAAAAAGTCAGCCAGGCAATCGAAAAGATCAGAGGTGGTCAAAAGGTCAATGATCCGAATGCAGAAGAGCTTCGTCAAGCATTGGAAAAGTTCACCATAGACCTTACCGAACGTGCAGAGCAAGGTAAATTGGATCCGGTTATCGGCCGTGATGATGAAATCCGTCGTACTATTCAGGTATTGCAGCGTCGTACTAAAAACAACCCTGTGATTATCGGTGAACCAGGCGTAGGTAAGACAGCAATTGTTGAAGGCTTAGCGCAGCGTATAGTTAACAATGAAGTACCTGAAGGTTTGCGTGGTCGCCGTGTGCTGTCATTAGACATGGGCGCACTGGTTGCTGGCGCGAAATACCGTGGTGAATTTGAAGAGCGTTTAAAATCAGTATTGAATGAACTTGCTAAAGAAGAAGGCAACGTCATCCTCTTCATTGATGAACTACACACTATGGTCGGTGCTGGTAAAGGTGAAGGCTCAATGGATGCGGGCAACATGCTAAAACCGGCATTAGCTCGTGGTGAGCTGCACTGTGTTGGCGCAACAACATTGGATGAATATCGTCAGTACATCGAAAAAGATGCAGCATTAGAACGTCGTTTCCAAAAAGTGCTGGTGGATGAGCCGACCGTTGAGGATACCGTGGCGATTTTACGTGGCTTGAAGGAGCGTTATGAGCTTCATCATCACGTCGAAATTACCGACCCAGCGATTGTTGCTGCGGCGAGTTTGTCACATCGCTATGTCTCCGACCGTCAGTTGCCGGATAAAGCGATCGACTTAATCGACGAAGCGGCTTCAAGCATTCGTTTACAAATTGACTCTAAGCCGGAGTCCTTGGATAAGCTTGAGCGTAAAATCATCCAACTCAAAATTGAGCAGCAAGCACTAAGTAACGAGCACGATGAAGCGAGTGAAAAGCGTTTGAAAGCGCTTAATGAAGAACTCAATGAAAAAGAACGTGAGTACGCTGAACTAGAAGAGGTTTGGAATACAGAAAAAGCAGCTCTTTCTGGTACTCAACATATTAAGTCTGAGCTTGAACAAGCTCGTATGGACATGGAGTTTGCTCGCCGAGCTGGTGATCTAAACCGTATGTCGGAGCTTCAATATGGTCGTATTCCTGAACTTGAGAAGCAGTTAGATCTTGCAACCCAAGCTGAAATGCAGGAAATGACGCTATTGCGTAATAAAGTAACCGACAACGAGATTGCAGAAGTACTTTCTAAGCAAACCGGCATTCCGGTATCCAAGATGCTAGAAGCGGAAAAAGAGAAACTACTTCGTATGGAAGACGTGCTGCATAATCGTGTGGTAGGGCAAAGCGAAGCGGTCTCTGTTGTATCGAATGCCATTCGTCGTAGTCGAGCTGGGCTTTCTGATCCAAACCGACCAATTGGCTCCTTCTTATTCTTAGGTCCAACTGGTGTGGGTAAAACAGAGCTTTGTAAGACACTTGCGAGCTTTATGTTCGACAGTGAAGATGCGATGGTCCGTATCGATATGTCTGAGTTCATGGAGAAACACTCAGTGGCAAGGTTGGTTGGTGCTCCTCCAGGCTATGTCGGATATGAAGAGGGTGGTTACTTAACTGAAGCGGTTCGTCGCAAGCCGTATTCGGTAATTTTGTTAGACGAAGTAGAGAAAGCGCATCCGGATGTATTTAACATTCTGCTGCAAGTTCTCGATGATGGGCGTTTAACGGATGGTCAAGGTCGTACTGTTGACTTCCGTAATACGGTTGTGATCATGACATCTAACTTGGGTTCATCTCGTATCCAAGAGAATTTCGCAACATTAGACTATCAAGGTATCAAGAGTGAAGTGATGGATGTGGTTAGCAAACACTTCCGCCCAGAGTTCTTGAACCGTGTTGACGAAATCGTGGTGTTCCATCCACTTGGTCAAGAGCACATTAAGTCCATTGCTTCTATTCAATTGGAACGTTTGGCGAAACGACTAGAGGAGAAAGGCTATCAACTAGAAGTTTCCGACAAAGCACTCGATTTGATCGCTCAAGTTGGTTTCGATCCTGTGTATGGTGCGCGTCCTTTAAAACGTGCAATTCAGCAGAATGTCGAGAACCCGTTAGCCAAATCAATTCTTTCTGGTGAAATCGTTCCAGACAAGACAGTGCAGCTAATTGTTACTAATGACCAAATTTGTGCTCATCAATAATTGTATGGATACAGTAAAATTGAGATAAAAATCACACTAAAGGGGCCGTTTGGCCCCTTTTCTATAGTTTTTTAGAGTCTTTTGTCTGTTTTCTATACGAATAAACTAAAAAGGTGAGTTTTTTTAAAAAATGCACTTGTGTTCTTTAATGAACTCCCTATAATGCGCCTCCGTTGTCACGGGAAAGCAAGTGAAGCGGAACCTAAACAACTACGGTTAGTGAGTTAAAATTAACTCGCAGATAAATAACTTAAAAAAGTGTTTGACACGATAAGTTATCTAGCTAAAATAGCCGTCCACTTTGAAGAGAACTTCGAAGTGTGCTCTTTAAAAATATAGACCTATCAATCTGTGTGGGCACTCGTTGATGATAATCCAATTAGAAGCTTAGGCTTCAAATTAGGTTTCAATGATACGAAGTGACCATTGAATCGAAAGATTCAGCACAGTCAATTCAAACATTACTTCTGCTATTTATTAGCGAAAGGAATGTTCAGTATTCATTGAGCCGAACAAAATCTTAAATTGAAGAGTTTGATCATGGCTCAGATTGAACGCTGGCGGC